>JAXJNA010000001.1:0-5871 GCA_036312945.1 Anaerostipes hadrus
ATCACCATTTAAATATCCTTCTACAATATTTAATTTTTCTTCATATGTATATTTCCTTGCCATAAAAATACCTCCTAAGTAGATTGAATTATTTATCCTGTCTACTTAGGAGGTATCATATCATTCTCTAGCTGCTCTTCCAATCGTTTATTTATTTTTTATCATATACTCAAAATCTACAGTTGGCCAACTACAAAAATTACAATTTAATTTCCACACTCAATACTGATCTGGTTAAACTGATCCAGAAGATCATCAACAACTAATTTTGCTTTCTCTTCTCCCGCTTTATCAAGTACCGCATGTCCCTGATGCATCATAAGAATACGATTTCCATATTCTACTGCATAACGCAGATTATGTGTAACCATGATCGTTGTTAATTTCTTTTCTTTGACAACTTTTCCTGTCAATTCCATGATCAGTTCTGCTGTCTTTGGATCAAGTGCCGCTGTGTGTTCGTCAAGAATCAGAATCTCGATTGGTGCCATTGTTGTCATAAGAAGTGCCATTGCCTGTCTCTGTCCTCCAGAGAGGGAACCTACTTTACTTCCCATCATGTCTTCAAGTCCAAGTCCTAACTGGCTCAATAATTCTCTGTAATAGTCAACTCTCTTCTTATTTGTACCAAATCCGAGTCCAAATTTCTTTCCTTTATTGTCTGCAAGAGACATATTTTCAAGGATTGTCATAGATGGGCAGGTTCCCATAGCTGGATTTTGATAAACACGTCCGATCTTTCTCTGTCTGATATATTCTTTTTGATGAGAAATATCTTCTCCATTTAAAATGATATTTCCTGCTTCCGCTTCTAAGCTTCCACAGATCAGGTTTAACATGGATGTCTTTCCTGAACCATTACTTCCGATCACAGAAATGAAATCTCCGTCATCTACCGTCAGATTGAAGTCTTTAAACAGACAGACTTCATTGACTGTTCCGATATTATAATATTTGTCGATATGTTTTAATTCAATCATGCCTTTTTCACCTTCTTCTTACGGTCCATACTGATGATCAGAATGATCAGGAATAAGACTGCTGTGATCATCTTCAAGTCTGTTGCTGGTAATCCTACTTCGATCGCAATTGCTACACATGCTTTGTAGATCACGGAACCAATGACAACTGCTGTAGTTGCTTTTAAAAGATTTCCTTTAAATACGTTTGTTCCGATGATAACGCTGGCAAGTCCGATAACGATCGTTCCTGTTCCCATGGAAATCTCGAAGAATCTCTGTTGCTGACACATCACACTTCCGGCTAATGCAACTAATCCGTTTGAGATCGCAAGTCCTACGATCTTCACAAATCCACTGTCTTTTGCAAGAGATGTTACGATTGTCTCGTTATCTCCAACTGCTCTTAAGAGATATCCTGATTTTGTCTTTAAATATAAGTCTAATAATACTTTCGCAATGATCATGATGATAAAAATAATGATCACTGTCTTATATGGTGCTAATGCTTCTGGGAAGATTCCGTTGATAAAGTCATTATCAAATACGGATTTGTAGTTAAATAATGGAACATTTGCGCTTCCACCTACAATTCTTAAGTTTAATGTGTAAAGACCTGTCATAACGATGATTCCGGATAATAAGTCTCTGACTTTGAATTTTACATGTATAATTCCTGTGATCATTCCTGCAAATGCTCCTGCTAGTGTTGCAGCAACTAATGCTAACAGTGGATTCTTTCCTGAGGAGAGCATGACAGTTGTCACTGCTGCTCCTAATGGGAAAGTACTGTCTACGGACAGATCCGGAAAGTCTAATATTTTGTATGTGATATATACGCCAAGCGCCATGATCGCATAGATAAATCCCTGCTCAAATACGCCTATGATCAATTGTTCCATAATGTTTACATCTCCTGATTATTTTTCTGGTGCGCTGATCTTGTCAAATGTCTGTTTTGCCTGTTTCTGCACATCTTTGCTGATTGTCATATTGATTTTCTTTGCTGCTGCTGTGTTGATGATGACATCTCCATTGTTGAATGTTTCGAATTTCATATCTTTTGCTTTTTCTTCACCTTTTAAGATCTTAGCTGCCATCTTACCTGTCTGTTTTCCTAATTTTACGAAGTCAATTCCGACACAAGCTACACATCCTAATTTTACCTGTTCTACTTCAGATCCAAAAACTGGGATATTTAATTTGTTTGCTTTCTGAAGGTATGTCTGCATGTTGCTGACTACTAAGTTGTCTGTTAAGTTTGTGATGCAGTCTACTTTCTTCAGTAAGCTATCTGCTGCCATTGGCATATCTGCGGAAGCTGTGATTCCCTGTGTGATGATCTTGAATCCATATTTATCAGCTACTTTTTCATAAGCTTCGATTCCTGCTTTGGAGTTTGCTTCGTTTGTACTATAGAAGATTCCGACATTCTTTGCTTTTGGCATCATCTGACGAATTAATTTTAACTGTTTATCTGCAAGTACAAGATCGGAAGTTCCTGTGATATTTCCAACATTCTTTCCTTCTTTATCTACAAATCCTGCTGCTTTTGGTGATGTAACAGCGGTATAAACAACTGGGATATCACTGTCTTTTGTTGCATTGTATGCGCTCTGTGCACTTGGTGTTGCGATCGCACAGATCATATCTAATTTCTTTGATGCAAAGTTTGATGCGATCTGGTTATCTGTGGCTGTATCTGCCTGTGAGTTTTTGTATGTAATCTTTAAGTTTTCTCCTTCTTTGATACCTTCAGATTCTAAACCTTTTAAAAATCCTTTGCGGCAGTTATCAAGAGAACCATGTTCTGCAAACTGGATGATTCCTAAGTTATATGTTTTAGATGAACTGTCATCTTTCTTGCTTCCACATCCAACCATTAATGACATTGCCATAACTGCTGTTAATCCTGCTGCTAATACTTTTTTCATTGTTCTCATAATTTCTTCTCCTTTTTATTTAAGTTGTACGTTTCTTTAAATAGAAAAAAAGAAAAGCCCCAAGCAAATATGCTTGAGGCGAATTATCCGCGGTACCACTCAAATTGACACTAGATGTGTCCACTTAAATCATATACTATCATATATGCCCACTCTGGTAACGGGTCGGGTGCCCGGCGATTCCTACTTGTTACTTTCAAAATCACCCTCGAAAGTCCATTCACCAGGGAAATCATACTGCAATCTCACCACCTGCAGCTCTCTTTGAATCATTCTGATCCTGCTTACTACTCTTTCTCAACGGTTTCTTTTCTATTTGTTTAAAATCATAATACTTTTATGGTTTGTTGTCAAGCATTATTTATAAAAAGAATGTCCTTGGTAGGTAAACAATCTGGTAAGTGCCTCATCAAACCATGAAACATTTTTAGGATTTGCCATCGTTTTTTCTACGAAATATAAGGCTCCTTCGGAATAGTCAATTCCGTCTTCTAATGCTTTTTTGACGCTTCTTTTTGTGCTTCTTGTGATATGAACAGATTCATATCTTCCATCTGCTGTCGGTGAAAACTGAACTTTTCCATAGGCTCTCTGAAACACAACGGCTTCGATCGAATTTGGAAATTCTTTGCTTCTTACACGGTTTAAGATTACATTGGCTACGAGTATCTTACTTTTTTCATCTTTATCGGTTGCTTCTGCTTCCACGATCCGCTCAAGGATCGATCGTTCTCTTTGTGTGACTACATGTTTTGTTTTTGGAATGTAGACGGGTTTGTCTTTGATCTGTTGTTCTAAATTGACTTTCGTCATAAGCTGTGCCTGCATAAGGTATGCTCTTTGTTCTTCCAAAAGTCTTGTCTGCACCACTTGTTCCACTTTCGCATTTGTTGTCGCTGGCAGGCTTAGAAATTCTCCTGCAAAGACATTTTGTCCAAAACTGCAAATGCCAATGGAACATAGGATGGCTGCGATTTCTATTTTCTTCTTCAATGTCACATACTCTCCTTTAAGAAAGAGTATATGCAATTATTTTTGGATTATTCATGAAAATTGATATTCTACTCTACAGCCTTTCCACTACCACCTTACATTTTTTCTTACAAAATGCAATTCCATATGCAAGGATATCATTTCTTCCTTCATTGCGGAGTCTTTCGTCGTAACGGCGGTCATGGATTTGATCCATTGCCTTATTACAAGATTTTTCTAAGTCTTGAAAGTTCTGTGCATATTTTAATTCCATAATCATTCCAGCGTCGGGATCTTCTGGTTCGACTAGGATATCTACGAAGCCATCTCCTGATTCTATATTTGACTGGATCAGCCATTCTGATTCACACCGCAGTAATCCTAGCAAGATTCCATGGTAGAAGATTTCTTTTTCTTCTTTTCTTGCTTTCGTATCTAAAATACTGATCGTAGTTCCAAGAATTTTCGTCAACTCTTTCTCTATTTGTTTTGCATCTCCATCTTCAAATGCTTTTAATAGCTTTTTCACTGGTTTCGTATCATTTAATACCGTATTCTTAAACCACTCCTGTATCTGAATAATATAGACTTCTCTGACTTCTTTGTTTGGAATCAGCAGCTGATAAATTCCGCCTTTTGATTTTCCTTTCTGTGTAAGGTATCCTGTTGTAAATAAGATACTCCAAAGATTATCTATGCTGTTGTCAATCTCATCATAAGTCAGTTCCATTCTAATTGATTTTTCAATGGTTTCTCCGGCAATTAATCGTTCAATCTCATTTTTTGTTGTCTTGTCTGCTTTATCAATAAATCTTTTTACAAGATCATTTCCACTTGTGTTGATCCAATAAGACTGGGGTTCTGCATCAGGTTCTCCCAGAAGCCGGTCTACATGATTGATGACATCCCATGGGCAATAGACATCTGTATCCCCAAAGTGGTATCCATCATACCATTCTTTTGTCTCTGTCAGATGGCTTTCCAGATGATAATCAGAAAGAAGTTTCAAAACTTCCTGGTCTGTAAATCCAAACTGTTCATCGAAACGTGTGTCTGTAATAGATAGAATCTTAAAATTGTTAAGTCCTGTAAAAATACTTTCTTTTGAAACTCTGAGACATCCTGTCAATACCGAAAACTGCAGAAAATCGTTTGTCTTTAACGCTTCTCCAAAGATTCCTCGCACCAAAGACACCATTTCGTTATAATATCCATGTGTAAATGCCTTATCCAGTGGGACATCATATTCATCAATCAAGATGATTGTTTTCTTTTCATAATGAATAGACAACAATCTTGATAATGTTTTGATTGCTGATATGAAAACTTCTTCTTCCATCCTATATTTTCCATCGTGCAAGGAGATTAATGCACGATAGATATTTTTATCATCTTCTGTTAATTTATCACTATCTAATAAGAATCGGAAACGTTGTGCTTCATTTCCAATTAATTGAATAAAACGATCCTTTGCGCTGTCAAATGTCAGCCCGTCAACTCCCTTCAGTGATAAAAAGATGACCGGAAATTTTCCCATATATTCTTCACAGAGTTCTTGATTTTGTGAAATGTAAAGTCCATCAAAAAGTGTTGGATCTGTGCCGATTTCAAAGAAATATTTTAACATGCTCATATTCAATGTCTTTCCAAATCGGCGTGGTCTGGTAAATAAATTAACCTTTCCCCATTGTTCAAGGAGCTGTTCGATCAATTTTGTTTTATCAATATAGTAAAACCCCATTTGACGGATTTCTTGAAAATTTTCAATTCCTATTGGCAGTTTTAACTTTTGGGTCATTTGCGAACACACTCCTTTCTGTGACTATATTTTTGATATATACAAATTTTATGATATGATGTAAGTGTCAAAAGTATAAATTGCGTTTGTGCTTGCACAAATAAGCAATTTATACTTATTGACACGCCGAACAACGAGAACGGAATAAAATGGTGTGAACACACCATTTTATGGGAGTTCGAGGTGTTCGAGGATTGCG
>JAXJNA010000002.1:0-45899 GCA_036312945.1 Anaerostipes hadrus
CAATTTTTGTAGTGACAGACAGTGTTTATTATAAATACCAATACAGTAAAACACACACCTACCAGTGGTTTCGATAACTGAAATTATTGAATATTATAAAAATGGTTATATGTCGGCGACCGTAGGAACACGCCTGCACTTCGCGAGTGGATGATCGTAAGATCATTCAGGAGCTTAGTACAGCTGCGTAGTGAGTCGAGCGAGAGCGCGTCGCAGACATATAACCATTTTTATAATATTTCACCAATAACTTCAGTTCATCAAACTACAAATTCAAATAATCCCGGATAAAAAACGCCGTCATCAAGTGAAACCTCTCCATCGTATCATCTAACTTCAAATCCCAATGATCCTCAATTACACGCATCCGATAAGTGATCGTATTCCGATGACAGAACATATTCGAAGCCACGTGCTGAATACTCCCATTGCAAAGCAGATACTGATGCAAAGTCTCCAGATAATTCGTATCATGAATTTCATCATATTCTTCAATATCTTTCAAATATTCATCATGATAAGCCATCAAAAGATTACGATCATTCACAGAGTGAAGAATCCTGAAAAATCCCATCTCCTCAAAACGAGCAATTTCCTGTCTCTTATTCACAGCATAAACAAGAGCAGCCAGAGAACGTTGATAACTTACACGAATCTCACGAAGCGTGTGAACAGAACTTCCAATTCCTACATAAATATGCAGTTTTTTAAACGAACTTTTCAGTGCAGAGATCAAAGAAGACATTTCGTTATAAATCAATTCTTCTTCCATGTCATGAAAAACAAACAAAAAATGATTTTTATAAAAAGCAATATGGATATCCAGATCATTTAATTTGATATAACTTTCCATCAAAAAGAGCAGACGTAACTTAAGATCATCAGAGACCACTTTTTTATTACATTTGATCAAAGCAATCTCATAACAATCATCTTTCTCAAAATGATTATCTTCAAGAGTCCGCAGGGCATCATAATGGTGCAGGGAATCTTCTTCAATAAAAGATAAAAAGGCATCTGTGATCGAAGTATCTTTTTGTGTATCCATAAAGATCCGGTTGTAATAATCTCTTGTAATATCATAAATATGAACTTTCCAAGGCATCTCGATCAATGGATAGTTGTGTTTGTCGCACAATGCTTTAATGGAATCTGTAATATGTTCGGAAAGAATATATTTTCCTGTATTTAAGATCATTCCGCAAGTATGACTTTGGATCATCGTTTCAATAAAGTCATAAAGTGAAGTCTCATCTTGACAGTTGATTCCTGTCGTGATGATCAGTTCCCCACCCTTTAGAAAATCATGGGTAGAACTGTCTTCGGAGACATAAACCCAGTTCATGATATGATCGATCCCGGTTTCACCTGCGATCATGGAAAGTTGGTATTGATTTTTTGTCTGTGTATATAATTCATTTAATGTAAGAGGCATAAATCTGCCCTCCTTTATTGGTGTCGTATTCATTTGAAGTCATGTGAAAATAGTCTACCATATTTGATGCCATTTGTGCAACGAACACAAAGGATCAAAGGAAAATTGTGATAAAGGAATATAGAAAATCAATAAAAAATATGCAAAAATACAGTTAAAAGGTACAACAAAGGTGTTGAACAAAGCATCCTTGTTGTACCTTTTTTATTTACGAAAAATAACCTTTCAAAAGATAGAGGAGGATATCAATATGTTAAGAACAGATTTACCAGAGATCATCACCGAAACATTACCAGGACCAAAAGCGCAGGCGATCATCGACCGAAGAGAAGCAGTCAATCCATCTGCGATCAAATGTGTTTACCCCGTTGTGATCGAAAAGGGTGAAGGAGCTATGATCCAGGACGTTGATGGAAATAAATTCTTAGACTGGATCGGTGGAGTCGGAGTGTTAAATATCGGATTTTCACAGCCGGAAGTTGTAGAAGCAGTTAAAGCACAGGCAGAGAAATATTTCCACGGAATGTACAATGTAGTGACTCATGAAGGATACGTTGCATTATCTGAAAAATTAGCACAGATTGCACCGGTCAAAGGAGATAAGAAAAAAGTATTCTTCGCAAATAGTGGTGCTGAAGCAGATGAAAATGCAGTCAAGATCGCAAAAGCATTTACAAAACGACCAAATATCATCGTATTTTCCGGAGCGTTTCATGGAAGAACTTTGATGACGATGTCTATGACATCTAAAAAAGCCTATGCCGTTGGAATGGGACCTTTCCCAGATGGTGTTTATCGTGCACAGTTCCCATACTACTATAGAAATCCAGAAGGAATGCCACAGGAAGCGGCTTTAGATTATTATTTAAATTCTATCAAAGATGTCTTCGAACAGTGTGGACCAGCAGACAGTATTGCAGCTATTGTAGTAGAACCATTACAGGGTGAAGGTGGATTTATCCCTGCACCAATCGAATGGGTGAAAGCGGTCAGAAAGATCTGTGATGAAAATGGAATCTTGTTAGTTGCAGATGAAGTTCAGACAGGATTCTGCCGTACAGGAAGAATGTTTGCAACAAATTACTGGCAAGAAGCAGGCGTACAGCCTGATATCTTAGCAACAGCTAAATCTATCGCAGCAGGGGTTCCATTATCAGCGATCGTTGCAAGAGAAGAAATCATGGAAGCTCCAGCACCAGGAACGATCGGAGGTACATTCTGTGGTAACCCATTAGCATGTGCAGCAGCATTAAAGACGATCGAGATTATGGAAAGAGATGACCTAGCAGGACGTTCTTGTGAGATTGGAGAAAAAGTATCCAAGAGATTTAATGAATGGAAAGAAAAATATCCAGTGATCGGAGATGTCCGTGGACTTGGAGGAATGATCGGACTTGAATTTGTCAAAGACCAGAAAAGTAAAGAACCATATCCAGAATTCTCTGCTGCAGTGATCAGTGGATGCGCGAAAAAAGGACTGATGATCGAGGGAGCAGGTACCTATGGAAATGTGATCCGATTCCTTGCACCACTTGTTATGACAGATGAACAGTTAGAAGCTGGACTTGATATTTATGAATCTGTGATCAAGGAATTATTAGAAAAATGATCACACGAAAATGAAAAAATTTATTCAAAAAAATAAATAACTATTTAATAAGAAGAAACCAGAGAAAAATTGATGAAAAATTCAATTTCTCTGGTTATTTTTGGTAAAAATAGATAAGGAATAAAAAATATGGTGGTTTACATTTGTAAAAAATGTTATAATACTCTTTGTAAAAGATTTCGCAAGAAGGAGGAAATATCTATGCATAAGTATGGACCAGTGATCAAGATGTTGTCATTGGTGACTCAGATAGGAATTACGATGTTGACTTCTGTTTTTTTATGCATGGCGATCGGAATGTGGATTGATAAACATTTTTCCACAAATCTATTTCTTCTTTTTCTGATTCTTGGTATTATGGGAGGAATCAGAGGAGTATATTCTCTGATTCACAATATACTGGAACAGGAAGATATGGAGGATAAAGATGAGAGATAAATTAAGACAGCTAGACGAGACATACTTGGATCTTGTGATTGGAATTCTTTTGTGCGGAGTGTTATCTGCGATTTTGGGTATGATAATAACCAGAGGTGATCTAAGATATCTGATCGGAGCTATTGTGGGAACGATCTTTGCTCTCGTGATGATCACAACGATGATGGTAAGCATTCAGAAGTCTGTACAGATGGATACTCACCAGGCAAGCCGGAATATGGTCAAGAGTGCGTTGATAAGATATGTAGCGACATTGGTTATTTTATACGTGATGATCAAACTTAGTATGAGTGCGTTTATTGCTGCATTGGTTGGATTCTTAAGCAGTAAGTTTGCAGCATTTTTACAAAAACCGATCCACGAGCATATCACGCGCAGGGTTTTACAAGAATAACGGGAATTACATTTTCCGGGTTTCTAACATGGAGAAAGAGAAAATCGGAGAAAGGGAAAATATAATAAAAAGGAGGTTGTGCCATGGGAATTATGAATGCCCCCATGATGTTGGCAGCATCATCCGGTGATGACGTTGACTTTATGGTGCATGGGCTGATCCCGCTGAAGTTTTTCGGGCATAAGGTCTGGATCACGACAACGCATGTGACGACGCTGATCGTTATGGTGTTTATCATCGTATTAGCACTGATCGCAAGACATGCAGTTCTTCACGGTGATGAGAAGCCGTCAGGACTTCAGAATTTTGTGGAGATGATCGTTGAGATGCTTGATAATCTGGTAAAGGGAAGCATGGGAAGACATTGGCGTCCATTCGTAAATTACATTGGAACGATCATGGTCTTTATCTTTTTTGCAAATACATCTGGATTATTTGGCCTAAGACCACCGACAGCGGATTATGGAACAACGCTTGCGTTAGCGTTGATCACGTTTGTACTGATTCAGTACAGTGCATTTAAGACGAGTAAATTACATGTATTTACAGATCTTTTCAAACCGATCCCAATCTTATTTCCAATTAACCTGATCGGAGAGTTTGCGACACCGCTTTCCATGTCTCTTCGTTTGTTTGGAAATATTATGGCGGGTACGATCATGATGGCATTGTGGTACGGATTGCTGCCATGGCTTGCGCAGCTAGGTATTCCAGCATTCTTGCATATGTACTTTGATCTGTTTTCAGGAGCGATCCAGACATTTGTATTTGCTATGCTGACAATGACATTTATCACAGATAAGCGGGAAGCTTAACATTATCTATCAAGATGAGAAACTTTAACATGTAGTTCAGGAGGAAAAAACTATGAATATTTCAAGTGAAGCATTTGTATTAGGGTGTTCTGCGATCGGAGCAGGACTTGCACTGATCGCAGGTATCGGACCTGGTGTTGGACAGGGATACGCAGCAGGACAGGGTGCAGCAGCAGTAGGACGTAATCCAGGAGCGAAAGGTGATATCACATCTACCATGCTTCTTGGACAGGCGGTAGCAGAGACAACAGGTCTTTATGGTCTGGTTATTGGTTTGATCTTATTATATGCAAATCCACTGTTTGCAAAACTTTAATAAAACAAGCCGAAGGGAGGCCAAGGCGTGGACGGAAGAATATTTGGATTAGATATTCAGCTTGGCTTTGATGTGATTATGCAGGGAATCGCAGTGTTCATCATGTTTGCACTGCTTTCCTATATTCTGTTTGAACCGGTTCGTAAGATCTTAGAAGACCGTAAGAACAGAATTGCAGATGAGATCGATCAGGCAGCAGCCGATCAGGCAGAAGCTGCAAAGTTAAAAGCCGAATACGATCATAAACTAAAAAATGTTGAAAAAGAAGCAGATGCCTTAATGGCACAGGCCAGAAAGAAAGCACTGAAGAGAGAAGAAGAGATCGTTGCAGGAGCGAAAGAAGAAGCTGCAAGGATCATAGAGAGTGCGAATCATGAGGCAGAGCTTGCAAGAATCAATGCACAGGATCAGATGAAGCAGGAGATGGTCAAGATGGCAGTCTTAATGGCTGGCAAATTCATCCAGAACCAGATGGATGAGAAAGACCAGAATGCTTTTGTTGATCAGACCTTACAGGAAATGGGTGATAAGACATGGCTTCAAGAGTAGATAAGATTTACGGGGATGCCTATATTTCTGTGAAAACAGATGAGGACGATCTTTTAGAAGCTTTGGAAGAGGCGAAAGCTGTCAAAGAAATCTTAGATTCCAACACAGATTTCGTGAATTTCCTAAATCATCCCCAGATCACAAAAGAAGAGAAGATGGAGGCAGCAAAGAACGTTTTTGATGGCCGGGTTTCTGATGATATGACAGGATTTTTGATGATCATCATCAAGAAAGGACGTTTTAAAGAATTTGATGGAATCTTTACTTACATCATTTCGAATATCAAACGTCAGTTAGGAATCGGAGCCTTGCATGTAACGTCAGCAATGCCGCTGTCACAAGAACAGAAAGACAAGATCTTAAAGAAAGTCATTGCTTCTTCAGAATATCAGAAGTTAGAGGTGACTTATGAGACAGATAAAGACATCATCGGTGGATTGATCCTTCGTATGGATGACAGGATTGTGGATAATTCCATTCGTACAAAGCTTGATTCGATGGGCAGATATCTGTCACAAATACAACTATAGAACAGGAGGAAGATAAGCACCATGAATTTAAGACCAGAAGAGATCAGTTCTGTGATCAAAGAACAGATCAAACAATATTCAACAAAGCTTGAAACCTCTGATATTGGAACGGTAATACAGGTTGCCGATGGAATCGCCAGAATCCATGGATTAGAGAAAGCGATGCAGGGAGAACTGCTCGAATTTCCAGGGGAAGTTTATGGAATGGTATTAAACTTAGAAGAGGACAATGTAGGTGCAGTTCTCTTAGGTGACCGAAAGAATATTAACGAAGGCGATATTGTCAAGACAACGGGCCGCGTGGTAGAAGTGCCAGTTGGAGATCAACTGACAGGACGTGTCGTAAACTCCTTAGGACAGCCAATTGACAATAAAGGTCCGATCGAGACAGATAAATATCGTCCAATTGAAAGAGTTGCGTCAGGAGTAATCTCAAGAAAATCCGTAGATACTCCGATCCAGACAGGAATCAAAGCGATCGATGCGATGGTACCGATCGGAAGAGGACAGCGTGAGCTGATCATCGGAGACCGTCAGACAGGTAAGACAGCGATCGCGATCGATACGATCATTAATCAGAAAGGACAGGGCGTTCACTGTATTTATGTGGCGATCGGCCAGAAAGCATCCACAGTTGCTAATATCGTTAAGACATTAGAAGAGTTTGGTGCGATGGATTATACAACGATCGTAGCATCCACAGCCAGTGAATTAGCACCGCTTCAGTATATCGCACCATACGCAGGATGTGCGATCGGTGAAGAATGGATGGAGAGAGGAGAAGATGTATTAGTTGTATATGATGATTTAAGCAAACATGCAACTGCATACCGTACACTTTCCTTACTTCTTCGCAGACCACCTGGACGTGAAGCTTATCCTGGAGATGTATTCTATTTACATTCAAGACTTTTAGAGCGTGCAGCCAGATTATCTGATGAATTAGGTGGAGGATCATTAACAGCCCTTCCGATCATCGAGACACAGGCAGGTGATGTATCTGCATACATTCCAACCAACGTTATTTCCATCACAGATGGACAGATTTATCTGGAAACAGAGATGTTTAACGCAGGTTTCAGACCAGCGATCAATGCCGGACTTTCTGTATCACGAGTTGGAGGATCTGCACAGATCAAGGCAATGAAGAAGATTGCAGGACCAATCCGTACAGACCTTGCACAGTATCGAGAACTGGCAGCATTTGCCCAGTTTGGATCAGAGCTTGACGATGATACAAAAGAACGATTAGATCAGGGTGAGAGAATCAGAGAGATCTTAAAACAGCCACAGTATCAGCCATTACCAGTTGAGAAACAGGTTGCGATCATTTATGCAGCAGTCAAGAAACATCTCTTAGACCTGCCAGTAGATCAGATCCTTGATTTCCAGAAAGAATTATTTGAACTGATCGATACAAAATATCCAGAGATCTTTACAAGCATTGCCGAGACGAAAGTCATGGATGATGCGACAGAAGAGAAACTGATCAAAGCGATCAATGAAGCAAAAGAATCATTTAGAAAGTAAGGTGATCTGTCATGGCATCGATAATTGATATTAAAAGACGAAAAGCCAGCGTCGAAAGTACCGGACAGATCACAAAAGCGATGAAACTTGTATCCACGGTAAAGTTACAGAGAGCCAAGCAGCGTGCAGATGAGTCAAAAGCATACTTTAATAAGATGTATGAGACGATCAGCTCGATCCTTGCCAAAGCAGGTAATATCAATCATCCGTATTTACAGGAAAATGGTTCCACAAAGAAAGGGATCATTACCATTTCATCCAACCGTGGATTAGCAGGAGGATATAATAACAATATCGTGAAACTGATCCGGGACAGCGGTATGAACAAAGAAGATATCATGATCTATGCGGTAGGACACAAAGCGATGGATACGTTAAAACATCGTGGGTATGAGATCGTTTCTGATGATTCAGAGATGATCAACGAGCCAGTCTATGATGATGCCAGAATCTTAGGAGAGAAACTTCTAAAAGCTTTTGAAGATGGAGAGATCGGTGAGATCTATCTGGCATACACAGATTTTAAAAATACCGTGGTTCATGAACCAAAACTTGTAAAATTACTCCCAATTGAGAATGATCAGCAGGCAAATGAAGAGAAATCTGAAAGCAAGGCTCCAATGAATTTTGAGCCAGAGCCGGAAGAAGCACTTTCTTTATTAATTCCAAAGTATATCTGCAGCATGATCTATGGAGCTTTAGTTACATCTGTAGCAAGTGAAAATGGAGCCAGAATGCAGGCAATGGATTCTGCAACAAGCAATGCAGAAGAGATGATCTCAAACTTAGAACTTGCATACAACCGAGCAAGACAGGGAGCGATCACACAAGAATTAACAGAGATCATTTCAGGAGCCGAAGCCCTGAAGTGATGGACTCGATATAAGAAGCAGGAGGAAATAACATGGCAGATAATCGTACAGGAAAGATCACACAGGTCATCGGTGCGGTTCTGGATATCAAGTTTGGCAGTGACAATCTGCCAGAGATCAATGATGCGATCGATATCCAGACAAAAGACGGCGGGAAATTAGTCGTTGAAGTTGCACAGCACCTGGGTGATGACACCGTAAGATGTATCGCAATGGGACCAACCGACGGATTAGTCCGTGGAATGGAAGCACAGGCTACAGGCGGACCGATCTCCGTTCCTGTAGGAGAGGCAACCTTAGGACGAATCTTTAACGTGTTGGGAGATCCTATTGATAATAAACCGGCACCAGAAGGAGCCAACCGCTTACCGATCCACAGAAAAGCACCGGAATTTTCAGAACAATCTACAGAGACAGAAGTTCTGGAAACAGGGATCAAGGTCGTTGACCTTCTATGCCCATACCAGAAGGGTGGAAAGATCGGTCTGTTCGGTGGTGCGGGAGTAGGAAAAACCGTACTGATCCAGGAGCTGATCCGAAATATCGCAACAGAGCATGGTGGATATTCTGTATTCACTGGTGTAGGAGAACGTACTCGTGAAGGAAATGATTTATACACAGAGATGAGTGAATCAGGCGTTATTGACAAGACCGCCATGGTCTTTGGACAGATGAACGAACCACCTGGAGCCCGTATGAGAGTTGGTCTTACCGGACTTACAATTGCAGAAGATTTCCGTGATCGTGGAGGAAAAGATGTCTTATTATTCATCGACAACATTTTCCGTTTCACACAGGCAGGATCTGAGGTATCTGCCTTACTTGGACGAGTACCAAGTGCGGTAGGTTACCAGCCAACACTGCAGACAGAGATGGGTGCCTTACAGGAACGTATCACATCCACAAAGAATGGATCGATCACATCCGTACAGGCAGTCTATGTGCCAGCCGATGACTTAACTGACCCGGCACCAGCAACAACGTTTGCCCATCTGGATGCAACAACTGTATTATCACGTGCGATCTCAGAGATGGGAATCTATCCGGCGGTAGATCCATTGGAATCAACATCCAGAATTCTGGATCCAAAAGTCGTTGGAGAAGAACATTACAAAGTAGCTCGTGGTGTTCAGGAGATTCTGCAAAAATACAAAGAATTACAGGATATCATCGCAATCTTAGGTATGGATGAACTTTCCGAAGAAGAGAAACTGGTCGTAGACCGCGCAAGAAAGGTACAGAGATTCTTATCTCAGCCATTCTTCGTAGCCGAACAGTTTACTGGAAAACCAGGACAGTATGTATCCTTAAGTGATACAATCCAGGGATTCAAAGAAATCTTAGAAGGAAAACACGATGAGATTCCAGAAGGAATGTTCTTGAATGCAGGAACCATCGAAGAAGTTGTAGAACGTTTTGCAGCAAGAAATAAGTAGGTGATCCTATGGCTGAAAACACAATGAAATTAGAAGTCATTACACCAGAACGCTCATTTTATACAGGAGATGTCACATTCGTTGAGTTAAACACAACCGAAGGAGAAGTCGGAATCTACGCAAGACACATCCCGATGACCATGATCATCGCACCAGGTGTCCTAACGATCACAGAAGAAGACGGAACCAAGAAGAAAGCGGCATTATTAAAAGGATTTGTGGAAGTTACAGAAACAACCATGAGTATCCTGGCAGAAGTCGCAGAATGGCCGGAAGATATCGATGTTGAACGTGCAAAGAAAGCGGAAGAGAGAGCAAGAAAGAGACTCGAAGCTAAGAGCACAGATATTGATATTGCAAGGGCAGAGTTGGCACTTAAGAGAGCGTTAGTTCGTAAGGGATTGAAAGCATAAAGTTTATTTGAATATGTGTAAAAAGATTCTAGGCAGATTGGTTGCTTAGAATCTTTTTATTTCTAAAGATAAAGGTTATTTTGAGTTGCATCTAAAATAACTAGATAGTAAAATATGAACAAAAGGTAAAATTAAATGCGGAAAGGAGGGAACCTCATGCAAAAGAAACTTCCAATCGGAATTGAAAACTTCAAAGATATGATAAACGAAAACTATTACTATGTAGATAAAACAGGATTGATAAAACAATTACTAAAAGAACATGGTTTAGTCAATCTATTCACAAGACCAAGAAGATTCGGAAAATCATTAAATATGAGTATGTTAAAATATTTCTTTGAAATAGGAAACGACCAGACAATCTTTGAAGGTCTTGAAATTTCAAAAGACAAAGCATTATGTGATCAATATCTTGGAAAATTCCCTGTGATTTCAGTTTCATTAATAGGAGCAAAAGCAGGAAATTATGTAGATGCAAAAGATATGATGAAGTATATTATAGCAGCAGAATCCAGACGATTATACGATCGAATGTCAGAAGATAAAATGAATGAAAAACAAAAACAACAGATGAAATCATTAATGGAAGACGATATGAAAGATACAGAATTAATGACAGCACTATGGATTTTATCTTCTATTTTAAAAGAATACTACGGAAAAAAAGTCATCATATTAATTGACGAATACGATGTGCCATTAGACAAAGCGTTTGAAAATGATTATTACAATGAAATGAGCATCTTACTCCGAAATATGTTAGAACAATCATTAAAAACAAATGATAATCTATAGGACTAAATAACTTCAATATCTTTTCCATCACAGACCAATATTTTGATGAGTACTTTGGATTTACAGACAAAGAAGTAAAAGAAATATTACAATATTACAAAGTACCAGAAGCTTTCGAACAAACAAAGAAATGGTATGACGGTTACCGCTTCGAAAATACAGATATCTACTGCCCATGGGATGTGATCAATCACTGCCGAGCATTAAAAGTAGAACCAGACGCAACACCACAGCCATACTGGATCAATACAAGCGGAAACTATATCGTAAAACGATTTATCGAAAAAGCAAATCAGCAGACAAGAAGAGAAATTGAACAATTAATTGAAGGAAAAGCAATCCAGAAAGAAATCAGATTAGAACTAACATACAACGAATTAGACAGCACGATCGAAAACCTCTGGAGCGTACTTTTCGCAACAGGCTACCTCACCCAACAGGGAAAACCACAAGGAAGAACTTACTCTCTGATAATCCCAAACGAATCCATCCGACAGATCTTTATCGAACAGATTCAGGAATGGTTCAAAGAAACCACAAGAAAAGACGAAAACCGCTTAAAAGATTTCTGCAAAGCATTCGAAGAAGGAAATGCAGAAGCAATTGAACAACAACTGAACGATTATTTAATGAAAACCATCAGTATCCGAGATACCTTCACAACCAAAAAAGAAAACTTCTACCACGGAGTACTTCTAGGACTACTAAGCTACGATCCAGACTGGTACATCACCTCCAATACAGAAAGCGGAGACGGATACAGCGATATCATGATCGAAGCAGAACAAGCCCGAACAGGAATTATCATAGAAGTAAAATACGCAGAAAACATCAAAACATTAGATAAAGCATGTGAAAAAGCACTAAAGCAGATCAAAGAAAAGAATTACGATCAGAAATTGCAAGAAGAAGGTTACGAAACAATATTAAATTATGGAATCGCATGTTATAAGAAGCGATGCAAGGTAATAGTGGATTAAATGAAAGATTTCAATAACTACAATTTTGTTTCGCAATTATATTAGAACAATACTTTGAACATGAATTATAAGTGTTAGCCAAAGACTTCAGTGTATGTAGATAAACAATAAAATAACACCTTCCGTGAAACGATAGAATTTTATAGGATTTTTTACAAGCTCGCAGCCGTGCTTGGTGCAATGTTTGAGCGAAGCGAGTTTTGCAAGGAAAGCCGGCGAATCAGCGGCTTGTAAAAAATCCGTCATAAAATTCGTGTTTCACGGAAGGTGTTATTTTATTGTTTATCTACATACATCGACAGCCTATGGCTAACAATTATTTATTCGCCAAATTATTATTCTGATACCGAGAATCAAACGTAACCTCATCATCAAACCATTCAGGTCCTTCATATTCCACAGCAACTTCCTCACTAGGGAATTCCACTTCAGCCATCACAAGCCCCTCATATTCTCCATGAAAGACATCCAGTTCGATCACAAATCCATGTTCATCCGGAATCTTATAACGAGTCTTAGAAATTAAAATCCCGTCCACCTTCGGAAGCAGATGCTCATAAGCTGCCTTATCAAGTGGAAATTCATGCTCAGTTCTAGCCATCAAACCTTTACTCTTGAAAGTTAAGAAATACTGTTTATTCATTCTGCGGATACGAATTACAGGTTCCATGCAAAGATAGCCCTGTTCGATCTCAGAGTGTGGATAAGAATCCAGATTATCAGGTAAGTTGTGGACGATAAATTTTCTTTCGATTTCCATGGGCATTTCCTCCTTGAAGTGCAGATCCTAAGCCTTTTTAAGGCCGCATACTTTTTCTTTATTATACCCATCGTCTATGATATAATCAACAAAGATTCGAGAAAAAGATAAAGGAGATGAATATAAATGCGTTTAAGAAATGTACCAGGAGCGAGAGAGACGATCATAGAAAATCAGTTTTCCATCCAGCAGCCAGAGCAGATGAAAGGAAAATGGCATGAAGTATTTCAAAATGACCACCCAATCCACATCGAAGTAGGGATGGGAAAAGGACAGTTTATCATAGAAATGGCAAGAAGAAATCCAGAAGTAAACTATATTGGAATCGAAAAATATTCAAGTGTCCTAGTAAGAGCCGTAGAGAAATTAGAAGACTTCGAACAGGACAACCTTCGCCTGATTCGTATGGATGCAGAGAATATCGAAGAGGTGTTTGACAAAGACGAAGTAGACAGAATCTACTTAAACTTCTCCGATCCATGGCCAAAAGACCGCCATGCAAAGAGAAGACTGACATCCACAAGATTTTTAGAACGATATGATAATATCCTGACACCAGAAGGAAGAGTTATGTTTAAGACAGATAACAAAGACTTATTTGACTTCTCCTTAGAGCAGGTAGAAGAAGCAGGATGGATCCTGGAAAATCACACATATGATCTTCATCACAGCGAATATAATGAAGGAAATGTTATGACAGAATACGAGGAGAAATTTTCAGCCAAAGGAAATCCAATCTGTCGTCTAGTCGCATATCGTCATGCAAAGTAAAAGGATTGCATAAAATAAACAAAAAGTGGTAATATAATCATGAAACAAGGAAAGTTTCGATGCAAGATCCAGTTGTTTTTATACCTGCATCCATGCATCAACAAATGGGTCTGCCAATTTTTTCAGTCACTAGACGAAGCAAAACGATGTTTAAACAAATAGCAAAGGATAGGTGAATGATGATGGAATATACATTTACAAGTGATAATTTTGAAGAAGAAGTATTAAAAAGTGATGTGCCAGTCTTAGTTGACATGTTTGCAACATGGTGCGGACCTTGTAAGATGATGGCACCAGTGGTAGCACAACTAGCTGAAGAATATGAAGGAACTGTAAAAGTCGGAAAACTTGATATCGATCAGAATGTTGATATCGTAGCACAGTACAAGATCATGTCAGTTCCAACATTTTTAGTGATCAAAGATGGAGAGGTTAAGGCAAAACTGATCGGAGCAGTATCTAAAGAAGAATTAGTCGAAGCGATCGATCAGGCAAAGTAGTAAGATGAATATATTAAATATTGAACATATCAGCAAAATTTATGGAGAGAAGGTCATTTTTGATGACGTATCTCTTGGAATCCACAGTGGCGATAAGATTGGTGTGATCGGGGTCAATGGTACAGGAAAGACTACATTATTAAAGATCATTGCCAAGATCAACGAGCCAGACAAAGGCCAGATCATCTGTGGAAATGGGATCCGAGTATCCTATCTTCCACAGAATCCTGAATTTCCGAAGAAACAAAGTATTCTTGAATATGTGATGGATGGAAAAGAACATCAGGACTGGAAGACGGAGAGTGAAGCAAAGACGATCCTTACAAAGCTTGGAATCTATGATTTTAACGAAGGATGCGATCATTTATCTGGAGGCCAGAAGAAGAGAGTTGCACTCGCAAGAACTTTAGTAGATCCAACGGAAGTACTGATTCTTGACGAGCCAACCAACCATTTAGATAATGACATGGTTTTATGGTTAGAAGAATTCTTGAACGGCTTCCGTGGCGTATTGATCATGGTAACCCATGATCGTTATTTCTTAGACCGTGTAACGAATAAGATCGTAGAGATCGACAAAGGAAAACTTTACGAATACGATACCAACTATTCTGGATTCGTAGAGTTAAAAGTCCAGCGTGAAGAGATGGAATTAGCGACAGAACGTAAGCGCCAGAGTTTACTCCGCGTGGAAATGGAATGGATGAAACAAGGGATTAAGGCAAGAGGAACAAGACAGAGAGCCAGAACAGAACGTTTTGAAGAACTTAAGAATGCCAAAGGTCCAGCTATGCAGCAAAATGTCGAGATGGACTCTATCAGCAGCCGTTTAGGAAAGACAACGATCGAGTTAGAACACATTTCCAAAGGATTTGGTGATAAACATCTGATCAATGATTTCTCTTACATCGTATTAAGAGATGACAGGATTGGATTTATCGGTCCAAATGGATGCGGAAAATCTACGCTTATGAAGATGATCATGGGAATTCTTCAGCCAGACGAAGGGAATATCACGATCGGTGACACTGTAAAGATCGGATATTTTGCACAGGAGAACGAGGATATGACAGGTGATATCCGCGTTATTGATTATATCAGAAATGTTGCAGAATACATTCAGACAACAAAAGGGCAGGCAAGTGCATCCCAGATGTTAGACCGTTTTCTGTTTCC
The DNA here is from genome assembly GCA_036312945.1 of Anaerostipes hadrus. Taxonomy (GTDB): domain Bacteria; phylum Bacillota; class Clostridia; order Lachnospirales; family Lachnospiraceae; genus Anaerostipes; species Anaerostipes hadrus_C. The sequence goes on from JAXJNA010000002.1 coordinate 15,320, forward strand.
ACCAGAACTTCAATACACACCGCTTGATAAACTTTCTGGAGGAGAACAGAGACGTCTGTACTTATTAAAAGTATTGATGGAAGCACCAAATGTTCTGATCCTCGATGAGCCGACTAACGACCTCGACATCCAGACATTAACGATCTTAGAAGATTATCTGGATACCTTCGCAGGAATCGTGATCACAGTATCTCATGACCGATATTTTCTTGATCGTATTGTAAACCGTATCTTTGCATTTGAAGAAGGCGGACATTTGAAACAGTACGAAGGCGGCTATACGGATTATCTGGAGAAAGTAAAGCCAATTGCGAAACAAGAGAAAAGCAAACCAGAGAAAAAAGAAAATAATGGAAAGAAATTCCAGAAAGAACACCAAAAGAAGCTCAAGTTTACATACAAAGAACAAAAAGAATTTGAAACGATTGATGATGATATCGCGAAACTGGAGGAAAAAATAGAACAGTTAGATGAAGAAATCATGGAAAATGCAACGAATTCTGGTAAATTAGCAGAGCTTACGCAGCAAAAAGAAGAGACAGAAGAAGCTTTGAATGAAAAGATGGACCGCTGGGTATATTTAAATGATCTGGCAGAACAGATAGCAAATCAATAACAATAAAAGAGGATTGACTCACAAAATATCATATGAGTCAATCCTCTTATTATGTTAAGCTTCTTTTTCAAACTTAATGTTCTTCTTATACAACCGATAATCTACCCAGTTTCCGATCAAAAATTGAACGGTAGCAAAAAATGGAACCCCAAGGAACATTCCAAGTGGACCGAAATAAGCGCCACCGATAGTGATGGAAAATAAGATCAGTAGTGGACGAACTCCGGTAGATTCTCCAAGAATCTTAGGTCCAAGGATCAGGCCGTCAAACTGCTGCAGGACAAAAACCATGATAATAAAGATCAGGCACTTCGTTGGGCTTACGATAAAAAGAATAAAAGCACCAGGAACTGCACCAATGATCGGTCCAAAATAAGGAATCATATTTGTGACACCGATAATAACACTGATCAAAACGGTATAAGGAAGTTTTAAAATAGTCATCGCAACAAAAGCCAGTAAACCAATGATCAGAGAATCAATGGATTTTCCGATAATGAAACCAGAAAAAATATTATGACAATCTTTTAAAGTGCGAAGTACACGATAAGAGAAATTTTCATTAAAGATTGCAAGAACCAATCGTTTCCCAGCATTTTTTAAAATAAATTTATCGATCGTCATATAAATAGAAACAATAAATGCGATAAACAGGTTAAATAATCCCTTGGCAAAAGACATGGAAGCTTCATAAAGCATAGGGACAATATTGGTCAGAAGATTGTTGGTCAGTTCAAAAAGCTTTGGTAATGTCTTTGTCTCGATCATATCGGCAATCTGACCAGGAAACATATCTGTGCTGTTCTCACGATAATGTTCAAAGATCGACATGATCGATTTATAAATATCGGGAATCATCAGGGATAGTTCACGAATACTATCATATAACTGTGGAATGATAAATCGTAGACAGACAATGATAAAACCAACCATAACGAGATAACTGATCAAAATAGCGAGTCCACGCTGTGCACTGGCAGATTTCTTTTTTAAAAGTTTCATTGATACATTTCTTTGGAAGAAAGCTACGACGGGATTTAAAATATAGGCGATCAGAAATCCCATGAAAAATGGAAATAAGATGTCCCATAATTGAGAGATCAGTTTACTTGTATTAGACCATTGTGTTATAAAACGGAAGATCACACATCCGATCAGGATAACAGCAATGGTATAGATAGAAATCGTAAAATACTTTTTATTCGATTCGAATTTGTGGTTACTTGACATTTGAGACTCCTCTTAGAATGATAGTTAATCAGTAATATCATCTATTATAGACGTTTCCAAGATCAGTTACAAGACAATCTAAGATTTCAATAAAAGAAAAACACCATCCCCGGCTACAAGATCAACCAAAAACAGTGCTTTAGTACGCGATGAGGGGTTCGAACCCTCGACACCCTGATTAAGAGTCAGGTGCTCTACCAACTGAGCTAATCACGCTTAATTTATGAAGTTTTTTACTGCGCTTCCTTAACGCAAGATTTATTATATACGAATGTTTTAAGAAATGCAAGCATTATTTTTAATTTTTCTTAATTTTTTTTACAAAAAATTTAAAGAAAGTTAATAACGGTACAAAAAAAGCCCGAAATATGGTATTCTAGAGACTGGAAAGGGGATAAAAATTTCATGGATAAAATAGCGATCGCACAGACAACATCTGCTGGAAACTGGAGAGAGAATATAGAGAAAGCACAACAATATATAAAGAAAGCAAAAGAAGAAGAGGCAGTTATGATCATTTTTCCAGAATATTTCATGAATTATTATCCGGATGTTGAACATAACTATACAAAAAAGGCACAAAGTCTGCAGGGCGAATTTGTACAGTCAATGAAGATGCTTGCAAAAGAGTTTAAGATGTGGATCATTTTTGGAATGAATGAGCAGACTGTGGATGAAACAAAGAACTATAATACAATGGTAATCCTGAATGATCAGGGAGAACTTGTATCTGATTATAAAAAGACTCATTTGTTTAATGCATACAAATGGAAGGAATCAAGGGATACGCTTGATGGGAATCGTTTGTTTACACCGATTAAGACACCAGCAGGTATGATCGGACTTGGAATCTGTTATGATCTCAGATTTCCGGAACTTGCAAGATATGAAGCATTATCTGGAGCTCAGATCATGCTGTATCCAGCGGCATGGGTTAAGGGCGAAGGAAAATTTATGCAGTGGGAGACACTTCTTCGGGCAAGAGCGATTGAAAATGAGATGTATGTTTTAGGCTGTTGTCATTATAGTAAGGAACATTACATGGGAAGAAGTACTGGATTTGCACCAGATGGAACCAGATTATATTTGGGAGAGGAAAAGGAAGAACTGCTTTACGCACAGATAGATAAAGAACAGATTCAAAATATAAGAACAGCCAATCCTGTTTTTGAAAACAGGAGAAGTGATCTCTACGATTAAAACAAGACAGATCAGGGTAGGAAGCAGAAAGAGGTAGTATCATATGGAAGATAGAAGAAGTATAGCCAAGAAAGCAGCAATAGGAGTCGCACTGGTGATCGCAGCTGCGGGAGCTGTATTATTTTATAAGAACAATATTGCGATGAATCCAGGTGACACATTATTAAAATATATGTCCTATGCGGAAGATGGAAAGTATGAAAAGATGTACGATCTTCTGGATGAAGAAAGCAAAAAAAGCATTTCAAAAGAAGAATTTATCAAGAGAAATAAAAATATTTATAAAGGGATCGGGGTCAAAACGATCGATGCTGATGTAACTTCAAAGAAGAGATCCACGATCGTGACATATCACGTAAAAATGCAGACAAATGCTGGGGTTATTACCTATAACAACCGAACAGATTTTGTCAAAGAAAATCATAGATATCACATAGATTGGGATGACTCAGTCATTTTTCCACAACTAGGAGCAGAAGACAAAGTCAGAGTAAAAACTTTATATGCCAAAAGAGGAACGATCAAAGACACACAAGGAAATGCACTTGCTGTGCAGGGTAAGATTTATTCTGTAGGATTTGTTCCGGGGAAGATGGATGGTAATTCCGTAAAACTTGCGGCAAAGAAATTAGGATTATCCAAAGAAGAGATTCAAAAGAAACTTGATCAAAAATGGGTGACGGACGATTCTTTTGTACCATTGATCAAATTAAAAGAATATTCAAAAGATCTTCTCAATGTGAAAGGGATTATTGTTTCCACAGAAACTGGGAGAATCTATCCGCTCGGAGAGGCAGCAGCACATCTTATCGGTTATATGCAAAATGGCGAAGGAAAAGCTGGACTCGAGAAATTATATGATGATCAGCTTTCTGGAACGAATGGCTTAGAGATTTACATAGAAGATTCGAATGGACAGAAAAAACAGTCACTGGCGGTCAGATCTCAGACCGATGGAAAGAATTTAACAACAACGATCAACAGTAGTCTGCAAAAGGCTATTTACGAACAGTATCAAAATGATAAAAGTGCTCATGTTGCATTGAATCCTTCAACAGGAGAGGTCAAGGCACTTGTCAGTACTCCGTCTTATGATGCACAGGCATTTATCTTAGGGATGAGCCAGAAGAAATGGAATGTGATCAATAGCGATCAAAGACTGCCAATGCAAAATCGCTTTAAAGCAACATTTGCACCAGGATCATCGATCAAACCGATCATAGCAGCGATCGGACTAAGCCAGAATAAATTTCATGCAAATGATGATTTTGGAAACAGTGGAAAACGTTGGCAAAAAGACAAAAGCTGGGGTGGTTATTACGTAACAACATTGCACAATTATAATGAGCACGATCTGCAAAATGCAATGATCTATTCTGATAATATTTATTTTGCAAAAGCAGCTCTGAAGATAGGAAAAGATACCCTGAAGGATCAACTTGACAACTTAGGTTTTGGAGAAAGTCTGAAATTTACATTTGGACTAAACGCATCTTCTTACGGAAGTGAAGGATTTACCTCTGATATTCAGCTTGCCGACAGCGGATATGGACAGGGAAAAATGATGGTAAATCCAGTACATATGGCAGCAATCTACACCGCATTTTCAAATGATGGAACAATGTTAAAGCCATATCTGATCAAAGAAAAGGGATCAAAAAAACAGATATTAAAAGAAAATGTATTTACCAAAGAAGCTGTGAATACTGTAAATGAAGCAATGCGTCAGGTAATCAGCAATCCATCTGGTACGGGACACGCAGCGAATATAGAAGGGGTAGATCTTCGAGGAAAGACAGGAACCGCAGAGATCAAACAATCACAGACAGACACAAAAGGAACGGAAACCGGCTGGTTTGTGACCATAATGCCAGCAACAAACAATAAGGAAGCATTAGAGCTGGTATCCATGACAGAAGATGTGAAGAAACGAGGCGGAAGTGGATATGTGGTCAATAAAACAAAGAAGATCATGGAAGAATACCTGCAGTAGATTTGCTGCAGGTATTCTTCTATGATTGATGATGCAATTATAAAATAAAATTTATAATTTCTTTACAACCAATTCATTGCTATTCTGCATAGGTTTGCGTATAATTACCATTATACTTAAATGTGATATCCATAATAGAACAGATATCAAAGAAGGAGAAGTCTATGAGAGATAAATTCAACCAATTCATGCAGGGGAGATACGGAAATGACGATCTGAACCGTTTTTTAATGAAGATCATTATCGCAGCATTTGTACTATCACTATTTACAGGAAGAATCGTATTTGGCGGCGTAGTATCACTTAGCCGTATTTTTTATTGGATCGCATTAGCACTTTTGGTTTATTGCTATATCCGTATGTTTTCAAGAAACATCTATAAACGATCTGAAGAAAACAGATGGTTCCTGAACAAAACATCCAATATGAGAGGATTTTGGAGCAATAGAAAATACAAAGCACAGCAGATGAAGAACTACCATATTTACAAATGTCCAGGATGTGGACAGAAGATCAGAATTCCAAGAGGAAAAGGAAAGATAGAAGTCCGTTGTCCAAAGTGTCGTACCACATTCGTAAAGAGGAGCTAAAATGTTTGGGTATATCATTGTCAACAAACCAGAGATGAAATTCCGGGAATTCGATGTCTATCACGGATACTATTGTGGTTTGTGCAGAAAATTAAAAGAACATTATGGAAAGTTTGGACAGATCACACTTTCCTACGATATGGTCTTTGTATTGATGACCTTAACTAGTCTTTATGAACCAGAAACAACAAAGAGTATGAAACGCTGTGTCACACACCCATTGCAAAAACATGAGGAAAGAGTAAACAATATCACGGATTATGTCGCGCACATGAATATTTTGTTAACTTATTACAAATGTAAAGATGATTGGAACGATGACCGTAAATTAAAGAAGTTAGTATTAGAAAAAATCTTATACCATAAGAGTGGATTTTCCAGAAATTTTTATAGGGAAAAATGGAACAAGATCAATGATCTATTAGAAAAGTTGTCAGAAGAAGAGAAACAAGACAATCAGGATATCGATCAGATGTCAGGGATGTTTGGAAAGATCATGGCAGAGATCATGTTGTATCAAGATGATGAGTGGAAAGAACTTCTGGAGCAATTTGGATTTTTTCTTGGTAAATTCATTTACTTGATGGATGCATATGAAGATATTGAAGATGATCTGAAGAATCATAACTATAATCCACTGAAAAATATATATACAAAACCGGAATTTGAAGATATGATCCATCAGATCCTAATGATGATGATGGCAGAGTGTTCAAAAGCTTTTGAACAGCTTCCACTGATCGATGATATAGATATATTGAGAAATGTCTTATATTCCGGAGTATGGTATCGATACGAACAGGTACGAGAGAAACGAGAAAAAGAAAAGGAAGAAAAGAATGTCTGATCCATATGAAATTCTAGGAGTGCAAAGAGGTGCTTCAGAAGAAGAAATTAAAAAAGCATATAAAAGATTAAGCAGAAAATACCACCCAGATGCCAATCTTGATAATCCAAAGGCAGCTGAGGAGAAATTTAAAGAGCTCCAGCAAGCTTATCAACAGGTAATGAAGGAGAAAACAACCGGATACAGCCAAAGTTCTTATGGTGGATACCAGAGTCAGGGGAATCCTTATGGTGGATACCAGAGTCAGGGGAATCCTTATGGTGGACAAGGGAATCCATATGGAAATCAGCAAGGAAATCCATATGGAGAATGGAATCCGTTTGAGGATATTTTTGGCCAATTTGGCGGTTATTACACAAATGGCGGAGCTCAGCAAAGACAGCAGACAACGACAGGATATGAGAAGGACACACATTTAAGAGCAGCAGGTAATTATGTAAGGAATGGTTATTATCAGGAAGCAAGAAATGTTTTAGATGGTATGGAACCAGCCAGAAGAAATGCGAGATGGTACTATTACAGTGCAGCTGCCAATCAAGGCCTTGGAAATAATGTGACTGCCATGGAACATGCAAAACAGGCAGTTTCCATGGAACCTGATAATTATGAATATCAATTGTTATTACAACAGCTGCAAGGAAATGGTTCCTGGTATCAGCAAAGACAAAGTACTTATCAGAATCCATATTCCACAGGTGGAGACTGGTGTATGAAGATGTGCATGTTAAATTTGATGTGCAACTGTTGTTTCGGCGGCAGATACTGGTGTTGATCTCTAAGACAACACTGATTTAGGAGGGAAGACAATGAGCAAAGTAATAGGAATAGATTTGGGAACAACAAATTCTTGTGTAGCAGTGATGGAAGGTGGAGTACCCGTTGTGATCCCGAATGCAGAGGGTGGAAGAACTACGCCATCGATCGTGGCATTTGCGAAAAATGGAGAACGACTGGTTGGAGATCCAGCAAAAAGACAGGCAGTAACGAATGTAAGCCGTACAGTTGCATCCGTAAAACGTCAGATGGGAACAGACCGTAAAGTAAAAATCGATGGGAAGAAATATACACCAGAAGAAATTTCAGCAATGATCCTGACCAAATTAAAGAGGGATGCAGAAAGCTATCTTGGGGAAGAAGTAACGAGAGCCGTGATCACAGTACCGGCTTATTTTAGTGACGCTCAGAGACAGGCTACAAAGAATGCTGGAAAGATAGCAGGCTTAAGCGTGGAACGTATCATTAACGAACCAACATCTGCTGCATTGGCATATGGATTGGATAAATCCGTATCTCAGAAGATCATGGTATATGATCTTGGTGGAGGAACTTTCGATGTTTCGGTGATCGAGATCGGCGATGGCGTTGTCGAAGTACTGGCAACAGCGGGAAATAACCATCTTGGAGGAGATGATTTTGACCAGAGGATCATGAATTATCTGATCGGGGAATTTAAAAAGACAGAAGGAATTGACCTGTCCAAAGATCAGACAGCGGTTCAGAGAATCAAGGAAGAAGCAGAAAAAGCGAAGAAAGAGTTATCTTCTTCTATGACTGTACAGGTTAATCTGCCATTTATCGCAGTTGGGAAAGATGGTCCTAAACATATGGATATTACATTAACCAGATCCAGATTTGAAGAATTGACTGCAGATCTGATCGATCAGACAGCAGGACCAGTTCACCAGGCGTTATCTGATGCAGGAATCAGTACCAGTGAACTTCATATGGTGCTCTTAGTCGGCGGTTCAACCAGAATGCCGGCTGTCTCAGAGAAAGTAAGACAGTTAACAGGCAAAGAACCAAGCAAGAACATGAACCCGGATGAATGTGTAGCTTTAGGTGCAGCGATCCAGGGTGGAAAGATTGCTGGGGAAGCAGGTTTAAATGAGATTTTATTAATGGATGTCACACCATTGTCCTTATCTATCGAAACAGCAGGAGGTGTTGCAACCAGACTGATCGACCGAAATTCCACAATTCCAACAAGATACAGTCAGATTTTTACGACAGCAGCCAATTTTCAGACAACCGTAGAGATCAAGGTTCTGCAAGGGGAACGTGCTATGGCAAGGGATAATCAGGTGCTTGGAACTTTTAAATTAAAAGGGATCAAGAGAGCCATGCGTGGAGTTCCACAGATCGAGGTAACATTTGATATCGATGTTAATGGAATTCTGAATGTATCGGCCAAAGATCTTGCGACGGGAAAAGAACAATCCATTACGATTACAGCAAGTTCTAACATGTCAGATAAAGATATTGAGCGAGCAATGGAAGATGCAAAGGCATATGAATCCGAAGATCAGGAAAAACGTGATGCGATCGGAAGTTATAATGAGGGGGAAAATATGCTTTATAAGGGTGAGGCATATTTAGCCCAGCATAAAAAAGAATTATCAAGAGAAGAAAAATCAGAGCTGAAATCAGCAATTAGTGATCTGAAACATTCAATGAAACGGATCAAACCACAGAATATTACAGAAGAACAAGGTAGAGCGATCAAAGAAGCATCGGAACGTGTAGATCAGTTGATACGATAGGAAAGTGTTTGGACCGATCGTATTAATGAATATGAAAATAGAATAAAAGATATAAAAATGGGAAGATTAATGACTATAAAAGCAGAAAATATAGTGATAAATCTTCTCATTTTTCACTATAGACAAATCCATCGTATAGGTGTATGATGCAAATAGTTAGTTAAGACTAACCCAAGGAGGAATCGATGAGATATCAAGTAGAATTAAGTCATGTAAAATGGAAAAAATGTATGCAGATGCAGATGGCGATGCATTGTGCACCTGTGCTTGCAGGGTTAAAGCCATCCAATGCAGTAACTCTCGACTATATTGACTCAAAAGAATTAATTCAGTCACTTGCGGGAAGTGATATCAAATGTGGACTGATCTATTCAGGAAATGGTAAATGTCTCTGGCTGCTGTATCGTGAACAGCAAGTCAACCAATATCTGATGGATCCAGAAAACCAAAGATTTTTAAAACACTGCGGCTATTCATCCTTTCAGATTCAAAATATCCTTTATACACTTAAGAATCGTTACAGGCTTTACAAAGCAGGGCAGGCAGATTTTCCACATGAACTTGGCTTGATTCTCGGATATCCATTATGTGATGTGATCGGATTTATCAAAAACAACGGACAAAATTGTTTATATTGCAGCTACTGGAAGGTTTACGACAACCTTTCTCAGACGAAAAAGGTCTTTGAAGTTTATGATAAAGTTCGTTTTCAGATGGTCAAACTTGTGGAATACGGAAAGAGTTTTAAAGAACTTGTCGACATGTACACAAATTATCAGGTACCTAGGTATGCTTAACTAAAAATAAAACACTCAAACAAAAAAGAAAGACAATCATTAGGAGGATAAGTCATGAGCGAAGTAATCGTTGCATTTTGGACAGGAACAGGAAACACAGCAGAGATGGCAGAATATGTTGCAGAGGGAATCAAAGAAGGCGGAGCTGAGGCAAAAGTTGTTTCTGTAGACGATATCAGCGCAGCAGATTTAAAAGATGCAAAAGCATTTGCACTTGGATGCCCATCCATGGGAGTTGAACAGTTAGAAGAATCTACAATGGAACCATTTGTTGAAGAAGTCTGCGGATTCGCTTCAGGAAAAACAATCGGATTATTCGGATCTTATGGATGGGGAGACGGAGAATGGATGAGAAACTGGGTAGAGCAGATGGAAGGAGCAGGAGCAACTGTTGTTGGCGGAGAAGATGCAATCTGTCAGGAAGCTCCAGATGAAGATGCTCAGGATGAATTAAAAGCCATGGGTAAACAGCTGGCAGCAATCTAATTTATAAATAAAGAATAAGAAAATAAACAGCCGGGCGTATGGATCATATGTCCGGCTGTATTAAAAACAGCAAGAGTTATCTAGAAGGAGGGAACACAAAATGAGTATTGTAATTATTGGAGGACATGACCGTATGGTACGTCAGTATGAAACAATCTGTAAGAAGCATAACTGCAAGGCAAAGATCTTTACACAGATGCCATCATGCCTGAATAAGAAAATTGGGAACCCGGATTTAGTTGTATTATTTACGAACACAGTTTCACACAAAATGGTACGTTGTGCTGTCAGTGAAGCAAAGAATAAAAATATTGAAGTAGTAAGAAGTCACTCAAGCAGCCAGGCTGCATTAACAGAAATTTTAGAGCAACGTTGTGAAATTGCATAAAGAAAAAATATAAAAACCCCTTGACAGTATTTTGAAGTTAGAATATACTAACAAATTGTAAAAGGAAATTAGTTTACGCTAACAAAAGATAGTTACAACTAACAATGATAGAGAAAAAGGGGAAGATATCATGCCTTTAATTATGGTTGGAATTGGAGAAACATGTACAATTCAGAGAATCGGTGGAAGTGAAGAAACAAGAAGATTCTTAGCAAACCTCGGTTTTGTACAGGGAGCAGAAGTAACTGTATTATCAGCAATCGGAGGAAATGTCATTGTGAACATTAAAGACTCCAGAGTTGCAATTAATAAGGATATGGCTAGACATATTATGGTTTAATATGTTTGTTATATTGCGTTTATAGGAATAAATTGTCACGTAGCGGTTTATTTGATAGATGCTTGATAGATTTGAAGACGATGAAATATTGAGAAGAAAGGAGATATGACCATGACTTTAGGAGACGCAGCAGTTGGAAGCACAGTTATAGTTGCAAAGATTGACGGAGACGGTGCTTACAAACGTCGTATTATGGATATGGGAATTACAAAAGGAAGCGAAATTTTCATTCGTAAAGTAGCTCCTCTTGGAGATCCTGTTGAAATTACAGTCAGAGGATACGAACTTTCTGTAAGAAAGAATGATGCTCAGTGTGTATTAGTTAAAGAAGCTTAATACATAAGAGTTAGTAGTATCTAATAAAAGTTAGTAATATCTAATATCAAGAAAAGCTATTATTTAAGAGGGAAGTAATTCCCAGGGAGGTAAAAAAGAAATGGCTATTAATATCGCACTTGCGGGTAACCCGAACTGTGGTAAAACTACCATGTTCAATGCCCTGACAGGAGCTAACCAGTACGTTGGTAACTGGCCAGGTGTTACCGTAGAAAAAAAAGAAGGTAAATTAAAAGGAAAGAGAAAAGGGGAAGACATCACGATCACTGACCTTCCTGGTATCTATTCTCTTTCACCATACACATTAGAAGAAGTAGTCAGCCGAGACTTCTTATTAAATGAAGATCCAGATGTTATCATCGACTTAGTTGATGCAACAAATATCGAAAGAAACTTATATCTGACAACACAGCTGATCGAAACTGGTGTACCAGTTGTCATCGCTTTAAATATGGCAGACTTATTAGAAAAACGTGGGATCAAAATTGATGTGGAACGTCTTTCTATGTTATTAAACTGTCCAATCATTGAGACATCCGCATTAAAAGGAAAAGGTCTTGATGAAGTAGTAGAAGAAGCAATCAAAGTTGCGAAGAAGAATACCGTAGATCTGCCAAAAGAGATTTTCTCTAAAGACGTAGAAACAGCGATTGCTGAAGTTAAAAATGTACTTCCATCATCTATTTCTGAAGATAAGAGAAGATGGTATGCAGTAAAATTCCTGGAAAATGACAGCAAAGTAGCAGAAAGCGTAGCACTTTCAGGAAATGGTGCAAAAGTAGTAGAAGATAACAGAACAAAGATTGAAAAAGCTGAAGATGATGATATGGAAAGTATCGTAACAGATGGACGTTATCAGTTTATCCAGAAGATCGTTTCTACTACAGTGAAGAAGAGTGGAGAAAAATTAACAATTTCTGATAAGATCGACCGTATCGTAACAAACCGTATCTTAGGTATTCCTATTTTCATCGCGATCATGTTTGTTGTATATTATATTTCTGTAACAACAATCGGTACTTTAGTAACAGACTGGACAAATGATACATTTGTTGGTGAAATGATTCAGCCAGCAGCTAAAAGCTTTTTAGCAGGAATTGGTGCAAGTGCAACAATTCAGGATCTGATCGTTAATGGTATCATTGGTGGTTTAGGAGCTGTCCTTGGATTCGTTCCTCAGATGGCAATCTTATTCTTATTCCTGTCTATCTTAGAAGATTGTGGATATATGGTACGTATTGCATTCGTAATGGACCGTGTATTCCGTCACTTTGGATTATCAGGTAAATCCTTCATCCCATTACTGATTTCTTCAGGATGTGGAATCCCTGGTATCATGGCATCTAAGACAATCGAACAGGACAATGACAGACGACTGACAATCATGACAGCAACATTCATCCCATGTGGAGCGAAACTTCCAGTTATCGCTATGATGGGTGGAGTTATGACAAGTTATGCAACAGGAAGTTATGAAGCAGGTGGATTAATGGCACCATGTATGTACTTCATTGGTATCGTAGCCGTATTAGTTGCAGCAATCATCTTAAAGAAGACAAAACCATTCTCTGGTAAACCAGCTCCATTCGTAATGGAACTTCCACAGTATCATATCCCATCTGCTAAGACAGTATTACTTCACGTATGGGAAAGATTAAAAGGATTCATCATCAAAGCCGGAACAATTCTGTTCTTAGCTTGCGTAGTTATGTGGTTCTTAAGTGGATATGGATTCGTCAATGGTTCATTCGGAGCTGTTGAAGATCCAGGAAACAGTTTATTAGCAGTCATCGGTGGAGCAATCGCACCAATCTTTGCACCACTTGGATTTGGTAACTGGAAAGCTGTTGCAGCTTCTTTATCAGGATTCTCCGCAAAAGAATCTATCGTATCAACAATGGGTGTACTTGCAAACGTAACTGGAGATGCGTCAGAAGATGCTGTCACAGTAGCAGAAGCAGTAAGAACTTGGTTCCCAAGTGCTATAGCAGCATTCTCATTCTTACTGTTCAACCTGTTAGACTCTCCATGTTTAGCAGCGATTTCTACAATGGCAAAAGAAATGCAGTCTAGAAAATGGTTCTGGTTTGCGATTCTTTTCCAGAATGTATTTGCTTATGTTGTAACACTGATCGTATATCAGATTGGTACATTCGCAACAGGTGGAGCATTTACAGTAGGAACAGCAGTAGGTATCGTATTATTACTTGTAATGTTATTCCTGCTATTCAGACCAGATCCATACAAAGATCAGAAAGTATATTCAAAGAGATCTGTTCAGGCATAGTCAAAATGGTATATAATATAGGGGCTGGATGTACAAACATCCGGCTTCTTGCGTATAGAATTTCATATAAAAAAGATATGATATAAAGGAGGGACGATTATGAATCCAGTAAGTATTATCATATTGTTATTGATCATTGCATATTGCGCATTTGTTATTTATAAACAGGTGCAGAAGAAAAAACAAGGTGGATGTGGAGGCAACTGTGCAGGCTGCTCAGGATGCAGCAGTTTTCAGATGAATGATTCATCAGTCAAGAAAAAAGGAAGGTAATCAGCAATGGGAAATTCAACAGGTTCTATGTTTTATGCATTTGCGATCTTTATTGGATTATATCTTATCGGAGTGATCGGATACCAGCTTTATAAACTGATCCGTAAATTACTAAATAAATAATGTAAAGTAAAAAGAGGTATCATAAAATGGCAGATATTATTATTGTACTGATCCTTATTGTTATCGCAGTTTTTGCGATCAAACAGACAAAGAAACATATGCATGGGGAAAGTCCTTGCTGTGGCGGAGGATCGGGTACTGTAAAGAAAGTAAAAGAAAAACATTTAGATGGTCCCGTGATGGGTACGAAGACAATGAAGATCAAAGGCATGACTTGTGAACACTGTGTCAACAATGTGACAAATGCGATCAATCAAGTTGCAGGAGCTTCGGCGAAAGTATCTTTAAAAGATAAACAAGCAATTATTTCATATGATCGTGAATTAAGTAATATTGAGCTTAGAAAAGCAGTAGAAGACGCAGGATATGAAGTCATATCACTTTCATAAAGGACGGTATTCTAAAAGAATTTATCGAAATGATCAGAAAACAAAAAAGCACTTTTAAGATCTGTAATATACAGAAAAAGTGCTTTTGTTTCAAATTATTTGTTTTGACTGCTGAGAGCTTTCATGTGTTCTTCAGAATTCAGATGCTCTTTGATCGCATGGAAGCTTTCAGGGCTGATCACATGTTCCATACGGCAGGCATCTTCAGCTGCGATCTCTGCTGGAACTCCAAGTTTGATCAGCATATTAGATAAAACAGTATGGCGCTCAAAAATCGTATCAGCAACCTTATGTCCGGCTTCAGTTAAAGAGATGAAACCATCAGAATCAACGGTGATCATATCAGAATTACGAAGATTCTTCATAGCAATACTGACACTTGGTTTAGAGAAATTCAAATAATGAGCAATATCAATGGATCTTACAGACCCTTTGTTTTGTTTCAAAATTAAAATAGCTTCCAAATAATTTTCAGCGGATTCTTGTATTTTCAAAAAGATTCCTCCTTACCTAATAATGTATATCTCGTCTACAAGATATGTTTATTTTGGTTATCATTGTATCATAAACAGTGTGTATTTTCAATGGAAGCACATGAGAAAAAAATACCGTGAAAAAATGAAAAATTTAAGAAAAACTATTGACAAAATGGTTAGGTGGTGCTAACCTTATATATGTAATTAGATGAGACTAACTCATCAAAACGACCTTTATATAGTATAATCATTTATGTAGTATGAATGCGAGATAAAGTGTCATGCCATAGACTTTATCCCGCAGTCATGCATACAACAGCAAGGCAAGGTGGAGAACAGCATGTGCCAAGAACAAGTAGAGAAGGCTTTACAACGAAGTGGTAAGAGAATCACACAACAGAGAAAGATTCTACTAGATGTTATCCTGAATGGAGACTGGGAATGCTGCAAAGAGATTTATTACGAAGCAGTCAAACGAGATTCCTCCATTGGAATGGCAACAGTATACCGCATGATGACAACACTCGAAGAGATTGGAGTTATCGAGAGAAGATGCGTATTTCGAGTAAGAGATGAAGTAGAGCTTTAAAATTAAATCAATCATAAAAAATTAAGAAAGTATTTGGTTTCAATCAATGAAATCAGATACTTTTTCTGTTATAGTAAAAGAAAAGGGAGAATCGTGGTTATGAAAAAGATACTATATCATATCTTTCTCTTGCTCTGTATTGCAGTATTTTGCATTAGCGCCTATAAGCTGTATGGATATTATAAATCTTATAAAGAAGCGAAAGATACTTATGAAAAGATAAAAAAAGACAATGTAAAGAAGACACATGGAGATAGAACGATTGATTTTGATAAACTTCGGGCAAAGAATCCAGACATTGTTGGCTGGGTTTACGCAAAGGGGACAGGGATTGATTATCCGATCGTTCAAGGTAAAGATAACGAAGAATATCTTCATATGGATTACAATAAGCAAAAAAGCAGTTCGGGGACGATTTTTTTAGATCACGGATGTGACAAGTCGTTTATCTCAGATAATAATATCATTTACGGACATCATATGAAGAATGGAACAATGTTTGCGAAGCTGTTAAAATTCAGAGAAGAATCCTTTCTAAAGAAGCATCACGTGATCATTTTATATACTCCAAAGAAGACAATGCATTTGAAAGTCATCAGTGCTTATGCAGTGAAAGCACAGGATCAGATGCCGATCACATTTGCAAATGAAACGCAGAAGAAAGAATATATCACAAAGATTCGGAGAATGAGTGAACCATCGATCAAGCTGGATGATAAGAAGATCGATCGTATTTATACATTTGTGACATGCAGTTATGAAAGAGATGATAATAGGACATATGTACATGCAGTAGAAGAATGACAAGGATGACAGAAAGTGTTAGATCAAGATGAAAAAAATGAAACTGACAAAGAAGAATAAAAAAGAATTAAAGATGATCTGTGGAGTTTTAATCTTTTTTGCAGTGATCTTTATATGGATCGTACAGAATATCGGTCTGCCGATCAAGACACAGGTAGAAAAGGGCCGGATCAAGGTGATCGACATATCATCCTATAATGGAACAGTCAATTGGAAGAAAGTCAAAGACCATAATGTCAATCATGCGATGATCAAGATCGGTTCAGGGATGAATGAGAAGAGATCAGGAAGGAAAGACAGTAAATTTGATACCAATTTCCGTAATGCAGGATACGCATCGATTCACAGAGGCGTTTATTATTATTCTTATGCGAAGACAACCAGTGATGCAAAAAAAGAAGCCAGACACTGTTTAAAACTCCTCAAAGAGCAGGGAATCGACCCAACAGATCTAGATCTCCCAGTGGCATTTGATATCGAAGAAGAAGCGGTATTTCAGACAGGAAGACGTAATGTGACAGCAATTACGACAACGTTTTGTGATGAGATAAAGAAAGCAGGATTTGAGCCTATGGTTTATTCAGGAGCTTCAGCACTTCGAAATTATTTTGAATATAGTAAGATCAGAGCATATAAGATCTGGGTGGCACATTATACGAAGGCATCTGCACCAGCGATCCCATTTTCTTATGATATGTGGCAGTATACAAGCAGAGCTGTTATAAATGGAGCTAATACAGGAATGGGGTATTGTGATCTGAATTATTATCTGGTAGATAAGAATTACAAAGAATAAAAGAACTTCAGAATATGAAAGAAATAACATATTCTGAAGTTCTTTTGATTTACAGAAAAGATGCCGTAATCTCCATCATGATCGAAAAGAGAAAGCAAACAATAAATGCAGCCCAGAAAGAGATGTTTGTAACACGTTTCTTTGGCCAGGTCTGTCGGATATCTTTCTGAAACCACGTCTTTATATAACCAAGCCGTCCATTCAGATAAGCGATCGCAATGATCAGAAAGATACTAAGGATAAGTCCGATCAATGCAACAGGAATGGATGCAATGATCGAAGATACTGTCACTGTATTTGCAGTATCAAGATTGTTTACACCCAAAAGTGAAACTTTTGATATTGCATAAGTTAAAAGGATGGAAGATCCATTAAAAATCATGTGAGCAGTTATGGTTGCAAAAATGGAGTCCGTTGCTTCTAATAAGCATCCAAATATGATACCCAAAAAGAATGCATAGGAAAACTGCTGAAAGTTCATATGAGCGATACCAAAGAGCAAAGCAGATAATAAGATTCCTTTGATAGGATTAGCTTTTCGCAGTCTGGAATAAAGCACTCCACGGAACAGTATCTCTTCCACAAGTCCTGGAAGAAAAGCGGTAGTAAAAACTGATAATCCAAGACTTTGCATCACTTTCTGCGTCATCGTGTTGGTTGTAACATCTTGAAAAAACAAATTGGCGATCATAGTAATAAACCCTGCAACAGGACGGATCGTAAAGGCAAGGAGGATCACGAGAAAAAATGAACCAATATGAAACTGATGCATTCGTAATGTCTTCTTTATGTCATCACCGCAGATCTTAAGATAAAGAAAAGCGGCAATGAGCAAAATACCATAAAATAAAGTAGTAAAAAGATATGTGTTGGTAATAAAAATCCCCATTCCAGTGGAAAGTATAAAATACAAGATCACATAAAACAGGCTGAAGCAGCCTGCAGATTTGATATATTTCATGGAGTTACCTCGCTATTTTTTTAAGATTCCATTATCTGTGATCGTGATCAGTCCATCCTTTAACAGGCGGCCAACCGCACGTTTAAAAGCAGCTTTGCTAAGTCCAAGCTCACGTTCGATCGTAGCAGGTCTCGCTTTATCATTAAATGGAAGACGGCCATCATAGCTTTCAATCGTATCCATGATCAATTTTGCATCTCGATCGATCTGGAGGTAAGCTTTTTCATGAGGGCTTAGGGATAATTTACCATCTTCATTCACTTTTGTAACACGAAGCTTAAGCTGTTCACCAATTACAATCTTATTGTGGATCTCACGTTTTGGGATACGTCCAAGGAACTGATCTTCTACAGCAACAAAAGCACCATGATCAGGGTTGATATTATAAACAGTGGCATGCACCCAATCGTTAACTTTAAAATGGTGATCTGTCGATAATAATTTACCAATCTTCATTGTCGCACAAAGACGGTCACTCTTATCAATATAAAGAGAAACCAGATATTCTTTATTTGGACGGATATGTCCTAACTGTTCTTTAAATGGAAGAAACAGATCTTTTTCTAGTCCCCAGTCAAGGAAAGCACCAATCTTACTAACTTCTTTGACACGCAGAGGGCGGATCGCACCTAATGTGATCTTTGGAATATGAACGGTAGCAATTGGGCGATCCTCAGAATCCTTATAAACAAAACATGAAATCTGATCACCGATCCTTGCACCATCTGGAACTTGTTTGGCAGGAAGAAGGATACTTCCATCTGTTACATCCTTTTGGTCATTGACATAAACACCAAACTCCTTTTTCTTCACAATATATAAATCTTGAAATTTTCCTAATTGAATCATATTTATCCTCTTTCTTAATTTTTAGATTTGTCAGACACTTAATCGTTGATTTTTGTCGTTTTCACACATTATAACACAGTTCCATAAAAAAGCGAAAGAAAAAGCCTGAAAACAGCATAAAAACGTGGTTTATTTGAAGTTTTTACTTGACTTAGATGAGGAAAGCCTATAGAATTATCTTATGCAAATTCAAAGACATATACAATTATGTTTGAGTTGAGATTAGGAGGAAAATTTAATGAACAAGACA
Source organism: Anaerostipes hadrus (assembly GCA_036312945.1). Classification (GTDB taxonomy): domain Bacteria; phylum Bacillota; class Clostridia; order Lachnospirales; family Lachnospiraceae; genus Anaerostipes; species Anaerostipes hadrus_C. The sequence continues at coordinate 34,480 of JAXJNA010000002.1, forward strand.
GAATTAGTTGCAGCAATTGCAAAGAAAACAGAATTGTCTAAAAAAGATGCAGAAAAGGCATTAAAAGCTTTTACAGATGTAGTTGCAGAAGAATTAAAGAAAGGTGAGAAGATCCAGTTAGTAGGATTCGGAACTTTTGAAGTATCTGAAAGAGCTGCAAGAGAAGGAAGAAACCCTCGCAGCGGAGAAGTTATGCACATTGCAGCTTCTAAAGCACCTAAATTCAAAGCAGGAAAAGCTTTAAAAGATATTGTAAACGAATAGAATGTTCATTTGATATTACATTAACTGCCGGTTTCTATGGATCCGGCAGTTTTTCTATATCTATTTCAGCAATATAACATAGAAGAAAGAAGGAGACATAATCATGCGTTTAGACAAGTTTTTAAAAGTATCCAGACTGATCAAGAGGAGAACTGTTGCGAATGAAGCCTGTAGTGCAGGAAGAGTTCTAGTGAACGGCAAAGCAGCGAAAGCTGGAACGAATGTGAAACCAGGAGATAGAATTGATATTCAGTTTGGAAACAGAGAGACAGCAGTAGAAGTTGTATCTGTAGCAGAGACTGTGAAGAAGGATGAGGCAGCAGATCTGTACAAGTTTTTATAGGTATGTTTTATAAGCTTTGCTCATAAGATGTATAAAACATTTTGGGAGGAAGTTTATTATGATAGAAGAGAGACAACCTTTAAGAGCACATAAGATCAGTTTATCAAACCGATCTCTTGGAGTGATCACAGGGGTAAAAGATGTTGTTTCCTTTGATCTTAATGAGATCATTCTTGACACAGATCAGGGATTGTTAATGATCAAGGGAAAGAATCTCCATGTAAAGAAATTACTGGTTGAGAAGGGTGAAGTAGAGATTACGGGAAAGATTGACAGTTTTTTATACTCTAATATAGAAGAGCCAGGAAAGAAAGAAGGATTATTAGGAAGGTTATTGAAATAATGAAAGAGACTGTAACCGATCCGTTGTTATTTTTTCTTGCGTCAATTTTATTTGGTGTATGTTTGCAGGCAATATATGATATTATTCGTGGAATTCGAAGAGTATTCTATCATAAAAGCGTGTTTTTATTTATAGAAGATATAGGATTTGGGATATTTACAGCGGTGATGGCATTTATATTCCTTTGTACATATAATGATGGAGAGCTAAGAGGCTTCTTTTTTCTAGGAATTGTGGTCGGAATGATCCTATATTATCAATTATGCAGCAAGTTCCTTTTGATGGCTGTCATACATATTACAGAGAAGCTAAAGAAGATCATAAGGCAATTTGAAAAAGTATGTTTAAGACCAGGAATTCATATCAAGAGAAACCTGAAATGGCAATTGAAAAAAGAAAAAAAACAAGTTACAATGGCACTAAAGAAACAAATAAAAAGAGGTGGTAAAAGTGACAATACGAAAGAAACAAAATAAGCTGGATCAGAGAACAAAGATCATTATGATCATTGTTCTGATATTTGTAGTCATTTTAGCATTTTCCTATATCAATCTACGACAGAAATCAAAGAAGATTGCCAAAGAGCAGCAGCAGGTGGAATCCCAGATCAAGAAACAAGAAGAGAAGAAAAAAGAATTAAAGAAGAAAAAAGAATATATCAAGACAAAAGAATTTATTGAAAAGACAGCCACAGAGAAGTTTGGACTATTGTATCCAGGAGAGTATTTACTCAAAGGATCGGATGACTGATAAACAACAACAGAATAAAAAAATTTAGGGGGGGGGAACAAACGTTCCTCCTTCGTTTTGCTTATAATGTGAAAGACGAAATTTTAGCTAAAGATCAAAAGCGGAAATTTCGTCTTTTTTTTCCGCCTTAAGTGGAAAAAGACGAACTATATTCTTATGTGCATATTGCATATAATTTAATACAGAAGGAGAGAAGTAATGGAAATATCAAACAAACGATGTATCCAGATTCTGAAATTATTGTTGAAAAATAAAGAATGTATGACGGGAGATAATCTTGCAGTTGCAATCGGAGTATCTTCAAGAACCATTCGAAATGATATGAAAGATTTAAATAGAGCATTGGAAGATCACGGTGCAAGCGTTGTATCAGAGATTGGACAAGGATATTATTTAAAGATTGAAGATCAGGAAAAATTTTTAACATTTCAGAATGAGATGGAAGAACAAAAAAGAGAAAAAGATTTTAAAAATATCATTCCATCAGAACCAGAAGACAGAGTAAAGTATATTATTTCAAAGCTACTGCTGTCTACACTCAATGGAAGAAAAGAAAAAATAGAGTTTTTCGATCTGGAAGAAGAACTTTTCATTAGCACTTCTACTTTGAAGAAAGACTTTCGAAATATTGATAAAGTCTTAAAACCTTACGATCTTAAAACTAGTATCACAAAGAAAGATGGTGTGAAGATCGTAGGAGATGAGGCGAAGATACGGTATTGTATTTCAGAATATATCTTTAACAGCAAAGGGTATTTTGGAATAGAAGAAAATCAATTTTATCAAAGTATTTTTAAAGAACAGGAAATTGAAAAATTAAAAGAAATCTTACTTGATGTAATTTCAGTTTATAATTTAAGACTTACAGATCTGGCATTTAAGAACGTTTTGATTCATAGTCTGATCATGTTAAAACGCTTTGCAAGGCAAAAGAGTGTGACATATGAAGAAAATGATATCAAAGCATTTGAAAAGAAAGTTGAATTTGAATGTGCGCAGGAGATCATCAAACGAATTCAGCAAGAATTTGAAGTAGATCTTGGAAATGAAGTTTATTATTTGACACAGCACTTGATCTCAAGTCAGAGATCATTGAGGAGAATTTCCAGTTTAGGACACAGGAAAATGAAATTGGTTTCTTGGCGATGCATTTTGGAGCAGCTTTGGAAAGAAAAGGGCTAAATGAGAAAAAGCCAAGAAAGAAAGCAATTATCGTGTGCTATGCAGGAGTTGCAACAGCGATGCTGATCAAAGAAAAGATTGAACAGAATTTTGGACATAAAATTGAAGTGATCAAAACATGTTCACAACAGGAAGTAAGTCAAGAGTTGATCGATCAGGTGGATCTTGTATTGACAACGGCGGAACTTTCAGAACTTAAATCTGACAAAATAAAGAAAATAAACCTATTTCTGGATGAAACAGATATTCAGTTCATAGGAAATATTTTAAAAGAAGATCAAAAAGATGAAATTGATTATCGAAAGATTTTCCGAAAAGAATTATTTTTCTATGATGTGGAATTTAAGAATAAAGAAGAAATCCTTGAACATATGACAAGAGAGATGCAGATACGAGGATTGATCAGTAAAGAAGGAAGTAAATCCGTATTTAAAAGAGAAGAAATGTCTACGACAGAACTGGGCAACATGGTAGCAATACCGCATGCAATGTCAAATGACTCTGAAGAGGCAGTCGTATCCGTTATGATCTTAAAGAAACCAATCCTCTGGGAAAATGAAAAAGTGCAAGTTGTACTTTTACTCAATGTACCAAAGTCACAATACAATATGTGGGAAGTTGTATTTAAACGATTATATCAATATCTGATTGGTGATCAAGGGGTTACAAAATTGATCAAAGATAAAGATTATGATGATTTTATTCGTCATTTGGAAAGAAATGAATAGGAAGGAAATATCATGGAATCACTAGTATTAAATAAAGACAACGTTAAATTGAAGGTAAAAGCTTCTGATTGGGAAGAAGCGGTTAGAATTGGGGCAGGGATGCTTGTAGAACAGGGATGTGCAAAACAATCTTATGTTGATGGTATCATTGCTTCTGTCAAAGAATTAGGACCTTACATTGTCATTGCAGATGGAATCGCAATGCCACACACAAGACCAGAACAGGGAGCTATTGGGATAGGCTGCAGTCTGATCACACTAGATCAGCCAGTAAAATTTGATGGAGATGACAGTGAAGTAAAAGTTATGATCTGTTTTTCAGCGGTAGACAGTGAAAGTCACATGGATATTCTTAAGATGATCGTTGAGTTTGTGGAACGCGGACTCATTGATGATATAGCTAAAGCAACGACTTACGAAGAGTTACTTGAAGTGATCAAAGAGAAATAGTTTTAAAAAGAGAAAGGAGACGAAACTATGTTACAGATTTTAACAGTATGCGGAGCAGGACTGGGAAGCAGTTTTGCATGTCAGATGAGTGTAGACGCCGTATTAAAGGAACTGGGTGTGGAGGCAAAACTTGACCACACAGACATCTCCAGTGTAGGGGGAGCAAAGGCTGACATCATTCTTTCAGGAAAGAACTTTGAGAAACAGTTTGAGCGTTATACACTGGATTGTCCAACGATTTTTCTCGATCGATTGGTCGATAAAAATGAGATCAAAGAAAAACTAACACCAGTTTTAAAAGATCTTGGAGTTTTATAAAACTAGCAAAATAGAGAGTGAGGAGAAAAAATGCAGGTTTTAAATTTTATTATTAAGAACATCCTGACACAGGCATCTGTTGTCGTAGGATTGATCGCACTGCTTGGTTTAGTGTTACAGAAAAAACCAATTGGTACTGTTGTATCAGGAACAATGAAAACTATCTTAGGATTCTTAGTATTATCCGCAGGTTCAAGTGTTATCCAGGGATCATTAGCTATTTTTGGTGATCTGTTTAATAAGGCTTTTGGACTTAAGGGTCTTGTAGCATCTATCGAAGGTATTAATGGTCAGGCAATGACAGACCTTGGACTTGGATCAGAGATCGCTATCACATTAGCAGGTATCTTTATTGTCAATATTATTTTAGCTCGTATTACACCATTTAAGTACATCTTCTTAACAGGACAGGCTTTATTATGGGAATCTACACTTTGCGTAGTATTTGCTTACTTCTGCGGATTAAGAGGACTTCCATTGATCATCGTAGGATCAATCGTTGGTGGTGCATTCGCAACATTAATGCCAGCATTCGCACAGCCAGTTATGCGGCAGATCACCGGTAGTGATGATATTGCATTAGGACATTTCTGTACATTTGGATATATGTTCACAGCATTAATTGCTAAATTAACAGGTGATAAATCTAAATCAACAGAAGATGTTGCATTACCTAAGAGCCTTGAGTTCTTACAGGATACATATTTATCAGTAATGGTAGTTATGGTGCCATTTTACTTAATCGTAGCAATCTTTGCAGGACCTAAAGCATGTGCTGAATATGCAGGATCTACAAACTACATCGTATTCATGTTCTTACAGGCATTACAGTTCGTAACAGGTTTATATGTATTAATGGCAGGTGTTCGTTTACTGTTAGCTGAATTAGTACCAGCTTTCCAGGGAATTTCTATGAAACTGGTTCCAAATTCAAAACCAGCTTTAGACTGCCCAGTATTATTCCCATATGCACCAAACGCAGTAATCTTAGGATTCATCTTTACAACAATCGGATCTATCATCGGTATGTTCTTAACACCAATGCTTGGATTACCAATGATCTTACCTGGAGTTATGAGTAACTTCTTCGCAGGTGGTACAGCTGGTATCTTTGCTAACCAGGTTGGTGGACGTCGTGGAACGATCATTGGATGTATTGCACATGGTATCTTCATCATGATCTTACCAGCTTTACTTTCCCCAATGCTTGGACAGATCGGATTCCAGAACATGACATGTACAGACGTAGATACTGTAGTAACAGGATTCTTCTTCATGATCATTAAATCTATCGCAGGAATCTTCTAAGATTAGAAAGCAAAAGATCATTATAGAAAGTTATACAGGAGGGATGATCAATGTTTTTCTTTGGTAAAAAGAAGAAAGAAAAGAAGCAAGAGCAGGCAGTTCCTGTTGCAAATAAAGAGGAACTGATCGCGAAAGCTTCAGAAAAAGTAACAGAATTAGAAAGTAAAACAGGGGATGAGAGAGTTTCATTATTAAACGAAATCGGATCCCTGTATACACAAGCAGAAGAAACAGATCTGGCAATCCAATATTATGAAGAAAGCTTGGAACTTTGCAAACAGCACGGAAAAGCGAGCACAGATCTAATGAAACTTTACAATAAAAAACGTCAAGAAGCTGCAGAAGCGAAAGATGATGAAAAAGTAAAGGAATATATGGATAAGGTTCAGAATCTGATGCAGATGTCAAAGGATATGATCCGAGGAAATGCTTAACATTTACGGGGAGGAAACTCCTCCCCGCAAACATATAATTCATTCGCAACGTATAAGGCAAAATTAAAGGAGTAAAGAAATGTATAAAAATTTGATTGAATTATTTAAAGAAAATGAAGGTAAAGGAGCAGTAGGAGCATTCAACTTACATTGTTTTGAAATGCTTCCAGCAATGATTCAGGCAGCAGAAGAACTGAACGTTCCAATCATTATCCAGACTTCTCTTGGAACAGCTGAATATATTGGTTTTGAACCATTGATCGCAGCTGTAAAAGCTTTAGCAGAAAAATCTTCTGTAAATGTAGCTCTTCATATGGACCATTGTAAAAGCATTGAAGCACTGAAAAAAGCAATCGATCTTGGATATTCTTCTGTAATGTATGATGGATCTGCATTACCAATTGAAGAAAATATCAAAAATACACAAGAAGTTGTAGCATACGCTCATGCACATGGAGTATCTGTAGAAGGTGAAATCGGATCTATCGGTGGAGCTGAAGAAGGTGTTGTAGTAGAAAAAGATGCTGCGATGTATACAAAACCAGAAGATGCGCTTCATTATGTTAATGAAACACATGTAGATGCATTAGCAGTATCTATTGGTACAACACATGGTCAGTTCAAATCTAAAGCTAAGATCAATTATGAATTATTAACAGAATTAAAAGCTAAATTAGGACCTGTTGGATTAGTTCTTCATGGAGGAACAGGAGTATCTGATGAAGATATGAAACGTTGTGTACGTGAAGGAATGAAGAAGATCAACGTGGGAACAGAATTAAATAAAAACTATATTGAAGTTGTCAGCAAAACATTCACAGCTGATGATGTAACACCACTGACATCTTTAAGAAATCTGTTAGGACCAGCAAATGAAAGAATCAAAGAAATCGTTATAGATAAGGCTTCATTATTTAAATTATAAGATAAAAAAGTTTAAATAACCCTCTTATATTATATAATTCATCAGGTGCGGCAGGGAGGAATGAATCCCTGCCGCATTTAACTTTTTAGAAAAAATATCTATCATTTGAGCGGAGGAAATAAGCATGAAAAAAACGATCGTATTGCTTGCAGGATACCCAGCAACAGGAAAAAGTTATCTTTGTAATAAAATATTAGAAAAACTTCCAGACTTTTTGATCGTATCTCAGGATGATATGAAAGAAAAATTATTTGATCAGTATGGATTTGATAATATGGAAGAAAAAGTAGCCATTGAAAATCAGAGCTGGGAACAGTACTATGAAGTTATGGAAGAAGATCTTAAGAATGGGGATTCCATTATTTCAGATTACCCATTTAGTGTAAAACAGAAAGACAAGATTAAAAATCTTGCAGAGAAATATGAATATCAAGTTGTAACATTCCGCTTGATCGGAGATCTAGAAGTTTTATTTAAGCGTTCACAAAAGAGAGATTTGGATCCAAAGAGACATTTAAGTCATCTGGTATCACGTTATCATAAAGGTGATGTACTAGAAGACAGAAGCAAGGCAGATTGTCTTGTAACCTATGATATTTTTATGGATCGTTGCAAGAACCGTGGATACGGAACATTTGAACTGGGACATCTGATCGAAGTTGATGTAACAGATTTTTCGAAGATTGATTACCCAGCATTGATCAAAGAATTATGTGATCTTGTAGAAGAATAAAGGAGAAACAGATGGGAAGTATTTTTTGTATCGGACAGTCAGCGTATGATATCACGATTCCGCTTGATGGCGCGATCTGTGAGAATCAAAAATACCGCGTGACACAAAAAGAAGAATGTGGAGGCGGACCTGCATTTAATGCTGCATATCTGTGCGCAATGTGGGGAGAAAAAGTAGAATTGATCAGCCGGATCGGAAACGATACTTATGGGAAACGATTGTTAGAGATTGCTGCACAGGCTGGGATCGGAACCAATTATCTGATCAAGGATGATGAGATTGAAACACCGCATAGTTATATTTTTTCAAATCAGGAAAATGGATCAAGAACGTTATTTAATTTCCCAGGTGAGAAAAAAGACATTGAATATACATATCCGGATGAAGAAGTCTCTGTTATCTTAAGTGATGGACACGAACCAGAGATCAGTGTGGAGGCAATTCATCATTATAAGAGTGCCATTTCGATCGTAGATGCAGGGACATGCAGAGAAAGTACAATGCAGGTAGCAAAAGAAGTAGATTATCTGGTATGTTCTGAAGATTTTGCAAGACAATATACAGGAAAGACGATCAATCTTAATGATCCAAAGAAAGCATGTGAAATCTTTGAAGAAGTAGAACAGATCAATCATAAGCATGCAGTGGTCACACTGGGAGAAAAAGGATTATTATATCGTAGAGATGGAAAGATCACATTGATGCCAGCATTTAAAGTAAAAGCAGTCGATACAAATGGTGCAGGGGACATTTTTCATGGTGCATTTGCATATGCGATCAAGCAGCAATTGGATTTTTATGATGTATTAAAAATAAGCTCTATGGCGTCTGCGATTTCCGTGCAGACATTAGGAGCACAATCCTCTATACCACAATTAACAAAAGTAACAAGCGAACTTCAAAAGAAGGGAAATCATTATGACAAGAGAAGATATCTTTAAAACTGTTGATCACACACTATTAGCACAGACAGCAACTTGGGAAGAAATTAAAGAAATATGCGATGATGCGATCAAATACCAGACAGCATCTGTATGTATTCCAGCATCTTATGTAAAAAGAGCAAAAGATTATGTTGATGGGAAAATGGCAATCTGTACAGTGATCGGATTCCCAAATGGATATAGTACAACAGCAGTCAAAGAATATGAAACAAAAGATGCTCTACTAAATGGTGCAGATGAAATTGATATGGTCATCAACTTAGGAGATGTCAAAGATAAACATTTCGATAAGATCAAAGGCGAAATTGCGTTATTAAAGAGCGCATGTGGAGATAAAATATTAAAAGTTATCATCGAAACATGTCTGTTAACAGAAGAAGAAAAGATTAAGATGTGTGAGATTGTAACAGAAGCAGGAGCAGATTTCATCAAAACATCTACAGGATTCTCAACATCAGGAGCAACATTTGACGATATTGCTTTATTTAAGAAATATGTTGGAGAAAATGTAAAGATCAAAGCAGCAGGAGGAATCAGTTCCTTTGATGATGCTAAGAAATTTATCGAACTTGGGGCAGACCGCCTTGGAACAAGTCGATTAGTAAAAATCGCTAAAGCAGAAGCTTAAAATACAATTTGAGAATATTTATCGTTAACAAAAAGGAATGTTGCATTCGTGCAACATTCCTTTTATCATTTTTATATAGAATGATGAGAAGAGGAACAATATATGTCAAAAGAGATATCAAAACAGGAAAAAGAAGATTATCTAAGTCTTATGTATGAAATGAAGCGAAAAGAGAATCAGATTGTAAAATCCGACTTATCCAGGGAACTTGAAGTGCCGTTATCAAGAGTTACCAGAGTCACAGATGGATTGTTAGAAGAAGGATATCTGTTAAAGGACGAAGGAAGAAGAATGTTCTTAACGCCGATGGGATTATCCAAAGGGCAGCAATGTCTGGAAAGAAAACGATGCCTTACAGAGTTTCTGCGTTTGGTTTCTGGTGTTGATGGAAGCATTGCAAAAGAAAATGCATGTGCAATCGAACATGTTCTGGATGAACGCATTTTAACCGGAATCCGTATGTTTATGGAAAACCGTCATACATATTCATATATGACTAGAGGAAATGATTTAAATCTGATGTTTCCAGAAGGAAAGAGGATCATGCCGATCGCATTTTTTGAAAAAGGAACATCACATCCAAGAATTCTTTCGAAAGAATATCAGCAGTTTGAGAAACGAGCGGAAGTAGCGATCAGCAAAGAGAGTTACTTGTATTTAAAACCAATAGATTCAGATCTGTTGAAAAAAGAAATTCGCTACTGTTATGGAAATCAGTGGATGTATGCAAAAAAAGAAAATGGAAAGTTTGGAATTTTGACAGAGGCATTGGACTGTACGATTCGAAGAAACGACAAATTATCTGAAGGAATTGTAGAAATAGTAGTGTGTGATCATCATGAAGAAGAGATTATAGAAGAATCGGTTCGTATTTTAACCGTATCATTAATTTAGGAGTTTGGTAATGTGTGATAAAACAATGGAAAATTATAAACCAAATATGTTTCAGTTACAATGCTTAAAAGCATTAGAGATACAGATTGAGGAAGGAAAAGGATACAACGAAGCAGAGATCGGAAGAAAGATGCAGGTAAACAGATCAACAATCTCCCGATGCTTCAAAAGATACCGAGAAGAAGGATTCCTGGAAGATAAGGAATTTACCAGAAAAGGAAAAGAATTCTTAGAATATTACAAAATGATCGAAGCAGATCTTTACCATTACTTTGCATCTATTGGAATTAACGAACAACAACAAAGACAGGCAGTTACTGGAATGTTTGATACAGCAGATATCGATACGATTCAGAAATTATGCCAGAAAGAGAAAATGCATCTAAAGTATGAAAGTATCGGGAAAAATGAAAGTAAAGAAATTACTAAGATGACTTACGAACAATTATGCAGCAGTCTAAAAAAAGGCATATACCAAGTCGCATTTTCCATTTATCGACAAGGGAAAGACTGGCAAAGTCTCTCTATGGCAGACCAAGGATTTGACAAACCAGCATATCTGTATTTAAAAGGGGATAAAAACTATTTAGAATTAACCGTCAGAGAAATGAAAGCAATGACAAAAGGTGGAGCGATGCTGTCTGGACATATTCAGACAGTCAAATGCAGAAGTAACAAAGATGTTTTAACTGATCTTCTGATCCAAGATAAGAAAATACAGATTCCATTTGAAGATTTTGAGTTTGAACAGTGGTCAGAAACAGAAATTACAGGGCAGATCCAGCTGTTTATGACAAGCAGCGTTGGGGAGAAGAGAATGCCGGAGAGTATGGCGACACTTATTTTGAAAATTTAATTTGTATGACGGTACTGTATCGAGTATAAATATACATAGCAATATCAATAGGAGTCCGAAAAACGAATTCCATTGACGGCATTTTTGCAGGGCGCTGATTCGCGAACTTTCCTTTTGCAACTCGCTGCGCTCAAACAGCAAACCAAGTTCGCTGCGACCCTGCAAAAATACCTATGGACTTCTCAATGTCATTAACTTAAGGAAGAAAGCAGAAATTGTAATTATTTATAAAATTATTATTTCTGCTTTTTGATTTTTATATGAATACACTTATCCTATTTTTTCTTGTATTAGTTGAATTTTAATGTCAGTATGCTCTC
>JAXJNA010000003.1:0-3542 GCA_036312945.1 Anaerostipes hadrus
GATCATGTGTCAGCAACCGTACGGACACGTCTGCACTTAGCGAGTGGATGGTCGTTAGACCATTCAGGAGCTTAGTACAGCTACGTGGGAGTCCGAACGCAAGTGGGTTGCAGACACATGATCTCTTTTTATAATATTCCACCAATAATTTCCGTCTTCGAACTACAAATCAGAAGTTGACGATAGGATAGAAACATGACAAAATATATCTACAAAGATTCAGAAAGGAATATACACAATGAAACGTAAAGATTATATCTCCTGGGATCAGTATTTTATGGGAATTGCCATTTTATCTGCCCAGAGAAGTAAAGATGATCATACACAGGTAGGGGCTTGCCTTGTAAATGATCATAATAAGATTTTGTCAGTTGGTTATAACGGAATGCCAATAGGATGTAACGATGATGATATGCCTTGGGAGAGAGAAGGAGATCCTCTTCATACCAAATATTTTTATGTATGTCATGCAGAATTAAATGCCATTCTGAACTATGGTGGAGGCTCACTTGACGGAGCGCGTGTTTATGTAACATTATTTCCATGCAATGAATGTGCAAAAGCCATCATTCAAAGCGGTATGAAAGAAGTCGTCTATATGCAGGATAAATATGCAGACAGTGATGCGACAAAGGCATCCAAGAAGATGTTTGACATGGCAGGAGTTAAATATCGCCAGTTCGTACCAAAAGGACAGACGATCGAAGTAGATTTATAAGGTGAAGATATGGATATTATAAAAATTTTACAAGAAGAACTAGGAATCAGACGAGGACAGGTAGAGACAACGATCAAACTGATCGATGAAGGTAACACGATTCCTTTTATTGCCAGATACCGAAAGGAAATGACAGGATCATTAGATGATGAGACACTTCGTAATTTCCATGAGAGATTATTATATTTAAGAAATTTAGAAGAACGCAAAGAAGCGATCAAGAAAAATATCGAAGAACAAGGCAAACTTACAAAGGAACTGGCAAAACAGATTGAAGAAGCGAAGACACTGGTAGCAGTGGAAGATCTGTACCGTCCATATAAGCAGAAAAAACGTACCAGAGCTATGATCGCAAAGGAAAAAGGGTTAGAGCCGTTAGCTAATCTGATTCTTTTACAAATGACAAAAGAGCCATTAGAGAAAGAAGCAGAAGCATTTATCAATGAAGAAAAAGATGTAAAGACAATAGAAGATGCATTAAAAGGTGCAAATGATATTATCGCAGAGCACATCGCAGATGATGCGGAATACCGTACATGGATCCGTAAGGCAACATGGGATCACGGAAAAATTACGTCCTCAGCGAAGAAACCAGAAGAATCTTCTGTATTTGAGATGTATTATGATTTTGAAGAACCGATCAAAAAGATTGCAGGATACCGTATTCTTGCAATCAATCGTGGAGAAAAAGAAGGAATTCTTCAGGTAAAGATTGAGCCAGATATGCAAAAGATTGCATCATATCTTGCAAGGAAGATCGTAACAAAGAAGAATCCCAATACAACAAAAGCCTTATTTGCAGCAATTGAAGACAGTTATAAACGTTTGATCGCACCATCGATCGAACGTGATATCAGAAATGAACTGACTGAAAATGCAAGTACAGAAGCGATTAAAGTCTTTGGAAAAAATTTAACACAACTTCTTATGCAGCCACCGATCGCAGGACAGGTAGTCCTTGGATGGGACCCAGCATTTCGTACAGGATGCAAATTAGCAGTGGTCGATGCAACAGGAAAAGTATTAGATACAGTCGTCATTTATCCGACAGCACCACAGAATAAAGTGGAAGAAGCCAAAAAAGTTGTCAAAGCACTCATCAAGAAATATGGGATCACACTGATCTCAATTGGAAATGGAACAGCATCCAGAGAATCTGAGCAGATTGTTGTTGATATGTTAAAAGAGATCAAAGAACCAGTACAGTATGTTATTACAAATGAAGCAGGGGCATCTGTATACTCAGCAAGTAAACTTGCAACCGAAGAATTTCCAAATTTTGATGTAGGACAGAGAAGTGCGACATCCATCGCAAGACGAGTACAAGATCCACTGGCAGAATTAGTAAAGATCGAACCAAAAGCCATTGGAGTCGGACAGTATCAGCACGATATGAACCAAAAACAGCTCTCCGAAGCTTTAGGTGGAGTCGTTGAAGCAACAGTAAATAAAGTCGGAGTCGATCTTAATACAGCTTCAGCATCTCTTTTAGAATATGTATCTGGAGTATCCAAAGCAGTAGCAAAAAACATCGTAGCCTACCGTGAAGAAAATGGAATGTTCAAGAATAGAAAACAGTTGTTAAAAGTAGCCAAACTAGGACCGAAAGCCTTTGAACAATGCGCAGGATTCCTAAGAGTATCTGGAGGTGATGAGCCACTCGATGCAACAGGAGTACATCCAGAGACATATAAAGAAACAGGAATGTTACTAAAGAATTTAGGATATTCAACAAAAGAACTATCCCAAGAAGGATTCCAAGGAATCAGCAGTAAGATCACAGATTACAAGAAATTATCCGAAGAACTTGGAGTTGGCGAGATCACGCTGAAAGATATCGTAAAAGAACTGGAAAAGCCAGGAAGAGATCCACGAGAAGATCTTCCAAAACCAATCCTAAGAACCGATGTATTAGAAATGAAAGATCTGAAACCAGGAATGAAATTAAAAGGAACGGTTCGTAATGTCATCGATTTTGGAGCATTTGTAGATATTGGAGTGCATCAGGATGGATTGGTGCATATTTCACAGATGGCAGATCGATTTATCAAACATCCATTAGAAGTAGTTAGTGTTGGAGATGTTGTGGACGTTGTAGTTGTCAGTGTGGATATAGAAAAAAAACGGATACAGTTAAGCATGAAAAATTGATTTGAATGACGGAAATTATTGGTGGAATATTATAAAAAGAGATCATGTGTCTGCAACCCACTTGCGTTCGGACTCCCACGTAGCTGTACTAAGCTCCTGAATGGTCATACGACCATCCACTCGCTAAGTGCAGACGTGTCCGTACGGTTGCCGACACATGATCGCTTTTTATAATATTCAAATAATTTACGTGATTCAAACCACTACACAGTGTGTATGTTAAACTGTATTGACTGATACGTTTTGTATTCGTTGACAGAAGATAAAGAAACTCTCAGACACCGATTTATCAAGATATTTATGAAGTATAATAACATTACCTTCTGTTTAATAATCCCCTATTTTACAATTAATGCTGTCCTCCATACACACCACTTGAATTTTCAATCTTGTAATTGTCCACTCTATAGACTTCAGGTATATGATAAAAAATAAATAAACGATCGGAAGAGCAGCATTAGAATTTTGCCACGTTTTTTACGGATTCGCAGCCGGCTTGGTGTGTTGTTTGAGCCTCAAAGAGTTCTGGTTTCAATAACTTTGAAGGCGAGTTTCGCAAGGAAAGCCGGCGGATCAGCGATCTGTAAAAAACGTGAGGAAAATTCTCTAGCTGCTCTTCCGATCGTTTATTTATTTTTTATCATATACTCGAAATCTACAGTTGGCCAACTTA
>JAXJNA010000004.1:0-6068 GCA_036312945.1 Anaerostipes hadrus
AAAACGCACTCAAAAAGTGCTCATGTTTGCCACCTTGATTCTTTTAAATATTTGTTTTTCTTTTATTTCTGTCACATACACCTGAAGTCTATTCAAACTACCACACAGTGTGTATGTTAAACGGTATTGGTCGATAATTTTTGTATTTATTACCAGAAGATGAAAGGGCTTAAACAAGCACCGATTTGTTGGGATGTTTAAGAGTATAATAAACACTTATCTTCTGTCTTGAAAAAACTAATTTACATCCAAGATCATTCTCCATACACATTCGGTAGTGGTTTCGATTACATAAATTATTTGAATATTATAAAAAGGGTTATCTGTCTGAGACCGTAGGAACACGCCTGCACTTAGTGAGTGGATGGTCGTTAGACCATTCAGAAGCTTAGTACAGCTGCGTGTGAGTCGAGCGAGAGCGCGTCGCAGACAGATAACCCTTTTTATAATATTCCACCAATAATTTTCGTCATCAAACCAGCAAATTTATTCTACATAGTACACCCAATTATCTTTACGTTCAGGAATTCCCGGATACTCTCCATCGACATATCCAAGTACGCAATGTCCGATTCCAACATAATCCCCTTCAATTCCCAGAGATTTTAATAATTCTTTCCCTTCTTCGCTTTCAAACTCTTCTTTTGCTCTGTGAATCCAACAGCTTCCGATTCCTAAATCGTGAGCTTCTAACATTAGATTTGCCATAACAAGGCTTCCGTCATAGACTGCTGTTGGACGGTTTTTATCTGCTAAGACAACCAATACAACAGGAGCTCCGTAAAATGGATCCGTGTCTGTTCCCATGATGTCTGCGTTCCATTTGGATAGTTTATCTCTCATCTCTTTGTTTGTAACTGCAAGAATGATCGGTGACTGCTGTCCCATTCCTGTGGCTGCATAAGTTCCTGCTTCTACGATCTTATCAATGATCTCTTTTGGTACCATATCTGGTTTGTACTTTCTGATACTTCTTCTTGTTTTGATCACATCTAATAATTCACTCATAACTTATTCCTCCTGTATGTACTCTTAATAATATTATGTTAAAAATCGAATTCTTCATAATCTTCCGGTAAAAAGCGGTGATAGATGATGTGGCATCCCTCATCATGAAAACAGTAATAATATGGATCTTCATTTTCTTCTGAAAAACGGATCAGATAATCAAATTCTCCATTATGAATTTCTTCTACAAACACGTTTTTATCATGTTGTTTAAATAATGCAATGATATCTTCCATCTTACATCCATGTTTTCCAACAATCTCTACCAGTTCTTTGATAAATTCATTTGGGTTTGTATTTTCATGGACGTAGTTACTGCCTTCTTCTGGAATGTGGAAGCAGAATCTTTCTTTTTTGCTGGTAACTTTGATATCTCCTAACGTTTCTTTGATGAAATCCGGCATTTCCTGAAGTCTGTTTTTCATCTCTTCTTCTGTATCCTGTGCTTCAAAAAAATGATTTAATGAGCTTAGCGGATAATACAGACGGATACTTTCTTTTCGAAATCCAAGTTTTGCCTGTTCTTCCTTGATAATGTCGATCAAATTTTTATAAAGACGTTTATATCCCATGATGTCTTCCCCTATTATATTTTATTCACTCTTTAAAATCTTATTGATGCTTTTCATCATATTTTTTGCATCTTTTCCACCAGAGTATCCCATACGGTATACATGATTATCTAATAAAATCTCTCCGGAATCACTGATCACAAGCATTTTATTACCAAATAACATAATCATCTGTGGTTTGCTTGAACTGCTCATCTGTGATGAATTTGTCAGTGTTTTTGTTGTAAAATGATAAGAATACTGATCTAGTACATTGACGATCGCTGTATATTTTTTGTCATCTTTCTTAAATGAATATACCTGCTGTTTTTTCTTTCCATTCGCATCTTTTGTTACAGTATCTGCGGATGTAACCTGAATCAGTTTGGATGATGCGGTATATTTTTCAAAAGAATATGGTGAAAGCATAACGATCGCGATCACTGCTACGATCAAAACTGCTACAAGAATCTTCATCGTCCTTCCCATTGTAAATTTCATTTTGTTGTTCCTCCAATCTACTATTTGTACCTATAATAGATTAACAGAATTCCCCTCAAATGTCGATAGCTTTCCCTCTAAACTACTATTCCTGCCACATTCTTAAAAAATTTTATAATGTGGCTTTTCTTCGTTGAACAATTTGTATCTTAAAAAATCATCCAGCACGATCGCTACGCTTGAAACGAGAAACCAAAATACCGAATACAATAAACAGATCTGCCCCTTAAAGTTATACGGAAGATGCGAATAATCCCAAATATCCATCTTAAGCCATATATTTACAATAAAACCTGTGATAAGTTCTAATACCGTGATGATCACAGAAGATAATACCATCTGGCTAATAAAACTTATCTTGATCTTTACATTCTCGTTTAGAAGCCCACAGCAAAGGAAACATGCCCCACCACATAAAAACATCGAATAATGTGAATATCCACGCACCAAAACTTCCAGCAAAAAATATGCCATTCCTCCAATCGCAAACAGAATTGTATATTTTTCTATCTGATATCTCTTTTTCATAGTCACCGCCCATTTTCATAACTTTCTTTTTATTGTGCGTTAATTTTTCTCTGTCTATTCTATCTTAATTCAAAGAATCTTATTTATTTTTCCTTAAGAATTACAAATTTTTCCCTTTGATGCAAAAAATTTGTGGCAAAATCGAGCTATTTCATGTAGAATAGAAAAGTAAATTCATTTGATTTTATGATAAAGAATAAAAATATATACAGAAAAGAGGAAACACTTATGGCACAATTATGGGGCGGTCGCTTCACGAAAGAAACAGATCAGTTAGTTTACAACTTTAATGCATCTATTTCCTTTGACCAGAAATTTTATAAACAAGACATCCGCGGAAGTATTGCACACGTTACGATGCTTGCAAGTGTTGGCGTATTAACAGAAGAAGAACGTGATCAGATCATCGATGGTTTAAAAGGAATCTTAAAGGATATCCAGACTGGTGCAGTTGAGATCACAAGTGAATATGAAGATATCCATAGCTTTGTAGAGGCAAACCTTATTGATCGTATCGGTGATGTCGGAAAGAAACTTCACACTGGAAGAAGCCGTAATGATCAGGTTGCTTTAGATATGAAACTTTATACAAGAGATGAAATTGTTGATATCAAATATTTATTAAGAGAATTAATGGAAACACTTCATCGTATCATGAAAGAACACATTGATACATTTATGCCTGGATTCACACATCTTCAGAAAGCTCAGCCTGTCACTCTTGCTCACCATGTAGGCGCTTACATGGAAATGTTTAAGAGAGATTACAGCCGTTTAACTGACATTTATGACAGAATGAACTACTGTCCTTTAGGAGCTGGTGCTCTTGCAGGTACTACTTATCCATTAGACCGTGAACAAACAGCTTCTCTGCTTAATTTTTATGGTCCTACATTAAACAGTATGGATTCTGTATCTGACCGTGATTATGTGATTGAGCTTTTATCTGCTCTATCTACGATCATGATGCATTTAAGCCGTTTCAGTGAAGAAGTGATCATCTGGAACTCTAACGAATACAAATTTGTATCCATTGATGACGGATTCAGTACAGGAAGCAGTATCATGCCTCAGAAAAAGAATCCTGATATTGCTGAGTTAGTTCGTGGTAAGACAGGGCGTGTCTATGGAGCTTTAACTTCTATCCTTACAACAATGAAAGGAATCCCTCTGGCATATAACAAAGATATGCAGGAAGATAAAGAGCTTACATTTGACGCGATTGATACGGTCAAAGGATGTATTTCTTTATTTAATGGAATGATGAATACCATGACATTTAACAAACCACAGATGGAAAAAAGTGCAAAACATGGATTTACAAATGCAACTGATGCTGCGGATTATCTTGTAAATCACGGTGTTCCTTTCCGCGATGCTCACGGAATCGTTGGACAGCTTGTACTTCTTTGTCTTGATAAACATATTTCTCTAGATGAACTTCCTCTAGATGAATACCAGAAGATCAGTCCTGCTTTCGAAGAAGATATCTATGATGCCATCAGCATGAAAACTTGCGTTGAAAAACGTAATACGATCGGAGCTCCAGGACGTGATGCTATGAAAAAAGTTATTGCGATCAATGATACTTATTTAGCTAATCTCAAATAATAAGGAGAGCCTTATGAAGAAAAAAGTTTTTCTTTTTGGATTACTGTTCTCACTGCTTCTCTTATGCGGATGTGGTGTGAATCTTACCAGTACAGTAAAATTAAATAAAGACTTTTCAGGTACAAGAGTGATGTCTTGTACCTTTTCTTCCCGTGATTTTAATACTTATTTCAATGGAAGCGAAAAAGATCTTAATAAACTCATCAAAGAATCCTGCCCGGATGCTCTTACTTATACTTCATCCTCTACAGATGGAAACGATACCTATACATTCCGTCTTCGTTTTTCATCCTTGGATGATTATAAGAAGAAAGTCAATGATCTTCTTAATTTCTCCCCAGAGATCACTTATGAATATGGAGATTCCCCATTTGTTTCCGGTCTTATTTACAAAGAAAATTTCACATCTAAAGATCTGATGACATGGCTTTATACGGCTTTGTATGAGGGAAAATATGTTGACAAGGATTCTTCTTCTGATCTATGGGATCTGAAAAATACAACGATTTCTTTCCTTGGAAAGACTTATGAGACGAAAGATAAGATCAATATTGATGAGATATCCTATGTTTCTTTATCTTCTATTAGGATTGATACAAAGACAAAGAAATCCGGGAAACTTACAAGAGTGATAAAATTTGATCTTCCACAAAAAACATTAGATCAAAATGCAGGAAAAATCCGTTCTTATTTTTCTGGAAATGCTATCACATGGGAAAATACATCCGATGGAAAAACTTTATGTATCAGTTTTGATGCCAACAATTTCTCTGATCTTGCTCAAAAAACGAGAGCTGTTCTTCATTCAAAGAATTCTTTTGGGACTTACAGCTCCACTTGCAGCAAGGACAACCCTTTTACACTGAACATCAACTATAAAGAATCTCTGGATGTCTCTCATTTCATTCAGAAAAACCAGAAGATTCCTGTCACTTATACATTTGATGGGAAGCAGATATTTAGTGATTCAATCAAACAAAAAGAAATCAGCTTTACTTCTTCTGTTACATTGCCAATTTCAACTTATGGGATTGCTACGGTATGGAACACATCCAAAGATATCCGCCGTAAAGTGTCTTTTTCTTTTGAAAAGGCTGTGACAGATCATCAGTTGTCTGTGATCAAAAAGCAGTTCAAAGGACAAACGATTCGTTCTGTGACTTTAGATGGTGATAAAAATGTTACGTTATCTTTTGTACAAAAAGGAAGTGTTTCGGACTGTAATAAGGATTTCTCTGCTTTGTTTCCGAACAGTTCCATGGAATCACAAGAACATTTTTCATTTACTGGCGGCAAGAAGGTGACTTTTTCTGATAAGATTTCATTACCTGCGAACCAAAATGGTGAGAAAATTCATGGGCATTATGTGTTTGCTTCTGTGAATTCGAAAGAATCTGTGACTGTAGCTGTTACACCTAAGAAGATTGTAGCAAATACGGTAAAACAAAATACATCTACTAAAGCAGTCTCTGCCCTGATCGATTCAGATGAGAATATTCATGATCTTTGTGATTTTGAATTGACTGGAAATCATTTGGAATTAAGTTATCGCGGAAGTACTGCTGCCAGCTTTTGGATGGGTGCATTAAGATGGATGTTACCTGTTGTTGTTTTGATCGTGATCAGTTTGTTTTTGATTCGAAAGAAAGTGGCTATTAGGGAAATGTTTGAGACTTTGAAAAAAGAATTAGCGGAAAGGGTCAATTCACTTATTGATAGAATTAATAAACTCTGATTTGTAGTTTGAAGACGGAAATTATTGGTGGAATATTATAAAAAGAGATCATGTGTCTGCAACCCACTTGCGTTCGGACTCCCACGTAGCTGTACTAAGCTCCTGAATGGTCATTCGACCATCCACTCGCTAAG
>JAXJNA010000005.1:0-22151 GCA_036312945.1 Anaerostipes hadrus
CAATTTTTGTAGTGACAGACAGTGTTTATTATAAATACCAATACAGTAAAACACACACCTACCAGTGGTTTCGATAACTGAAATTATTGAATATTATAAAAATGGTTATATGTCGGCGACCGTAGGAACACGCCTGCACTTAGCGAGTGGATGATCGTAAGATCATTCAGGAGCTTAGTACAGCTGCGTAGTGAGTCGAGCGAGAGCGCGTCGCAGACATATAACCATTTTTATAATATTCCACCAATAACTTCAGTTCATCAAACTACTCGCTAAATCGGTGTCTGAGATATTGTAGATAAAAACAGCCGGTTGAAAATCTCTTTCCAACCGACTGTCATCTTATATCTTAATTTACCTTATAAACTTTAACACCTGTTTTCTTACCAAATCTCTTTGTCTGTTTATGAGATTTAAAGAATACATCGATATGTTTTCCTTTGACACCGCCTCCGACATCTTCGGCTACGTATGTTTTTCCATTGATCTGTACTTTTGATCCTAATTTGATCTTTCTTTTATCTACAGCAATGGTTCTTCCCTGTTTTGCTTTCTTTCCAGAAGCTGTTCTTGTTCCCCATTTTCCACTGCATTTCTTACATCCGCAGTATGCTGTTAATTTGTATTTTCCTAAGTATTGTACTTCGTTATCTTCTGCTTTGGTTGAAGTTGATCCTGTAAAGATGATTCCTGATGCTACAACTAACATCGCGATCACTACTAACAATTTCTTCTTCATAACTTTCAGCATATAAACCTCTTTCCGTGCTCAATAGTTTCTTAAACTTCGAAACAATTTTGTAACAATTTCGAAATCTATGTTTCATACTTTACCCGATATCCTTCAAAATGTCAACCTTTGTACTCGATAAAGTACAATTCATTTCCAATATATGTAAGTTTGTTGTTACAAATTTATTAACTTATACGATTTGTTTTTTATGTATTTGTATACAATATTTCTATTCTTCATTGCATTTTTTCCATCAAAAAAAGAAGCGGAAAACCGCTTCTTTACGTTGTTTCTTCTTATAAAATGATATCCATGACACCATCTAAGTAAATATTTTCCACATCCTCGATCAGCCCTGCATCACATGCCTGTGTTAATTTTGGATCAATTGGAAGTTTTCCGAGTACTGGAATGTTAAACTTCTCAGAAATTTCTTCAATATGACTGTCTCCAAATACCTTGATCTCTTTGCCGCAATCTGGACATTCAATGTAGCTCATATTCTCGATCAGACCAAGAACTGGTACATTCATCATGTTCGCCATATTCACAGCTTTCTCCACGATCATTCCTACCAATTCCTGTGGAGTTGCAACAACAACGATTCCATCTAATGGAATAGATTGGAAAACTGTTAATGGAACTTCTCCTGTTCCTGGTGGCATATCCACAAACATCACATCAATGTCTTTCCATAATGTTTTACCCCAGAACTGTTTTACAACATCTGCTACAACTGGACCTCTCCAGATCACTGGCTGTGTTTCTTCTTCTAACATTAAATTTAAGGATACAACTTCAATTCCGAAGTTTGTCATTGCTGGAAGAATAATCCCTTCTGCATTCCCTAATAATCTCTCATGAAGTCCAAATGCCTGTGGGATAGATGGTCCTGTGACATCCGCATCAAGAATTGCTGTATGCAACCCTTTTCTCATTGCTGCGACTCCTAATAAGGAAGTTGTCATGGATTTACCTACGCCACCTTTTCCACTGACGATACCGATGACCTTCTTTACCTTACTTTCTCTATATAATGGTTCAAGAAAATCTGTTTTTTCCTGTGTTCTGCTTCCACAGTTTGCACTACAACTGCTGCAGTCATGACTACATTCACTCATTTTTACGCCTCCATAGCTTCTAAAATATCTTTTGCACTAGATGCAATATCACCGTTAAATACAGCGGATCCTGCTACAAATACGTTTGCTCCACATTCTTTGACATGTGCTACGTTCTTTGCTGAGATTCCTCCATCTACTTCAATATCGATATCCAGTCCTTTTTCATTGATGATCGCTCTTAATTCTTTGATCTTGTCATCCATTTTCGCAATATAAGACTGTCCGCCATAACCTGGGTTTACAGTCATGATCAGTACCATATCTAATTCTTCTAATACATAATCTAATGCAGATAATGGCGTTGCTGGATTCAAGGCTACTCCAACTTTTAATCCTTTCGCTTTTACCTGCTGGATCGCTCTATGAAGATGTTTTGTTGCTTCTGCATGAAGAGTGATCAGATCAGCTCCTGCTTCTGCGAAATCATCAATATATCTTCCTGGTTCTTCAATCATTAAATGTACATCAAATAAAGCTTCTGTTTCTTTACGAAGTGATTTAATCACTGGAAGTCCCAAGGAAATATTAGGTACGAACATTCCATCCATAACATCAATGTGCACCCATTTTGCACCTGCTTTTACTGCTTCTTTTACATCTGCTCCAAGATTCGCAAAATCTGCTGACAAAATTGATGGGGATAAAATATAATCCATAACTCATTTCTCCTTTACACACCTGTTTTTAGCACTCTTTTTAGTATAACGTATTGTTTATAACAAGTCTAGTTACTATCAAAAAAAAGAACCTTCTTATTTTAGTTCTTTCAGAAGGTTCTTTTTGATTTTTATGTAATTGTTTTACCCACGTTCAATGATCTTTCCCATCTGTTTTGCAACATTCCATGCATGATCACCAATACGCTCAAAGTCTGTTAACATTTCAGAGAAAATGATGCATGCTTCGTCATTACATTCTCCTTTATTGATACGTTCCAAATGACTTTCGTAGAATTCTTCTGTCTTCTGATCGATAAAGTTCTCTGAATCATGAACTTTCTGGAGCCATGCTTCGATATCATCAGGATCTTTAGAAATATTATGGAACATTTTCGCACAGATTTCTTTCATCTCTTCCATCTGTTTCTTCGCTTCATCTGAGAATACGATCTTATTTTCTTCGATCAATTTCGTGTAATCACAGATATTGACCGCATGATCTCCGATACGTTCTACATTACTTGTCATATCAAGATAAGATCCGATATTCTTTGAAGCCTTTACGTTTGTCTCATGTGCCATCATTTTGGCTGCTGCCTTTGAAATTTCCTTATTTAAGTAATCGATATAATCTTCTCGTTTATCGACTTCATCCAGATATTTGCTGCTTCCTGCCAAAAATGCTGTAAAACTTTCTTCTACATTGACTCTTGCCATCTCAAGCATTCTCTGAATTTCATTTCTTAAATTCTGTAAGTTGATCGCTGATGTACCAAATGTGGCATCCACTCTTGTATCAACTGATTTGATGTATTTTAAATGTTTGTGATGTTCTTTCTCTTCTGCTTTCTCTGGAAGGATCTTGGTTGCAAGTTTTGCAAGATAATTTCCAAATGGGATCAGCAGGATGGTTGTACTGATATTAAATAATGTATGCATATTGGCAATCTGTTTTGTAATACTGCTTCCACTGAATGCTGCGACATAATTTGTCAGAGGTGTCACTAAACATAAAATTGTAAAAATGACTGTTCCAATGATATTGAAGCTTAAATGAATGATCGTTGCTCTCTTCGCACTTCTCTCTGTTCCGATCGCTGCTAAGATTGCTGTGATACATGTACCGATATTCTGTCCAAATAATACAAATGCTGCATCATGGAAACTGATCACTCCGCTTAGCGCCAGCGCCTGTAAGATACCTACAGAAGCTGAAGATGACTGGATGACCGCTGTAAAGATCATACCTGCGATGATTCCGATCAATGGATTTGAGAATCTTGTCATCAGGTTGATAAATGGTGGATACTCACGAAGTGGTATCATGGAATCTCCCATCATGTTCATTCCAACAAATAAAATACCAAGTCCTGCAATGATCTCTCCGACAAACTGTACTTTTTCATTCTTTGAAAATACAACGATTGCTACACCGATAAACGCAATTAATGGTGCTAATGCCCCAACATCTAAGGCAATTAACTGTCCCGTGATCGTTGTACCAATATTAGCTCCCATGATGATCCATACGGCCTGATTTAATGTCATCATTCCAGAGTTTACAAATCCTACGACCATTACCGTTGTAGCTGAGGATGACTGGATCACGGCTGTGATCAAAGCTCCTACGATAATACCTAAGAATCTGTTAGATGTCAGTTTTTCCAAAATGTCTTTCATTTTATTTCCGGCAACGGATTCCAATCCGTTACTCATCATCTGCATACCATATAGGAATAATGCTAATCCTCCCAACAGACCTAAAATGTTTGTACTGCTCACTTTTTTTCTCCTTTAGTTGTTCTTTTCTTTACTTCTCTTTCACTTATTTTTTACAACAGTTTTATTTTAACTTATTTAGGAGATGTGTTGTGTTAAATGTATGTAAAATTTTTTGTACTTTTATATGTTTATACTTTGTTTTTTATTGAATTAATATATGTTTTCTGTTAAAATAAACGTCAAGGTGTTACTTCACATTGACGTGAATGGCGGTTTGCTTCCTACGGGGAGTTCTAGCCCCGATTACATAGATCCATCTCTTTCATAGAGAAATCTGACGGAAAGGGGACTTGAAATTATGCTAACCATTACAGACCTAATCGCAGTAATCTCACTGTGTGCGACTTTTTATAGTCTTGGCTATGTGCGTGGAAAGCATGATGCCAAGACAGAAAAAGACCGCCCTACCCTGAGAAAGTAAGCGGTCTATAAAACTTATATTAATCAGGCAAACCGTCATCGGTAGCACCTTTTTATATTGTTATATTAACATCTATAATTTTTTATGTCAATTCTATTATCTAATTTATATTTAACTTTCTAGTCAAAATAAACTCGATCACCAAATGACACAACACAATTTCCACAAGAAAGGCAATCAGACAAGGCAGATAAAACCAACTGTAATATCTATTATGTTGCAACAATACCACTTGCATTTCATAGCCAACCAAGAATAAAAAAGCTCCAACAATGATCATTGTCGCAAATCTGTTTTTACTTCTCATCTGTCCAATGCATATTGCTGTATATGCCTGATAGATCAGATGCATCGTCCATATGATTCCATATATGATCATATAAAGAATGGTTAAAACAACTTTCGGTTTCGTAAAATCCTGAAAATGCCGAATCGGTATCCCTTGAAGAGAAACTTCTCCGTGATATACAATACTTTGTATATAAATCAATATATCATTTTCTGCAAAGAAGATAAAAACTGTTGTAAAACTGATGATGATCGCACTGAAAACCTTTGACAAGATCAACTTTCTCACAGTCACTGGAAGTGTATGTGTAAGGTAGCTTTCCTTTCCATACATGCTTTTCCAGAACCTTTGTATCACAAGAATAATATTCACGCAGAATATAAAATAAATACCGGTCACAACAACAATAGCCTGTGCCTTTATTGGGATATCAACATAAAATGTTTCATAATTGAACACAGTATTGATTCCATGGACAATTCCATAAATGATCAAAACAGCCCATAGTGGCAGCATGATTTTGCGGTAATATTTTAGATCATATTTCATCAATTTCCTTAACATAATTTTTCCTCCTCTCCTTATCCTTGCTATTTTTTCCTACTCCAGATTCAATTTCTTCGTCAATATCACTTCTGTAACAATATGATAAATGATAATGATCACAATATTCTCTACAAGATAGATCCACAGATCACTATCAAATCCAAATGTGTTCTGCAGACTTGATCCCATATTACCTAAGTTTTCCATACTTGGAATTCCGATCAGTGATACAATGATCGATAACACTGCATATGCCACAAATGCAAACAAGAATCGATTGCCATTGCTCAACTGTCCGAGCACCATTGCTGCATATACATGGTAGATTCCGCTTAACAAACCTACCACTGCGATCACCGCTCCATATCCGATCCATGGCCCTGCATGTACTTTGATGACCCAGTTTCCAAAATACGTTACAGTATCCATAAGTTTTACCGGGCTTATCGCAATGATCTCTATTCCCAATAAGGAGATTACGAGTGCTGTTCCACAGCTGATGATCAATGCACTGATCACTTTCGATAAGATCAGACTTCTTGTTGTAACTGGAAGTGTGAACATTAAATATCCTTCTTCCTGAAGCAATCCCTTCCAGAATCGCTGGATCACGACGATCACATTCATAACAAAGATCGCAACGATCACTGCAACAATAACAACAAGACTGAATACGATCATCGTATTTCCTATTCCCTCAAGATTCGACCGGATACTGATCCCAAAGATCAGTCCCATCACTAAAAGTACACCCCACAATGGTGCTAAAATCTTCGCTAATGCTTTCAGATCATACTTAATTAATTTTCCTAACATACTTCGTCCCCTCCTCTGTATACATCTGTGTGAAATGTCTCACGGAACAGGGCATCGATGGATTTGCCACTTTCTTCTCTTAAGTCATCGGCTGACTTGTATGTAACAATATTTCCTTCTTTGATAAAAATAACCTCATCCATGATCTTCTCGATATCTGCGATCAGATGTGTTGAAATGATCACGGTTCCTTCCTCATTGTAATTGTTTAAGATCGTATCTAAGATAAAATCTCTGGCTGCGGGATCGACTCCTGCGATTGGTTCGTCTAACAGATAGAGTTGTGCTTTTCGGCACATTACCAAAACTAACTGGACTTTCTCCTTATTTCCTTTAGATAAACTTTTGATCTTCGCTTCCGTGTTGATCTTTAATGTCTCACACATACCTTCTGCTTTCTTACGGTCAAAGTCTTCGTAAAAATCTTCAAAAAAATCCATCAGATCTGAAATCTTCATCCAATCTGCAAAATACATCTTATCTGGCAGATAACTGATGATCTTCTTGCTGTCAACACCCGGTGCTTTACCATTCACTTTAATCTCACCTGATGTTGGCTGCAACAGACCGTTTAACAACTTGATCAATGTTGTCTTTCCAGAACCATTTGGTCCTAAAAGTCCGATGATCTTTCCTCTCCCTATTGTTAAGTTGATTCCCGTTAAAGCTTCCTTCTTTCCGTACCGCTTCTCTAAATTCGTTAATTCTATTAAATTCAAATCCTTCATTCTTCCTCTTCCTTTCCGATCAATGCAACTGCATCTTCCTTATTGTATCCAAGTTCCTCTAAATCCCTGATATATTGTTTTACGATCTTGTGTGCGATGTCTTTCCGACATTCTTCTATCTTCGTCACATCTTCTGTGACACAGCGTCCGCTTGTTCGGTTGGTGATCGTTAAGCCATCCTGATCAAGTGCTGATAACGCTCTCTGCATCGTATTCGGATTCACCCCTGCTTCTCCTGCAAGATCCCTAACACTTGGTAGTTTCTCTCCGCTTGGATAGGTTCCTGACACGATCCTCTTGATCATCTGTTCCTTCAGTTGTGTCCAGATTGGTCTTCCATCATCTATCTTCCACCCCATAGTTCTCCTTCCTTCTTGTTGTATTATTGTATTACTTCCTTAATACAATAATATTGTATGTCACTTTTTATAAAATGTCAATCCTTATTTCATAGATTGATAGAAAACACAAAAGACACCGCACGAATATTTGTATCTCATGTGATGTCTTTTATGACTACTACTATTGGTAACTATGAATAAAATAGCTCCTGCTTATTTGATCATTGTCAGGATCCGTTCTCTACATCCTAATCCAATACCATTGGCCTGTTCGATGTTTTTCTCTAGTTGGTGTTCAAAGTGACGGAAAGGGAGAAAAATACCAATCTCGCTGGTTTGTTGTTCAAATTCGTTTTCATCCATTACACCGTAATACATGAACGCTCTTGGTAATTGTTCTTCCAGTCTCATCATAAAATCCCAAACAATGCTGTAGACTTCGTTATCCTCTATCATTTCCTTCACTTCTTTAGGAAGTTTAAATAATAGCAGAATTCCAATATGTTCCCCAATCTTCATTGTGTTAATTTCATTTTTGTTCCGATAATCGTGTTTTTCACGAAATCCGTAGGCAAGACAGATTTCATAATCTGGTATGTCGTCCGCCTGATCTAAAATCTGCTGAAACATTTTATATTGTTTTTGTGAAATCTGTTTGTTTACTGATGTTTGTTTGATCAGCTCGCCCTCTGCATCTGTTAATCTTACAGGATTCGTTACACCTTTATCATTGAATCTCATTGGGATCAAAAATGCATTCCTCAACAGGTCAAACATACTGTTTCCGCAGATTTCCATCAAGAAAGCAGATAGATCTCTATTTTGATATGCATCAAATAGTGCTTTCACAAACTGCTTTTCCGAAAGATCACGATCTCCACTGTTGGCAAACTCTTCATAAAATAACTCTCTCAATCGCTCGCAGGCATCATTATTTTCCAGAATCTTTTTAAATATATGCTCTGCATTTTCTTCTCTTGGAAAAATTGTTTCCACGCTGATCATCCCTTTCTTGACTTTTTCATCAACTGTATTATACTTTAGGAAGAATGATATGTAAAATATATATATCATATCGTAGACATACAAATTTTATATAGCTAGGAGGTCAAAATCATGCCTTTTGATTATTATCGCATCTTTTATTATGTTGCAAAATATAAGAGTTTCTCTAAAGCTGCGAAATTCTTACATAATAATCAGCCAAATATCACTCGCTGCATGAATATTATGGAAAGTGAACTCGGCTGCACTTTATTTATCCGATCACACCGGGGAATCAAGCTGACACCAGAAGGAGAACAACTTTATGCCCATGTAGCGATTGCGATCCAGCAGATTTCTTCTGGAAACGATGAACTAAATCGAACAAAGAATCTGAAATCTGGAACTGTTACGATCGGAGTAAGTGAAACGGCACTTCATTTATTTTTGTTACCAAAATTAGAGAGGTTTCACAAACTTTATCCACATATTAAGTTAAAAATTTCTAACCATTCCACACCACAAGCGATCAAAGCTTTGCGAAAAGGATTTGTTGATTTTAGTATTGTAACAACACCATTGTATTGCGAACATCCACTACAATCGCAACGACTTTGCTCTTTCCGTGATATTTTAATTGGTGGACCTTCTTATAAAGATATTGGTTTTTCGCCGAAAAGACTCCGCGATCTGCAGGATTTCCCATTTATTTCATTAAATGAAGGAACTGCAACCAGAAATTTTTATGAGAAATATTTCTATCAGAATCAGTTAGTTTTTTCTCCGGATATGGAAACTGCTACAACAAATCAGATCTTATCTCTGGTGCAGCATGATCTTGGAATTGGTTTCTGCCCGGAAGCTCTTGCTAAGGACTATCTCGATCGTGGTAAAATTATAGAAATTCCTGTAAAGGAACATGCTAATCCGCGAGACATCTGTCTCCTTACTGATTCTACCCGGCCAATTGGAATTGCTGGTAAAAAATTATTAGAAGTCCTAATGGATTCGGAGGTGTAATATATATGGAAGAAGAATTTCATAATCACATGCGGATACCTTGGCATGATTATACAAGAAAAAGTATTGGTCATCCGATCACAGAAGCTTCATTAAGTGAGAAAGCCTCGATCATCGGTCGTACTGGAATTATGCTTCTGTCCTGTGGAACTGGAGCATGGAGAGTACGAAGTTCTATGAATACACTGGCTCGAGCACTTGGAATTACTTGCACTGCTGATATTGGTTTATTGTCAATTGAATATACTTGTATTGATGGTGGTAACTGTTATACAGAATCGTTATGTCTGTTTAATACAGGCGTAAATACATCAAAACTTTATCGAATGGAATTGTTTGTTAATAAATTTTCTAAGAATTGCAAGAAGATGTCTGGAGATGAGCTTCATACACTTCTTGACCAGATTCATGAAATTCATGGATTTTACTCTCCGCCATTCCTTGGTCTGGCTGCAGCTGTTGCATGCTGTGCATTTACCTTTTTACTCGGTGGCGGACCGATTGAGATGTTTTGTGCATTCTTAGGTGCTGGTGCCGGAAATTATCTCCGGGCAAAAATGAATCAACATCATTTAACTTTATTCCTATGCACTGCTGCAAGCGTTGCTTTGGCATGTATTGTATACACAATTGCCTTCATGGCATTGAAATCTGGATTTCATATTTCGATACACCATCAAGCTGGTTATATCTGTTCTATGTTATTCATTATTCCAGGATTTCCATTTATCACAAGTGGAATTGACCTTGCAAAATTGGATATGCGTTCTGGACTTGAACGTCTGACTTACGCACTTATAATCATTGCTGTTGCAACTTTAGCTGCATGGATGCTTGCTTTAGTTCTTCATTTAAAACCGATGGATTTTCTTCCATTGAATTTAAGCAAGTCAGAATACCTAGTATTTCGGCTGATCGCAAGCTTTTTTGGAGTTTTAGGTTTCTCCGTGATGTTTAACAGTCCATTACGACTTGCTGCTACAGCAGGGGTCATCGGGGCAATTGCAAATACAACTCGTCTCGAACTGGTTGATCTTGCATCATTTCCACCAGCTGCGGCTGCATTCCTTGGTGCTTTGCTTGCTGGTCTTCTAGCATCTATGATCAAGACTTCGATTGGTTATCCTCGGATCTCACTGACTGTGCCATCGATCGTTATTATGGTTCCTGGATTGTATCTGTACCGGGCAATTTATAACATTGGCATTACTTCCATTGATACTGGAGCATTCTGGTTTACGGAAGCCTTGCTTATTATTACGGCATTGCCACTTGGATTGATCTTCGCCAGGATCATTACAGATAAGACGTTTCGACGTTGTTCTTAGAAATAGAAAAAAATCCCTCTTTGCGGTTTCTCACAAAGAGGGATTTTGATTTATTAGATTAAGATCATCTAAACAATAGGTAATTCCTATTTATCAGACATTTCTTTTAATCTGTTGTATTTAGCTTCTGCGTTTGCTTTAGCTTCTGCGAACAGTGCTTTAGCTCTTTCAGGATTCTGACGAGATAATGCATTGTAACGAACTTCTCCCATGATGAAGTCTTCGTATTCTGTTGTAGGAGCTTTAGAATCTAAGTGGAATGGATTCTTTCCTTCAGCAGCTAATGTTGGGTTGAATCTGAACAGATTCCAGTATCCAGAAGTAACAGCTTTCTTTTCTTCTGTCTGAGCAATCTTCATTCCACCCTTGATACCATGGTTGATACATGGAGCGTATCCGATTACTAATGATGGTCCTGGATAAGCTTCAGCTTCAGCGATTGCTTTAACTGTCTGGTTGTAATCAGCACCCATAGCGATCTGTGCTACATATACATATCCGTAGCTCATTGCGATTGCTGCAAGGTCTTTCTTCTTAGTTCCTTTACCAGCTGCCTGGAACTGAGCGATTGCACCTAAGTTAGTAGATTTAGATGCCTGTCCACCTGTGTTAGAGTAAACTTCTGTATCGAATACGAATACGTTTACGTCTTCTCCAGATGCTAATACATGGTCAACACCACCGAATCCGATGTCGTATGCCCATCCGTCACCACCGAAGATCCACTGAGATTTCTTAGATAAGAATTCTTTCTTAGCAAGGATTTCTTTGGCAGCGTCACATCCACAAGCTTCTAATGCTGCTACTAATTTATCTGTAGCTGCTCCGTTCTTGCTTCCGTCTGCATATGTGTCTAAGTATTCAGCTGCTGCTGCTTTAACATCTGCGTTATCTGTAGATTCAGCTAATGCAACAACTTTTTCTTTTGTCTGTTCTCTTAATGTGTTCTGTCCTGTGAACATACCTAAACCAAACTCTGCGTTATCTTCGAACAGTGAGTTAGCCCAAGCTGGTCCCTGTCCTTTAGCGTTTGTTGTGTATGGTGTAGCAGGTGCAGATCCACCCCAGATAGAAGAACATCCTGTTGCGTTTGCGATGTACATTCTTTCACCGAATAACTGAGTGATCAGTTTAGCGTAAGGTGTTTCACCACAACCAGCACAAGCTCCTGAGAACTCAAGCATTGGCTGTCTGAACTGGCTTCCTTTAACGGAATCAGCTTTGAACTTAGCAAGTACTTCTTCTTTTGCTGGTAATTTCTGACCATAGTCATAAACTTCCTGCTGATCTCTCTGAGAATCTAATCCAGCCATTGTAAGAGCTTTTTCACCCTTCTTACCTGGACAGATGTTTACACAAGATCCGCATCCTAAACAGTCAAGAACTGTTACTGTCATAGCGAATTTGTATCCTGGCATTCCAGTCATATCAGCTGTCTTAGTAGCTGCTGGAGCTGCTGCTGCTTCTTCTTCTGTCATAGCTACTGGACGGATTGTTGCATGAGGACATACATAAGCACAGAAGTTACACTGGATACAGTTATCTGGATTCCAAGAAGGAACGTCTACTGCTACTCCACGTTTTTCGAATGCAGATGCACCTAAAGGCATATGTCCATCAACATAAGGCATTAAATCGCTAACTTTAAGAGCGTTACCTTCCTGTCCGTTAACGTAGTTCTGTACGTTGTTGATGTAATCAACAAGAGGTTTGTTATCTCCCTTAGCTTCAACGAATAAGCTTTCTGTTTCAGCGTCAGCCCATTCAGCTGGAACTGGTACTTCAACGATAGCTTTTGCACCAGCGTCGATCGCATCGTGGTTCATCTTAACGATAGCTTCACCCTTCTTGCTGTAAGAAGCTGTTGCAGCGTCTTTCATGTATTTGATTGCATCTTCTTCAGGGATGATTCCTGATAATTTGAAGAATGCAGACTGTAATACAGTATTGATACGTCCACCAAGTCCGATTTCTTTACCGATCTTGATACCGTCAATGATATAGAACTTAATGTTGTGTTTAGCTAAGTAAGCTTTTACCTGTCCTGGAAGATGTTCTCCAACTTCTTCTGGAGCCCAGCTGCAGTTTAACAGGAATGTTCCACCGTCTTTTAAGTCCTGAACCATGTTATATTTTGTTAAATATGGTGCACAATGGCAAGCAACAAAGTCAGCTTTGTTGATCAGGTATGTTGATTTGATTGGGTCATCTCCGAAACGTAAGTGGGACATTGTAACACCACCGGATTTCTTAGAATCATAATCAAAGTATGCCTGAGCATATTTGTCTGTATGGTCACCAATGATCTTGATAGAGTTCTTGTTAGCACCAACAGTACCGTCTGCTCCAAGTCCCCAGAATTTACATGCTACGATGCTGTCTGGAGCTGTAACAGGTGCTTCTCCTCTTTCAAGAGATAAGTTTGTAACATCATCCACGATAGATAATGTAAATTCGTTTTTATCAACGTTTTCGAATGTAGCGATGATATCAGCTGGTGTAGTATCTTTAGAACCTAATCCATAACGTCCACCGTTGATTGTGCAGCTTTCGAATTTTGTTCCTCTTAATGCGTTAACAACATCAAGGTATAATGGTTCTCTTGCTCCAGGCTCTTTAGATCTGTCTAATACGTTGATAACTTTTGCTGTATCAGGGATTGCTTCTACTAATTTCTCAGCAACGAATGGTCTGTAAAGACGAACTTTAACAACACCGACTTTTTTACCCTGTTTCATTAAGTAATCGATTGTTTCGTCGATTGTTTCACAAACAGATCCCATAGCGATGATTACGCTCTCAGCGTCTTCAGCTCCATAGTAGTTGAATAATTTATAATCTGTACCGATCTTAGCGTTAACCTGATTCATGTAATCTTCAACGATTGCTGGGAAAGCATTATATGTTGAGTTAGCTGCTTCTCTTGCCTGGAAGAAGATGTCTGGGTTCTGAGCTGATCCACGAAGAACTGGATGTTCTGGGTTTAAGCACTCAGCTCTGAATTTGTCGATTGCTTCATAATCAACCATATCTGCAAGATCATCATAATCCCACATTTCGATTTTCTGAATTTCATGAGATGTTCTGAATCCATCGAAGAAATGTAATACAGGAACACGTCCTTTAATTGTTGCTAAATGAGCTACTGCTCCTAAGTCCATAACTTCCTGAACACTAGAGCTGCAAAGCATTGCGAAACCTGTCTGACGACATGCATAAACGTCAGAGTGGTCACCAAAGATGTTCAGTGCGTGAGATGCAAGTGCACGAGCAGATACATCAAATACGCAAGGCATCTGTTCACCAGCGATCTTATACATATTAGGGATCATTAATAACAGACCCTGAGATGCTGTATAAGTAGTTGTTAATGCACCAGCTGCTAAAGAACCATGTACAGTTCCTGCTGCTCCTCCTTCAGACTGCATTTCAACTAATTTTACAGGATGTCCGAAAATATTTTTCTTTCCCTGTGTTGCCCACTGGTCAGTTGACTCTGCCATTGGTGAGGATGGTGTAATAGGATAAATTGCTGCAGCTTCTGTAAAAGCATATGATACGTGTGCAGCGGCTGTGTTACCATCCATGGTTTTCATTTTTCTTGCCATGTTCTCTTCCTCCTAAAAAATCTCGTGTGAATATATTCACACATTGTTAATCTCTACGTCCACCTAGCATATGAGCGTAGAAAATATCACTACAACTTTCACAAGTTGCTTAAAACATAAACAAAGCTGTATACACATAACTTTTGTATACAGCTTTATTCTACATTATTTGCACAACTTTTTAAAGAGATTTTTGTCTATTTTTAGGTATTTTTTTTTGTACGCCAAAAAAATAACAATCTTTTTGAATCCTTAGTAAAATACTCAAGATTTTGAATTCGTTGTATTTGTGCTATTTGTACTATTTTTATTTTTTGTGCTTGTGCCTTTTGCATTCTTATGTTCATCGAATGTTTTTGTGAAAACATGGGTTCCTTTTTTGCTTCCGTCAGTTCTATAATATAGGTAAGCATGTTTCTTCGGATGCATCGCAGCCTTGATCGCCGTGTCTGACGGATTACAAATCGGACCTGCTGGTAATCCTTTTATAACGTAAGTATTGTAAACCGTTTTCACTTTCAGATCTTTGTAATAAACTTTCTTCGCGTTATATAATCCATTTGTTGTTGTATACAAAACAGTCGGATCGATCTGAAGTCTCATTTTCGCTGCAAGGCGGTTCTCAATGACTCCTGCGATCATTGGACGTTCTGACATATTGCTTGCCTCACGTTCGATCATTGATGAGATCGTCATGATCTCTGCCATGGAACGCTTTCCTTTATAAGACTTCGCAAGTGCTGAATATTTCTTATCGAAATTATCAAGCATCTTCTGG
The DNA here is from genome assembly GCA_036312945.1 of Anaerostipes hadrus. GTDB lineage: Bacteria > Bacillota > Clostridia > Lachnospirales > Lachnospiraceae > Anaerostipes > Anaerostipes hadrus_C. Next base: position 15,158 of record JAXJNA010000005.1, read on the forward strand.
ATCAGATCTTCTGGTTTGGAACTTTTGTAGATCTTATAAGTATCTGGATACAGATATCCTTCTAATTTATACTTTGTTCCCTTCTTTGATGGAATGTCCTTGATAAAATCATTCTTATACTGATCTGTATTCTTCACAGCCTTTATAAAATCATCTGCTTTAAAGACTCCCTGTTTTTCTAATCGTTTTGCCATCATATCAATAGAATACCCTTCTGGGATCATGACTGTGACGACTCTTCTTGCCTCTGCAAGTTTTCTGGCTTCTTCCGCTTTCTGCTGCCTGTAAGCCATATATTTTCTTCCAGCAAATATACCTCCTGCCACAATGACCACTAGTAAAATGATGACCCCAATGACAAATGGAGCTCTGGAACGATTTCTTCTTCCACGTCTGCGCCCCCTTCTGCGCCTTCTGGAATTATGATCAAAATCTAAATATAAATCCATGATGTCCTCCCATATTTTTATTATCGTATGATCTTAAAATCATACTGTGTTCCTATGCTATTATACTCGTATTTTGTAGAAATAAAAGCTTTTTCATTAAATTTTGTTCATATTCTTAACTTTTTTGTAATTTTTGTGAAAAAATATGCATATTTTGGATTGTAACTCTTCTGGTCAAACTGCTGTACTTTTTTTAGTATTTCCATTATAATCAAAGCATAGCCGTAAACGGCAAAAAGATTATAAAATATAGAAAGGAATTTCATATTATGGCAAATCCAATTGTAACGATCACTATGGAAAATGGTGATGTAATGAAAGCAGAATTATATCCGGAGATCGCTCCGATCACTGTTGAAAACTTTGTAAATCTTGTAAAAGACGGTTTCTATGATGGTTTAACTTTCCATCGTATCATCAACGGATTTATGATCCAGGGTGGATGCCCATTAGGTACAGGAACAGGTGGTCCTGGACATACGATCAAAGGAGAGTTCAGCCAGAACGGTGTGATCAACAACTTAAAACACACTCCTGGTGTTTTATCCATGGCTCGTTCTATGATGCCTGATTCTGCAGGTTCTCAGTTCTTTATCATGCACAAAGCTGCTCCACATTTAGATGGACAGTACGCTGCATTCGGTAAGATCATCGAAGGAATGGATGTTGTAAATAAGATTGCTGAAGTTGCAACAGACTATTCTGACAAGCCATTAGAACCACAGGTTATGAAGACTGTAACTGTGGAAGAATAATCAACTATATCCTTACAGCACAGAGCCGGACCATTCATCTTCTTTTATATCCGGCTCTTAATTTTTAGAAATATTTAGATGGGGAATGATAATATGAGTGAGAATAACAAACTAATCTTTCTAGATGTCGATGCGACTTTATACAGTAAAGAACAGCGTCTGGTTCCAGAATCTACGATCAAAGCAATCCATGCCGCACAGAAAAATGGTCATAAAGTCCTGATCAACACCGGTCGACCTCTTGTTTATTTTGAAAAAGAGATTCTTGATATTGGCTGCGATGGTTATCTTTGTTCTAACGGAGTTCACATCCTTCTCGATGGTGAAACGATCTATCACAAAACAGTTCCTGAAACAGTCGTTGAACAGATTAAACGGATTTGCGAAGAAAACAATATCTATGGAACATTTGAAGGGGAAAAATGTTCTTATTTCCGCGATCATAATGTTGACTTTCATCCACATTATGGATTTATGATCACTGCTTTTGACCTTGCTCCTTATATGGCGCATGAATTTACATGGGATCATGTTGAAAGTCCTGATAAAGCCATTGTATTTACAGGTCCTGGAAGCAATGCCTCTGGTTTTGTAGATGCTCTTGACAGCATTTCTGATACCATGGATTATATTCGAATTGATAATACCCAGTATGAGATTTTATTAAAAAATCATGATAAAGGAACTGGTCTTACATATGTCGCTGATCATCTCAATATCTCTACAGATGACTGCTACGCATTTGGAGATAGTAATAACGATATCTCCATGTTTAAAGCTGCTGGCCATGGAATTGCTATGGGAAATGCCTGTGATGAGTTAAAAGAAATTGCAGAATATGTTACAGATTCCGTAAATGATGATGGGATTTATCATGCATTTAAACATTATCATTTGATTTAATTTATTAAATTCTATATCTCCTTCTCAAATTTATATCTTTTACCTTTTTGTATACATAAATATATTGTATAATAAATGTATCAATTGCTGGATAATTTGACTTGATCTGAGAGGGGGATTTTTATGATTGCAAGTTTTTCTTACTATATGTTGAATATATTCTTTACGATCGGACCACTGAATATGCTTTTCAGGGTCTTTCCAAGCGAAAAGCGAACATTACGAAGTGTTCACATCACATCGGTTTTATACCTATTTATTTTTTCATGGATGATATTCGTTCCTCCCTCTGCCGCAAGTAAATACAGCATGCTGCTGATCTATCCGTTTACTGCGTTTAGTTTTTTCTTTTTTCTTGGTGGTACAAAATCTTTCAAGTTTATTTTATTCTGTCTGTTTTTTAATTCCATTTTACTGATTGAAGGTATCTCTGCCACTATTTTATCCCTGATCGGACTATTATTCCCGAAACTTCATATTGTAAGTGTTTTCATCGGTCTTGACGGCAATCAGCTTTCTGTATCATTACTTTGTATTTTGGAGATTATCACTTATATGATCATTTTTTCATATATTGTTCATTTTATAAAGCATCATGCCTACTTAATGCAAATATCACTTCTGGTCGGTTTATTACTTCCGATATTACTGCCGATCATTCTTGATAATATTCTGATGATCATTCCAAACACTTTACATTCCGTTTTCATATATCTGATTCCATCACTGACATGCTCTTATGGCATCTGGCGTTTATTTAAACATGGGATAACACTCCTTGTACATTCTGAAGAAGAAAATATCCGCCAGCAGCATCATCTTGATATGGTTCAACAGGAAATCGAACATTTACATTCTCTTGATAATGAATACAAAAAACTTTATGTATGGAATCACGATATGGCAAATCATCTCCTGGCTCTCTCTTTACTGGCAGAGCAGGAGAAATATGATCAGGCGCTTTCTTATATGAAACAAATGCAGGAGAAAGGAGATGAGCTGTAATGAATCAAATGAAATCTCATAAAATACAATCCGTTTTAACTTTTATTTACATATTCCTTATTCCTTTTACGGCTGTGCTTTATCATTGTCTGCTCACAACCCCGGCATTCCAGAAACATTTTCCTATGGACATTGTTCAGCCATATGTATCCTTTTTCTTTAATCTGTTTATGGTGCTGTGCCTTCTTTCTTTTATCAGTATCATTATCACTACGTGTAATAATACGAAAAAACAGATTGAGCTGAATATGCTTGATTCAACACAGCAGACAGTCCTGAAACAGGAGAAAGAAATTGAAACTCTGCGGACACAGATTCTTGAAAAGCAGAGTTATATTCATTCACATATCGATCTTGCAATTGATCTATGCGAATCTGAAAATTATGATGATATGACAACTTTGATTTCTTCACTTTCTTCCCATGTGAAGAGAAATTACCCTGATACTTATTGTAAGAATGCTTTATTGAACACTTTGCTGCAAGAGAAAAAGGCAATTGCCGATCAGTTAAATGTCAAATGTGAATTCCGGATTCTTCTTCCAGATCATTTTGATCAGACTTTTTCAGATTTCACGATCACCAGCATTTTTTCAAATCTGCTTGATAATGCTTTGGAAAGCTGCAAAAACTGCCATAAGCTTTATCCACAAGATGATTCTTTATTTATCAAATTGTCAACAGATTTTAAGGCAAATATGTTTATGATCCGTATGAAAAACTCTAAAGACCCTAAAAATATTTTCTTAAATAAAACAACCAAAGAAGATTCTTCCTCTTTGCATGGGCATGGTCTTTCTATCATAGAAAGCATTGTCAAAGACTATGATGGAAGCTGCCAGTGGAATGATGATGGAGATTGTTTCGTGTCATTAATCATGTTGAAACATACATAAAAAACTATTTATATGTAATATTCGTTTTCTTCATAACTTTCTATTCGTTGTATAATAATATTATCTGTGGAAACACATATGATCATTGAAAGGAGGGGAATGTGTTCTATGATTTCAGGTCTATTTTATTACATGGTAACCATATTTAATATTATTTTTCCATTTCATATATTATTAGAACGATTTTCACATAGAACCTTCTCTTCTTCATTTTATCGAAGATTATGGATTTTTTATGCTGTCTTACTGTCATGGATGATCTTTGTTCCGACATCAACATCCGCTACATTTACAGCATTTTTTATTTACCCATTATGGATCTTTCATATCTTTTTCTTTTTTACAGAAGATCGATCCTTTCAGGTATTCTTGTTTTTTATTTTTTGCATCAGTATGATTTTTATTGAAGCGATCGCTGTTGGCATCTTGATTGTTGTTAATTTTATATTTCCACAGCTTCATCTAGCTGTTTTGTATGTAGCACTGAGCGGAAATACGGCTTCCATTGTTCTATGTTCTATCTCACAGATGATCTTGGATATTTTATTATTACCTCGAATTTTTAATATGATTGAACGTAATCGACACCTGATCAATATAAAGTTATTCTTCTTTCTTGGTCTTCCTGTCCTTTTTATGGTTATTGCAGGAAATATTTTTATGTCCATGCCTGAACCTTCATTTTCGTATGGATGGTTTATCATTGCTTCTGTGATCATTTCCATAATCTCATGGAATTTATTTAATCATGGACTAACTCTGCTGAAAAAACTAGAAGAACAACATTTGAAAGAAGCGCACCAACGTCTGACCTTGGAAAAGGAAATCCATCATTTACATACACTTGATGACGAATATCAGAAACTTTATCGTTGGAACCACGATACCTCAAATCATCTTCTTGCCCTTTCCTTGCTTGTGGAACATGGTGAATATGAACAGGCATTATCCTATATTCAAGAACTGAAAGACTCTGAAGGGAAACATTATGAAACATCCGAATCTGTATAAAATTGAAAAATATATTATTCTTATTTGTATTTTTTCGATCCCGCTGCATGGAATCGTGACAAATTATATGCGCCACAATCCGGCATTGTGGAACCACTTTTTTCATGAGTATTATCATATTTTCTTCTATGATTATATGTCACTTACAATGATCATAGCATTTGGTTCCTTTATCGGTCTTGTATTCCATATTTGCAAAAATACCCGTAAAACTGCTGACTTTAAAAATGCAAAGAGCACGCATCAGATAATGCAGAAACAACAGCATGAATTAGAAAATCTAAAAAAGACGATCCTTGAAAAACAGGCGTATATTGACCAATATTTGGACTTTGCCATGGACCTTGGAAAGAATGCACAATACGAAGAAATGGCTGTATTGATTTCTTCTCTCACATCACATGTGAAAAGAAATTATCCGGACTCTTTTTGTAAAAATGCTTTATTAAATACATTACTTCAGGAAAAAAAGATCGTTGCTGACCATTCAAAAATTCATTGTCAGTTTCGTATCATCCTGCCAGAGCATTTTGATTCTTATTTTTCGGATCTTACGATCACAAGCCTTTTTTCAAACTTATTAGATAATGCGATCGATGCCTGCCGCTTATGCGATCCCTCGCAAACAGATCTATTTATCTCGCTGACAACGGATTTTCGGGCAAATATGTTTATTGTACATATGCAAAACAGTAAAAACCCTAATGAGATATTTGCACACCATACAACAAAAAAAGAATCCTGTGTTCTGCATGGCCACGGATTAACTATTATAGAAGATATCGTTTCACAGTACCACGGAACTTACAAATGGCTGGATGAAGGAGATTTATTTTCTTCTCATCTTCTGTTCCAGCTGCCAAACGATTGAATACATACGAAGGAGATTTATAAATGATCCATATTGCAATCTGCGAAGATGACCCAATCTATTTACATGAACTTGAAAAAACTATCAAAGAAACAAAAGGACTTTCTGCCGAGATTCATCCTTGTTCCTCCCCAGAGGAACGTTCTAAATTATATGATAAAAACTCTGTCCCATATGACATCGTCTTAATGGATATCGAACTTCCTGAAAAATCCGGTATTATCTTATCCAAAGAAATCTTACAGTCTCATGCTGCGACACAGATTATCTTCATCACACAATATCGTGAATACTGCAGTGATGTGTATGAGACGGAACATGTATATTTTATTCATAAGTCCGATGTCAAACAATATCTGCCTCGTGCGATTGAGAAAGCAACCTTCAATCTTAAGCAACGCAAAAATAACTATCTGACAATCTCATGGAACCGCAGAGAACATAATATTCTGTTAGATGATATTGTCTACATGGAACGTAATCTCCGTACGACAACCATTTATTGTACATCTTCCACTTATCATACCTCTGAGAAACTTGCCCTGTTACTTGATCGTCTAAATCAGAATTTCATCTGCTGCCATAGGAGCTATCTGATCAATCTAAATCAGATTACGGATTTTGAAAATAATCTTGTGACTTTGGCTGGACAATATAAGATTCCAGTCAGCCAAAAGAGAGCAGTGGAGGTTAAGAAACAGTTTTTGAATATGTTTATAAAGTAGAGAGTTTTTATATCTCTACTTTTTTTCTACTGTTTTTATTGCATAGGGGATTTCATCAAAATTTCCTGTGCAATAAAAAAACAGCCAGAAATCACACCTTCTTAAAATATCTCTTGTGACTTCCAGCTGTTTCCTTGTTCATAAGATCGTCAAATTTCTATTCTTTATTTAATTTTAATCTTCACGGTTGCTTTCTTTCCACTTCCATCGGTTGCCATTGCAGTAATCTTCACTGATTTCTTCTTTCCTGCTTTTGATGCCTTTACTTTTCCTGATGCGGATACTGTTGCATATTTAGGATTGCTACTTGTCCATTTCAGTTTCTTGTTGGCTCCTTTGCTTGCTGTGACTTTGGCTTTTAGTTTCAGTGTCTTTCCTG
>JAXJNA010000006.1:0-17442 GCA_036312945.1 Anaerostipes hadrus
ATAAGAAAAAAGGGTGACAACATGAGCACTTTTTGAATGCGTTTTTTACAAATTCGCAGCGCCCTGTGGTCGATTGTTTGAACGTAGCTGCGGGCATTTTGGCTCGCAGCAAGTGAGTTCTCGAAGGAACAGGCGCGGATAGGCGATTTGTAAAAAACGCTTTCAAAAATGCGGAGTGTCACCCTTTTTTCTTATAAATATTTCTTCTTATCTTCTTTCTGACTCATACATGCAACACCATTATAAATCACAATCTTGTGAAGTGTGTAGACTTTTGTTATAATGATGTTAGATAACACTAACCAAACGTTAGTACTAACTAACTTACAAAAATGAGAGGAATTACACATGTATTTAGAAATAAAAGATATGAAAAAAAGCTTCGGATCAGGCGAAAGCTATAATCAAGTACTAAAAGGAATCACAACCAATATCGAACAAGGTCAGATGTGTGTTATTCAAGGAAGTAGTGGTTCAGGAAAGTCAACGATGTTAAATTGTATCGGCGGACTAGACACTATGGATTCTGGTTCAGTCAAAGTCGATGGCAATGAAATATCAGGTCTAAACGCAGACGAACTCTCCGAATACCGCAGAGCTAATCTAGGATTCATTTTTCAGTTTTATAATCTTGTACCAAACCTTACAGTCAAAGAAAATATAGAAATCTGCCAGTTTTTAACAGAAAATCCATTAGATATGGATGAATTGTTAGATACACTCGGATTAACAGAACATCAAGATAAATTTCCGGCACAATTATCCGGTGGACAGCAGCAACGATGCGCAATTGCAAGGGCTTTGATCAAGAATCCAAAGCTGCTTCTTTGCGATGAACCGACAGGAGCTCTCGATTCGAAAACATCCAAAGATATCCTGATCTTATTAGAGAAGATCAATCAACAATACGGTACAACCATGCTGATCGTAACGCATAACAATGCAATCCGCAACATGGTACATAAGGTCATCATCATCAAAGATGGACAGATCAGTGAAGAATACGAAAATGAAACAAGAGTACCGGCAAAATCACTGGAGGATCTTTAAATGGAAAAAGTATTGAGAAAAAGAGCATGGAGAGATTTAAAAGAAAATAAATTCCGCTATCTTGCACTTGCTTTTCTAATTATTATCAGTATGTATCTGGTCATCAGTCTGGTAGGTGCAGCGGATACGATCGTTGATGGAACTGCAAAGCAGGCAAAGAAACATAAGGTGGAAGACGGACAGTTTCAGGTATTTGTGCCGCTAACAACAAAGCAAAAAGAGAATCTTACTAAGAAAGGAATCACGTTAGAAGAGACATTTTATCTTGATTTCAGACAAAAAGATGGAAGTAAGTTAAGAATCTTTAAGAATCGTAAAAAAGTCGATCAGATCAATCTGGATGAAGGAAGACTTGCAAGAGAAGAACAGGAAGTCGTTGTGGAAAAAAGATATGCACAAGAACATAACCTGAAAATAGGCTCAAACATTAAAATTGATGGCGATTCTTATAAAGTAACGGGAATCGGATCAGTTCCAGACTACGATGCATGTTATGAAAAGTTATCGGATAGTACCGTAGACAGCAAGCAGTTTGGTCTGGCATTTGTGACGGAAGATGCATATCAGAATCTAAAAAACAACGAAAACAGCATCCAATCCGAAGAATATATTTATGCATACCGTTTAAATGGTGCAATGACTCAGAAACAGTTAAAAAACAAACTAAAAAAGATCACATTTAATCCAGATGATGTAGATGATCCATATTTTAAAGATTACTGGGAAGAAACCGCAGGAAAGAAAGATGACATCAAAGATGGCATCAAAAAACTGGCCGATGCAAGTACCAAGATGTCAGACGGATTAAATAAGCTAAGTGAAAATAATGAAACATTGCAAAAAGGTGCGGATCAGATCTTTCAGGCGTATTTAAAAACGGCAGAAAGCCAGCTGGCATCTTTTGGAGTAACATCGCTGACAGAGAATAATTATGCAAGTATTTTAAAAGGTTTGATCACAAAATCAAGTGATGGCCTTACAAGATTATCCTTAGAATCTGCCAAAGAACAGTTAGATGCCTTAAAAACATATAGAGATGGAATCAAGGCTTATACGAATGGTGTCAAAAAAGCATCGGATGGAAGTAGTAAGCTAAAAGAAGGAACGGATCAATTAGAAGAAGGTACCGAAGAACTGATGAAAGCATTTGATATGGAAACATCGAATCTGACACAGTTTTTAAAGGCAGACGATAACATAAGAATTGGGGCAGCGGCAGGTGATCAGGTTATTAATAAACTTGCTGGAATGGTAGCGGGTGTTATCATTATGATCTTATTTACCTATGTAATATCTGTTTTTGTCATTCATGAAATTGAGAAAGAAAATAGTATTATTGGGACATTGTATGCGCTTGGAGTGACAAAGAAGCAGCTTCTAAAATATTATTTGACAGTTCCAGTGATCGTAACATTTCTGGCTGGATTAGCAGGAACGATCATTGGATATAGTCCGATAGGGATTCCAACACAGATGCAGGATTGTTATGATTATTTTTCTATACCGGATTTGACTCCAGAACTTTTAATCTATCTATTAGTATATGGAATCGTTATGCCGCCACTCGTTGCAGTGATCGTAAACTATTTTGTTATAAGAAAGAAACTATCAAGGCCAGCACTTTCTATGATAAGAAATGAGCAAAAGAAAAGTCATATTTCAAAAGTCAAATTAGGAGATATGCCATTTCTTACAAAATTCAGGATCAGGCAGTCACTGCGTGAGGCAAGAGCAGGATTTACAGTAGTTTTTGGAATGTTTATTGCGTTGTTAGTTATGATGATCGGTCTGGACTGTTATGTGATGTGTGATCATATCAGCAAAGAAAATAAAAGAGACACAAAGTTTGAATATATGTATACATATAAATATCCGGATAAAAAAGTACCAAAAGGCGGAGATGCATGCTTTGTAAAAGGGTTGCATAAAGAAGTATGGGGATATGATCTTGAAATTTCCCTGATCGGCATAGAAAATGATAATCCATATTTCAGTCAGGATAAAGATCTTCCAAAAGCAAAGAATAAAGTTGTTATTTCATCTGCAATGGCACAGAAATATGATCTGAAAAAAGGTGACTCGGTCATACTTTCTGATGAAGAAGATGAAATGGATTATGCATTTGAGGTGGCAGATATCACCCAATATTCTTCTGGGTTGTATGCATTTATGGATATTGACAGCATGAGAGACCTCTTTCAGACATCATCAGATTATTATAATATGGTTGTATCAAAGAAGAAGCTGTTGATTGACTCTGGAAAGCTGTATGCAACGACAAGTAAAAAAGCAATTGAGGAGAGCTCAGATATATTTATCAATATGATGATTCCAATGATGGGAATGATCGTTGGACTTTCTGTTATCATCTTTGCAATTGTCATGTATTTAATGATCAAGGTGATGATTGATCGTTCTGCACAAAATATTGCATTAATGAAAGTATTTGGGTATCGTAAGAAAGAGATTAAGAAGCTTTATCTTGATGGGAACTTCTATATGATCGCAGTTGGAGCATTGATCAGTGTTCCGTTATCCAAGAAATTAATGGATGCGATGTATCCAGTTATGGTTTCCAATATAGCTTGTAGTATGAATTTAAGTTTCACATGGCAGCTGTATGCGATGATCTATGCAGGAATTATCATTACATATCTGGTAATTAATAAGCTGTTAGTGCGAAGGATTTACAAAGTTGGACTTTCTGATGCGTTAAAGAATCGAGAGTAAGATTAAAAGGAACAATCAGCCTTTGCCATATAAAATAAACTATTGTATAATGATACAAAAAGACCAAAGAAGGAAGAAACGATGACATTACAACAGCTAAAATATGTCGTAACAATCGCAGAGATCGGAACGATCAGTAAGGCAGCAGAAGAACTCTTTGTATCACAGCCAAGTCTTACAAAAGCATTAAAGGAACTGGAAAAAGAGATGCAGATTACGATTTTTGACCGTACGAATAAAGGAATCCATGTATCTAGAGAAGGAGAGATTTTTCTTGGATATGCCAGACAAGTACTAGAGCAGGCGGCATTGATCGAAGAGAAATATAAACATAAAAGTGGCGGGAAACAGGAATTTTGTATTTCAACACAGCATTATTCGTTTGCAGTCAATGCGTTTGTGGATCTGATCAAAGAATATGGAAGTGATAATTATGATTTCAGTTTGCGAGAGACACAGACTTATGAGATCATTGATGATGTAGCCAGAATGAAAAGTGAGATCGGGATTTTATATTTAAATGAATTTAACGCATCGGTTCTTGAGAAGATCATGAAAGCAAATGATCTCAAATTCACAGAACTATTTGTTGCAAGACCGCATATTTTTATCTGTGACAAGAACCCGCTGGCACAGAAAGATCAGGTAACAATGGAAGATCTGAAAGATTATCCATATCTGTCCTTTGAACAGGGAGAACATAATTCCTTTTATTATTCAGAAGAGATGTTTAGTACTGAAGTGCGTTCAAAGAACATTCGAGTGAGAGACAGAGCAACTCTGTTTAATTTACTGATCGGATTAAATGGATACACGATCAGCAGTGGTGTGATCGATAAGGAATTAAATGGAGAGAATATTATTGCAGTTCCGCTTGCAGAAGAAGGCGAGATGCATATTGGGTATGTGACACATAAGAAGACAAAACCTAGCAGGCTTGGGGCGATTTACTTGGAAGCGTTGAAGAGGCATGCACAGTAAAAACAAGGAGAGATCAACATGGCAAGAGTTGTCGGAATCGGACATCAAGATTTTGAAACCGTCCGAAGAAAGAACAATTTTTATATTGATAAAACTGAATTTATCAAAGAAAGGTAGAAAATAATGGAACAGCAGCAATCAGAAAAGAAACACAAACGAAGAGTCAGATACAAAGGGACTCACCCAAGAAGATTCGAAGAAAAATACAAAGAATTAAACCCAGAAAAATACGGAGATACAATTCAAAAAGTTATTAAAAAAGGAAGTACGCCAGCAGGAATGCACATTTCCATCTGTGTAAAAGAAATTCTTGAATTTTTTGACATCCAACCGGGACAAAAAGGATTGGATGCAACCTTAGGATATGGCGGACATACAAGAAAAATGTTAGAAAAGTTACAGGGCAAAGGTCATATCTACGCATTAGATGTAGACCCGATCGAATCTGTAAAGACAGAGAAACGTCTGCATGACGCAGGGTTTGGAGAAGATATCTTAACGATCAAGCATATCAATTTTGCCAATATTGATCAGGTAGCCGAAGAAGTCGGACCATTCGATTTTATTTTAGCCGATCTTGGCGTATCTTCCATGCAGATTGATAATCCAGAAAGAGGATTTTCCTATAAATTTGAAGGACCATTAGATTTAAGACTGAATCCAGAAAAAGGAATTTCAGCGGCAGAGCGTTTAGAAGATATTACAAAGGCTGAATTTGAAGGGATGCTCATTGAAAATGCAGATGAGCCATATGCAAAACAGATTGCAAAAGAAACCGTTGCAACGATGAAACGAGGAAAGAAGATCAAGACAACAACGGATCTTAAAGAAGTCATTGAAAGAGCGTTAAACTTCTTGCCAGAAAAAGAGCGAAAGGAAGCAGTTAAAAAATCCTGCCAGAGGACATTTCAGGCTTTGCGTATTGATGTAAACAGCGAGTTTGAAGTATTAGAAGAATTATTAGAGAAACTTCCAGATGCATTGGCACCAGGTGGAAAGGTTGCAATCCTTACATTCCACTCTGGGGAAGACAGACTTGTAAAACATGCATTTAAGTATGGGAAGAAAGCAGGAATCTACAGTGATATAGCCAAGGATGTTATTCGACCATCAAAAGAGGAATGTGCCCAGAATGGAAGAGCCAAATCAACAAAGATGCGTTGGGCGATCAAAGTGAAATAAAAATTAAGATGAAGGGAAATATTAAAAAGAGGTATGCTTTTTAATATTTCTTTTTCTTTTTTAAAAACATGAAAGAAAATGGTTTAAAATGATTGATTTTGACGTTTTTTATTTTGGAAAAGGAGGATGACCTGTATGAGAATTACAGAGCTGTTGCAGGATGCAACAATTGATCTTGGTGTGAAGGTTAACAGCAAAGAAGAAGCAATTGATCATCTGGTTGATCTAATGGTCAAGGGCGGAAACATCACAGACCGTGAAGAATACAAGAAAGGTATTTTAGCAAGAGAAGCCAATGGAACAACTGGTATTGGAGGAGGGATTGCAATTCCTCATTCTAAGAACAAAGCAGTGACTAAGGCTGGTTTAGCTTCCATGACAGTACCAGACGGGGTTGATTATGAAGCAATGGATGGAGAACCATCGGATGTATTTTTCATGATCGCAGCACCAGCAGAAGGAAGCGATGTGCATTTAGAGGCATTGTCAAGATTATCTGTGATCTTAATGGATCCAGTATTTAAGGACAGCTTATTGAAGGCAACAAGCAAGGAAGAATATCTTGCATTGATCGACAAGAAAGAGACAGAGAAATTCCCAGAAGAGGCGGCGAAGGAAGAAGAGAAACCTGCTGTACAGGAAGAGAAAGCAGACGATGGAACGATCAGAGTTCTTGCAGTTACAGCATGCCCAACAGGAATCGCTCATACATTCATGGCAGCAGAATCTCTTGAGAATAAAGCAAAAGAGATGGGAATTACATTAAAAGCTGAGACAAATGGTTCAGGTGGAGCAAAGAATGTCTTAACAAAAGAAGAGATTGAAAATTGTGACGGAATCATCGTAGCAGCAGATAAGAACGTTGAGATGGCACGTTTTGATGGAAAACAGGTTCTTCAGACAAAAGTAGCGGACGGAATTAATAAACCAGAAGAACTGATCCAGACAATTTTAGATAAGAAAGCGCCAACATATCATCATTCAGGAGCAGCAGCACAAGAAGATAGTGCAGAGGGTGAAAGCGTTGGACGTCAGATTTATAAACATCTGATGAATGGTGTATCTCATATGCTTCCATTCGTTATTGGTGGAGGTATCCTGATCGCTCTTGCATTCTTAGTAGATAATCAGGCAATCAACCCAGCGAACTTCGGTAAGAATACACCACTTGCAGCATTATTAAAGACAATCGGTGAACAGGCATTTGGATTTATGCTTCCAATCTTAGCTGGATTTATCGCAATGAGCATTGCAGACCGACCAGGATTAGCAGTAGGTTTCGTTGGTGGAGCTTTAGCGAATGGTGGTTATACATTTGCCAATATTATGGCATATGATTCTGCCAAAGCTGTTTCCTCTGGATTTATCGGAGCATTATTTGCAGGTTTCGTTGGTGGATATATCATGGTTTTATTAAGAAAACTATTTGATAAATTGCCAAGTGCATTAGAAGGATTAAAACCAATCTTACTATTCCCAGTTTGTGGTATTTTAGTCATGGGAGTTGTTATGATCGCAGTTAATCCAGTAGTAGGAGCGATCAATACAGGACTGAATAACTTCTTATCATCTATGAGTGGAACAAGTTCTATCCTTTTAGGGGCAGTCCTTGGAGCAATGATGTCCATCGATATGGGTGGTCCATTTAATAAAGCAGCGTATGTATTTGGTACAGCACAGTTAACAGTAGCCAATGCAGGTCCAGAGCAGTATGCGATCATGGCAGCTGTTATGGCTGGAGGAATGGTACCTCCACTTGCGATCGCACTTTGTACAACATTCTTCAAGAATCGTTTTACAGAGAATGAAAGAAAATCTGGTGTTGTAAACTACATCATGGGATTATCATTCATTACAGAAGGAGCTATCCCATTTGCAGCAGGAGATCCAATCCATATCCTGCCACCATGTATCGTAGGATCTGCAGTAGCAGGTGCGTTATCCATGGCATTTAAATGTGGACTTCCAGCACCACACGGTGGAATCTTTGTTATCGGAGTTATCACGAATCCAGTACAGTACTTAATTTCTGTAGCAGTTGGTGCAGTTATTGGAATGATCGTTATGTCATTTACAAAGAAACCATTAAATAAATAAGATTGTAAATACCAATTTACAATAAATTAATTCCTCATATTTTCATAAGTAATATTTATAATAAGTAAACAGAGATTGTGAAATTTTGCAATCTCTGTTTGCTATTTTGATAAAACAATGATATACTAGATAAGATTTTAGAAATCAAAGACAGTTCATTCGTACCATCCTGTCTATAAACAAAACTAGGACTGAGAAGAAGATTTTCAGGATACAGGTACGCGTGCTTGTATCCTTTTTTTGATTGTAAATATATGTAGAAGGGAAAGAAGAAAATGTATCAGTTAACAACACATGCATCCTTTGATTCAGCTCATTTTTTATCGGGCTATGAAGGAAAATGCAGCAATATCCACGGTCACCGTTGGAAATTAGAAGTTACCGTACAGAGTGAAACATTAGAACAGACAGGGCAGATTCGAGGAATGGTTGTCGATTTTGGACAGTTAAAAGATGATATTAAAAAATTAGCAGATGAGTTTGATCATAGTCTGATCATAGAAGAGGGAACATTAAAAGAGAAGACAGTAGAAGCATTGAAAGAGGAAAATTTCAAAATGATCTTCGTAGATTTTCGTCCAACTGCAGAGAGTTTTGCAAAATATTTTTATGATAGAGTGAAAGAAATCGGATATGATGTTAAGTTAGCGAAAGTTTATGAGACACCAAACAATATGGCAGCATATGGGGAGTAAATGAGATGGAAACATTTAAAGTAGTCGAAACCTTTGTAAGTATCAACGGAGAAGGGAAGAAAGCAGGCCGTCTTGCCATGTTTATCCGACTGAAAGGATGTAACTTAAACTGCTCTTACTGCGATACAACATGGGCCAATAAAAGAGATGCAAGATGTGAATTATTGACGGCACCGCAGATTGTAGAAAGAATCAAAGAAGCAGGAGTCGAACTTGTTACATTAACAGGTGGAGAGCCTCTTCTTGATGAAAATGTGTCAGAACTGATCGGAAGTATCTTGATGATGCCAAAAGTTGAGATTGAGATTGAGACAAATGGAAGTGTACCGATCAGATATTATAAAGAAAGAGA
Organism: Anaerostipes hadrus; assembly: GCA_036312945.1. Taxonomy (GTDB): domain Bacteria; phylum Bacillota; class Clostridia; order Lachnospirales; family Lachnospiraceae; genus Anaerostipes; species Anaerostipes hadrus_C. The sequence goes on from JAXJNA010000006.1 coordinate 9,088, forward strand.
CAACAGACTGACAATGACAATGGATTATAAACTTCCATCCAGCAATATGGAAGAGAATATGTGCCTTGAAAATATGGAATATTTAAAACCATGGGATGTTGTCAAATTTGTTATTGGAAGCAGAGAGGATTTAAACAGGGCGAAAGAAATCATGGAACGATTCAGACTTTGTGAAAAAGCGATCGTATACTTCAGTCCTGTATTTGGTAAGATCGAACCAGAAGAAATCGTCGAGTTTATGAAAGAAAACAAGCTTAATAAAGTCAGATTCCAGATTCAGATTCATAAAGTTGTATGGGATCCTGACAAGACAGGTGTATAGGAGGAAATACTATGGCAATCGATAAAGAAGCAATCAAGGAACATATAAGAGGTATCCTTGTTGCACTTGGAGATGATCCGGACCGTGAAGGATTAAAGGAAACACCAGATCGTGTAGCAAAAATGTATGAAGAAGTCTTTGAAGGAATGAATTACAGCAATCATGAGATTGCACAGATGTTTTCAAAGACATTTGAAGATGATCTAAGTGTCAAAGATCATAAAGACATGGTGATCGTAAAAGATATTGATATCTTTAGTTATTGTGAGCATCATATGGCATTAATGTATGATATGAAAGTCTCTGTAGCATATCTGCCAAAAGACAAAGTATTAGGACTTAGCAAGATTGCAAGAATCTGTGATATGGTTGGAAAACGTTTACAGCTTCAGGAAAGGATCGGAAGTGATATCGCAGAGATCATCATGGAAGTTTCAGGAAGTGAAGATGTAGCTGTTTATATTGAGGGATGTCATAGCTGTATGAGTGCAAGAGGAATCAAAAAACAAAATGCCAAGACAGTGACAACAACACTTCGAGGAGCATTTGACACAGATTCCACATTAAAATGGCATTTCATGATGCAGGCAGGAAAATAAGAAAAGGAGAGAAGCAAAATGGCAAAACCAAACAAGGCCGTTGTTGTATTCAGCGGTGGACAAGACAGCACGACATGCCTTTTCTGGGCAAAGAAGAAATATGATGAAGTGATCGCGCTTTCATTTAACTATGGACAGAGACATTCCAAGGAACTTGAATGTGCGAAGAAAATCTGTAAAGAACACGGTGTAGAACATCATATCCTGGATATGGGATTGTTAAATCAGTTAGCACCAAACTCTCTTACCAGAGTGGATATGGAAGTGGATCATGAAGCACCAGAAGAAGGAACACCAAATTCATTTGTTGATGGAAGAAATATGTTATTCTTAACATTTGCAGCTGTTTTTGCAAAACAAAGAGATATTCATGTGTTAGTAACGGGTGTTTCCCAGAGTGATTTCAGTGGATATCCAGACTGCCGCCATGTCTTTATCTCATCTTTAGAAACAACATTAACACTTGCCATGGATTACGAGTTTGAAGTGATCACGCCATTGATGTGGATTGACAAGAAACAGACATGGGAGATGGCTGATAAATTAGGCGTCTTTGATATTGTAAGAAATGAAACTCTGACATGTTATAATGGAGTGATGGGTGATGGATGCGGAGAATGTCCAGCATGTAAGTTGAGAAGACATGGATTAGAGGAATATTTAAAAGTCCGCGGACATAAATAAAAATATACGAAAGAGAAAAGGATCTTGTGATGGTACAAGGTTCTTTTTTCTGTTTATACGTATGAATGATGAAAGTGTCAAAAGTATAAATAGCAAAAAGCTGCAAGAAAAGTATTGATAAAATTTTAACAATGATGTACAATGTATTTGTAGCGAAACAATCGATTGAAATCGGATATTCAAATGTTGGATATATAAGAAAAGGTTCAATTTCGGTCATCCAGGTAAAGGAGATGTTAGTTATGGCAAGATTTACATTACCAAGAGATTTATACTTCGGAGAAAACGCATTAGAGACACTAAAAACAATCAAAGGAAACAAAGCAGTATTGTGCCTAGGTGGCGGGTCCATGAAACGTTTTGGATTTGTTGACAAGGTCGTTGAATATTTGAAGGAAGCAGGAATTGAGACAAAACTGATCGAAGGAATCGAACCAGATCCATCCGTAGAGACAGTTATGAAAGGTGCCAAAGTGATGCAGGAATTTGAACCAGACCTGATCATTGCAATGGGTGGAGGATCACCAATTGATGCAGCAAAGGCAATGTGGGTATTTTATGAGCATCCAGAGACAACTTTTGATGATATCAAAGATCCATTTACCATTCCGCCACTTCGTAACAAAGCAACCTTTATCGCAATTCCATCAACCTCAGGAACAGCAACAGAGGTAACAGCATTCTCAGTGATCACGGATTACAGCACAGGAATCAAATACCCACTGGCTGATTTCGAGATCACACCAGATGTAGCGATCGTAGATCCATCACTTGCAGAGACAATGCCACAGACATTAACAGCACATACAGGAATGGATGCCTTAACCCATGCGATCGAAGCATATGTTGCAGGATTGCATTCTCCATTCTCAGATCCATTAGCGATCCATGCGATTGAGATGATCTTTGATAACCTGAAAGCATCCTATGAAGGAGACATGCAGGCAAGAGGAAATATGCATATCGCCCAGTGCTTAGCAGGAATGGCATTCTCCAACGCGTTGCTTGGAATCATACATTCCTTGGCACATAAAACAGGAGCAGTCTTTGATACAGGACATATTCCTCATGGTTGTGCAAATGCAATCTATCTTCCATATGTCATCCAATACAATGCTAAAGTCTGTGAAGACAGATTCGCAATGATCGCAAGGAAATTAGGACTTCCTGGAGTGACTGATAAAGCACTGACTTTATCACTGATCAAAGCAGTGGAAGATCTGAGAGCAAGTCTTCATATTGTGTCTAATCTGAAGGATTTCGGTGTAAATGAAGACGAATTCCTTGAGAAGAAGCATATGATCGCAGAGAGAGCGGTTGGAGATGCTTGTACGGGATCTAATCCGAGAGAAACATCTGTTGAGGATATGGAGAAGATATTGGAATGTATTTATTATGGTAAGGATGTAACATTCTAAATTTTAATTTGCTGGTTTGATGACGGAAATTATTGGTGGAATATTATAAAAAGGGTTATCTGTCTGCGACGCGCTCTCGCTCGACTCACACGCAGCTGTACTAAGCTCCTGAATGGTCTAACGACCATCCACTCACTAAGTGCAGGCGTGTTCCTACGGTCTCAGACAGATAACCCTTTTTATAATATTCAAATAATTTACGTAATCGAAACCACTACCGAATGTGCATGGAGAATGATATTGGATGTAAATTAATTTTTTCAAGACAGAAGATAAGTGTTTATTATATTCCCAGACATCTCGATAAATCGGTGTTGTTTAAGCCCTTTCATCTTTCAGTTAGCGAATGTAAAAAATATTAACCAGTACCGTATAACATACACACTGTGTGGTGGCTTGAATAGACGAAGTCAGTAAAATAATGTATAATAAGAACCAAAATAAGGAGGAATCCAACCCATGGGAAGATATCTAAATAGCTCAACTCCATATGCATTATATCAAGGTGAAACAAATCAGCCATATTTTGTAGATAAATCATTATTATTGGCAGAATTGTTTCCTGTTTTGGATGCAGGTAATCAGCATATTTGTATTACAAGACCAAGGCGTTTTGGAAAAACGATCATGGCCAATATGATAGCTGCATTTTTGAGTAAAAAAGTGGATTCAGATTCGATTTTTAGCAGACTAAAGATTACCAGTAATCTTAGATATAAAGAATACAGAAATAAATATAATGTAATTTCCATCGACTTTAGCAAGATATCAAGATCCTGTGACTCATATTCTGATTATATAGGAAAAATCGAGACAACTTTGATCAGAGATCTTAAGAAGGAATATCCACAGATTGAAGTGTATGAAGATGATTCGGCAGCGGATGTATTAGAAACGATTTTTGAAGAATGTAACCAGGAACGCTTTGTTTTTGTTCTGGATGAATGGGATTTTATTTTTCATAAAGATTTTATTAACGAAGAAAATAAAAAACAGTATATCCAGTTCTTAAGTAATTTATTAAAAGACCGTCCATATGTTCAAATGACTTATATGACAGGAATCCTTCCAATCGCAAAATATTCTGATGGATCAGAATTAAATATGTTTGATGAGTATGATATGGCATGTAAAGAAAAATACAGTGAATATTTTGGCTTTTTGGATGAAGAAGTTGACCAGCTTTATGACATTTATAAAAAGATAACAAAGAATCCGAAGATTTTAAGAAGTGAATTAAAAGAATGGTATGACGGTTATCGGGCGGCAGCAGGAGATTATTTGTATAATCCAAGATCGGTTGTTTGTGCATTAAGAGATAACCAACTGGCAAACTACTGGACAAGTTCTGGAACTTATGATTCTATTTTCAACTATATCAAAGGAAATATAGCAGATGTGCGAAATGATCTTGTGCTAATGGTCGCAGGAGAACATGTTCCAGCAAAAATGCAACAATATGCAGCAACAGCAAATGCGTTGCATACCAAAGACCAGATTTATTCAGCAATGGTCGTTTATGGATTGTTAACCTATGAGAATGGGAAGGTATTTATTCCAAATAAAGAGTTGATGGATAAGTTTGATGAATTGCTGTTATCAAACCAGCAATTAGGATATGTTTATCGATTGGCAAGAGAATCTCAACGAATGCTTCAGGCAACAATTCATGGGGATACGGATACAATGGAAGAGATTCTTGAATACGTCCATGATACAGAAGTTCCGATTTATTCATATAATAACGAAGTGGAATTATCAGCAATTGTAAATTTAGTTTATCTCTCTGCAAGAGATGAATACCGTGTTGAGAGAGAAGACAAAGCAGGAAAAGGATTTGTGGATTTTATCTTTTATCCCAAAAGAAATGATATACCTGGAATTATTCTAGAACTTAAAATAGATCATACACCACAAAAAGCGATAGAGCAGATTAAAGAGAAGAATTATCAACTAAGATTCCAAGGAAAAATTGGAGAAATTCCAGTATATGAAGGAAATATATTAGCAGTTGGAATCAGTTATGACAAGAAAACGAAGAAGCATAGTTGTGAAGTAGAAATGTTGTAAAAGGATACATAATCAATTGGATGTTAACGAAGAAAATTGATTGTGTATCTTTTTTGTTATAAATTTTTAAATATATATTGACACAATAGTAAAAAAGATATATCATAACTGTACTATATGAAATGGTACAGTTAATACAATTCGTACAGTTAAAACAATAAGGAAAGAGGCGATAATTTTAACATGAAAGGCAGAAAGGTGACTATCATCTTGTATAGTATCGTATTGATCAGTACAAATATTTTAGCGTTTGTGATGTTCAGCAATTACCAGATGACACATAAACTTTTTCAAAAGAGGGTAGCAGAGATTCAATACAGCCAGCAAGCAATTGGAAGACTGACAGAAGTTCAAGAAGATTTGGAAAAGTTTGCAAAGAAAAATCATATATCAATTATGAAATATGAATTCTTAAGTGAAAAAGAATTAGCAATTTATTCAACAGACGAACAAGAACTTAAGCGTATAAAATTTCCATATAGTACATGGAAAATAAAAACATATTCGTTTAAAGAATTGAGAAATGTTGGATGTGGGAGTACCTTTTTTATGGATCATACGACTCCTCAGCTTGAGAAGAAATTAAAGAGTCAATTTTCAACCTATGGTAAAATAAAAATTTATACAAACGAAGAAAAAGCAGAATTGATCAATAATCTATCACCAGTATATTTGATAGGATTTGGGGTCTTGTTTTTGATTATAGGATTTACAAGTTATTATGTATCGTCGAGAAAGAAGCTGGCATTAATGAGATACTGGGGATATTCAAATGCTTCAGTTGTATGGAATATTAATAAAGATATCATAAAATTTTTATCAACGAATGAAATTCTATGGATGCTCTTATGGCTGGCTGCAGGGTGGAAATTTGAAGGTTTGCAAAATATATGGCAATATTTTAAAATATATCTTCTTTGCAATATAGGAATTAATACAGCAATCTTCATTATGGCAGTTCTTATGAACTATTTGGTCATTTATTTTCAAACATCAATCAGTCATGTAAAAGGAAAAAATTTTTTTACTGGAACAAAACGGATTTCTTATATAATTTTAGCAAGTATCTTTTTTGTGTTGTTTATGATTTTGAGCAACACAGCAAACGATATGCAACGATTGCAGAGAAGAGAAAAAGCATTGGAATATTGGGATAACACAAAACAGATTTATACAATAAATTTTAGGGGATATGATAACTCAGTCACAGATTTATCCAAAGAACAGAGACAGATTAATGATGAATTATCCAGATTTTATCAAGAAGGAATCAAAGGAAGGCAGGTATTTTTGATGAATTCAGATAATTATGCAAAGGAATCAGACGGAAAGGGTGGCTGGACATATGCATATCAATATAAAGGGACAAAAGAAGAACAGATATGTTCGCCTTATGGGAGAAGTGTAAAGATTGATGAAAATTATCTGAAAAGAAATCCAATAAAGACTTGTAATGGAAAAGCCGTGAAAGAACAGATAGAATATAAGAAAAATACACTAAACCTTCTGGTTCCAGAGCAATATAAGAAATATGAGAAAAAGATTATAAAAGAATACAGAAACGAATTTTATTTTCAAAAAGTTACTGTGGATAATGATTATCGGAAGGCGTTAAAACAACCGAAGAATCTTTTAAAAAAGAAGCAATTAATGATTCATATTATTTATGTAAAAAGAGATCAAAGCTATTTTACTTATGATTCGGATACAGGAAATGATAAAAATCAGATTATAGATCCAATTGCAGTCTTATTTTACGCTGATAGTATGGACTCATCGAACATTGCATTTATGTATCCGGGAGAAATGGTGCCAGGAAGCATTTATTTTGAAGATAATTCCAAAGAACAGGGATATGCTTTTCGAAAAATAGAGGAGTTGGAGAAGAAATTAAATATCTATCAATTCAATTCTACAACAAATGTTTACGGTATGGCAGCAGATCAACTAGTAAAGATTCAGCAAAAAGTAATATATCAAGGTGTGATTTTAGCAGCGATCATTCTTTGTTCCATCGTATTTATAACGATTTCAGTCTATGGTTATTATTATTCAAAACGACAGAAATTAATGCTTCAGTCACTTTTTGGATATCATTATCTGGAGTCAGTGACGGAAGTCCTGATCGTGTTTGGAATGATCAATATAGGCACGACATTGTTTGTCTATGCAATCAAACATAATCAGATCGTATGGTATTTTATGATTTTTGTATGCATTATAGAATTTATTATTACAAAATTAGAGTATGATCACTTAAATCAGAAAAACATTGAAGAAGGAATCATAAAAGGAGAGCAGAACTGATGATAGTAGAATTAAAAAATATTTGCAAAACATTTGGAAATCATACGGTGCTGAAAGATTTTTCGTTACAGATTAAAGGAAATGAATTTGTAGCGATCATAGGAGAAAGTGGTGCAGGAAAAACAACCATTTTAAATATAATCTCCATGTTGGAAAAACCTGATGCTGGGGAAGTTGTAATCAATGGAAATAACCACTTTACAAAGAAGGAAATTCAAAATCTGAGAAGATATGTATACGGTTATATTTTTCAAAACTATGTTCTGATAGAAGAAGAGACAGTCAAAGAAAACCTGCTGATATCCAAAAAATATCGAAAGAATTTTAAAGAACAAGAGTTAGAAGAAGTAGTGGCTAAAGTTGGACTGCCGAAAGAATATTTAGATCACAAAGTCTATGAATTAAGTGGCGGAGAACAACAAAGAGTTGCAATCGCAAGAATAATGTTAAAACCATGCGAGATCATACTGGCAGATGAACCGACAGGGAATTTGGATGCCCATAATAAGAAGAAAGTAATTAAGCTATTCCAACAAATGAAAACAGAAGGAAAAACAATCATTTGTGTGACACACGATGAACAGATGGCAAAGAAAGCAGATCGTATTATCTATTTACAGAAAGAAAGAGGTTAGGAAAAATGAAAGGTATTTTATTAACTTTTTTAAATGTATTATTGATTTTATTTACAGTATTAGTACATAAGATTATTTTTAGAATTTTGGGATTAGGATATGACAGTCTTGTATTATATTGGGGATTATTTGTTTTGATATTCTTTATATTTGATGTAATTTCGAATTCATTCTTTATTAAAAAATTTTAATTTGTAAGTTGGCCAACTGTAGATTTCGAGTATATGATAAAAAATAAATAAACGATCGGAAGAGCAGCTAGAGAATTTTCCTCACGTTTTTTACAGATCGCTGATCCGCCGGCTTTCCTTGCGAAACTC
>JAXJNA010000007.1:0-40135 GCA_036312945.1 Anaerostipes hadrus
GTAACTTTCAACGCGAGTTATCGCAGGAGATCCAGCGGATAAGCGTTCTGTCAAAACTCCGTCAATGGAATTCGTGTTGCTCACATGCTATCTTTCATTTTTTCTCTAAATACTCGATGACCTTCAACTCATACAATTAAATTTTAATTCTTATTCGACATCTGCTAATGCTGCAAGATTTTCTTCTCCTGTACGGATTTTGATAACTTTATCTACGTTGTATACAAAGATCTTACCATCTCCGATATGTCCTGTATAAAGGGCTTTCTTCGCAGCTTCGATGATGTTTTCTACTGGAATATTTCCTACGATAACTTCAACTTTAACTTTTGGAAGTAATGTCGCATCGACTTCAGCACCTCTGTAACGTTCTCCGGCACCTTTCTGAATACCACAACCCATAACCTGAGTGACTGTCATACCAGTTACACCAACATCGTTCATTGCTTTTCTTAACTTGTCGTATCTTGTTAATTTTGCGATAATAACAACTTTGTACATTCCTGTAGGTACAAGATCTGGAGCTTTGCTGACCTGTACAGCTGCTGCTTTCTGTACTTTAGAAGCTCTTTCGTAATCTTCTTCTCCAAGAACAGTATTTGCATTTTCTTCCATGATCATTGTGTTAGAAATATCCATCATACTGAATCCAGCATATGCTGATGTTAAACCATGTTCTGGTCCATCCAGACCGATGATCTCTTCTTCTTCTGTTACACGAAGACCGATCGTTGCTTTAATGATCGCAAATGTTAAACTGATCGTTACTGCTGTCCATGCACAAACACAAACAATACCGATGATCTGAATCTTTAATAATCCAAATCCACCACCATAGAAGAGTCCATTTAATTCACTTCCTGGTGCAGTTTTTGTTGCAAATAATCCTGTTGCTAATGTTCCCCATAAACCATTCATGAAATGAACTGCTACGGCTCCAACTGGGTCATCAATTCTTAATTTGTAATCTAATAACCATACTCCAAAGCAAACAAGTAATCCAGAAACTGCTCCGATCACGATCGCTCCAAAAGCATCTGTGACATCACATGGTGCTGTGATCGCTACAAGTCCTGCAAGAGATGCATTTAATGACATTGATACATCAGGTTTCCCATATTTTACCCATGTAAATACCATACAAACAACTGTTGCGACTGCTGGTGAAATTGTTGTTGTTACGAAGATAGATCCTAACTGTTCAACAGATGTTGCTGCTGCACCATTGAATCCATACCAGCCAAGCCATAAGATAAATACTCCTAATGCTCCAAGCGGAATATTGTGTCCTGGGAATGCGTTTACTTTTGTAATATTTCCATCTTTATCTTTTGTGAACTTACCAATACGTGGTCCTAAGAATTTTGCTCCGATCAGTGCGGATAATCCACCAACCATATGAATTGCACAAGATCCTGCGAAATCATGGAATCCCATCTGAGATAACCATCCACCACCCCAGATCCAATGTGCTTCAATCGGATAGATCAATGCGGAGATTACTGCGGAATAAATACAGTAAGATAAGAATTTTGTTCTCTCTGCCATGGCTCCGGATACGATCGTTGCTGTTGTTGCACAGAATACTAAGTTGAATACGAAACTGGACCAGTCAAAATTTGCATAAGATGTAAAAATGTCAAATCCAGGTTTTCCGATCAATCCGATCATATCTTCCCCAAGTAATAAACTGAAACCGATCAGAATAAATACACAGGTACCAATACAGAAGTCCATCAGGTTTTTCATGATAATGTTTCCGGCATTCTTAGCTCTTGTAAATCCGGCTTCAACCATTGCGAATCCGGCCTGCATCCAGAATACCAGTGCGGCTCCGATCAGGAACCATACCCCAAAGATCTGGGTGTTTACTGCGTTCATAATTTCTTTTGTCATATCTTTGTCCTCCCATTTCGAAAGTTTTTGTTTTTTTCATTCAGGAGAAACGCGCGTGTCTTTACTCAATGAATTGATTGAAGGCTTTTAGAAATCCTTCTTGATAAAAAGAAAAGGCGTTATGAAGAATGATCTGTGTCATCTCATAACGCCTTCGTTATGGTTGGAATTATAAACGCCTTATTTTTATTTGTCAATAATATTTTTAACATTTTTTATACAAAAAATGTATCTTTTTTAGCACAATCTTAACTGTTTAATTCGTTCTCCAGCATACGGTATCCGACACCGACTTCTGTAAAAACATACTTTGGAACTGCTGGATTTTCCTCGATCTTACGGCGGATATTTGCCATATTTACTCGCAAGATCCTATTGTTTGTATCTGCGTGAGGTCCCCAGATATCTTTGATGATTGACTCATATGTAATAACCTTTCCAGCATTCTCTGCAAGAAGGGATACCAGTTTATATTCAATCTGTGTAAGACGGATTTCTTCTTCTCCAAGAAAGACTCTTCGCTTGTCAAAATCAATCTTTAACTGACCTGCATGATACATTGGTGTCTTCGTCTCCGCTCCCATTGGCTGTCTTCTATGTCTTAGGGCAGTGCGGATTCTTGCAAGCAGTTCCTGATTACCAAATGGTTTGGTGATATAGTCATCTGCTCCGGCATCCAGGGCTTTTACTTTCTCTGATTCTCTGTTTCTTGCAGAAATCACGATGATCGGCGTAACTGCCCATTTTCTGATCTCGGAGATCACATCGATTCCATCCATATCCGGCAGTCCAAGATCTAATAAGATTACATCCGGACAGTATGATTCCGCACACTGGATCGCCTGATTTCCTGTAGTTGCTATGATTGGTTTGTAGCCATTGGTTTTTAAGATCGTTGATATAAAATTGCCGATGTTTTCTTCATCTTCAGCAATTAATACATTAAATTTTATCTCTGTCATAGTTCCTTTTCCTCCATTGGCAGACTAAAACTAAACTCTGCTCCATCCTCATAGTTTCTTGCATAGACATCGCCTTGATGTGCCATAACGATTGATTTACAGATACTTAACCCAATACCCATACCTTTGCGGCTCTCATGGTCTATAGCGCCTGCACAGCCATCGAATAACTGGTCCAAGCGTTCCGGTGCGATACCATTTCCGTGGTCACGGATATAGAATACAACTTTATTGCCTTCTTCTTTGATATCAAGTTCAATAGGTGCATCACTTCCAGAATGTACCCATGCATTTTCCAAAAGGTTCATAATGACCTGCTCGATCAAAGTCGGATCCATTGGAACCATCAAAAAATCTTCTGGGATCTTCACCTTTAATTCACTGTCTGGATAACGCTTCTGATAACGCTGGATTGCTTCTGCTACAACTTCTTCGAGAGGTTCTGGTACTTTCTTTACATGTGGCTGTGTATCACTTCCATTGCTCTGGATCCTCGTGATACTAAGCAGGTTTTCCACCATATTTAACAACCAGTTCGCATCTTCTTTGATTCCCATGACAAGCTGATCTTTGGCCTCTTCATCCAGTTGGTCTTTGGCTTCTAAATACGTCGAACTTGCCCCGATCATTCCAGTCAGCGGAGTCCTTAGATCATGAGAGATCGCTCTTAATAAATTCGAACGCATCTTCTCCTTTTCTTTCTCAATCTGAAGGTCATTGATCTGCTTGTTATATTCATTTAATTTTGCAAGTTCTTTCTCTCTCTTGACAGCTGCTTCTTTCTCTCGGTTTAAGCTTGTTGTTGTCATATTCGTAATGATTGCGATCACTAAAATCCCAAGAAATGTCATCGGATATCCGTCAATCATAAAATTAATCTTAAAGTATGGAAATGTGAATCTCCAGTTAATAAAAATAACGCTTAACAGTGAGGAAACAATTCCCCATCCATATCCTTTTGTATATCTTGAGATAAAAAAAGTTGCCAATGTATAGATCATTGGCACATTAATGTTGTGAGCTGTCTGATAGAAAAAAATATGCGCAATGATGGTTGCAATGATCAGGATCGTGATCGAAATCAAAAAATCCTTCTCCCACTGCATCAAACCTTTTTCATTCTGCTTCATGTTTATTCTCCATTCGGCCGGATATTCACATCTATCTTACATTTTGAAACGTGATCAGAGTTCATACTCAGATCGTAATCCACTTTAAGGTGCATTTGTTCTTCTTCTTCGATCCAGTCAATATTGCTTGTATTGACCCCCATCAAAAGACTTCCAAATGGTGTATCATAGTAAGAGAGATTTTCTTTTCCCTCTTCAAAGACCATATGAGAAGACTGTCCGCCTTTTCTTGTAAGTTCCACACTCTTTGGTCCGATTTTTATGACATTTTTTACGACCTCGTTGTCTTCGGAAAGTTCATCGTATAAAATGTAATGTTTTCCATTTCTCAAGTAATAAGCACCTGTCGTCATCATCTCGATCGGATCATTCGGATCCACATCCATCTGGAGTCCTGAAATATTAATTAATATATCTTTTGTCATCTTATCTTCACTTCCTAATAATTCTCAATATCTACCGGCTGTACCTGATCCACACGGCATGGAAGTACTTTGTCGGCAAATGATAAAAACTGATCAGCCATATCACTGACATAATATTCATACTTCGCAGTATGATCTTCTGATGCCGCCATATCTCTCTGTGCGAGCATCTGCTTTAAAGTCTTCGCAACTTCATAGGCAGGGTTCACAAGTGTGACCTTATCCCCTACAAATCGCTGGATCGGATTGATCAACAGTGGGTAATGTGTGCATCCAAGGATCAGAGAATCAATATCATACTGCTTAAATTCTCTTAAATATCTGGATACCATATCTTCTGTAATACGGTCATCGATCAGTCCTTCTTCTACCAGAGGAACAAATAATGGACATGCTTTTGTAACGACCGTTACAGATGGATCCAGTTTCCTTAAATATTGTCCATACTGTCCACTCTTGATCGTTGCATTTGTCCCAATGATCCCGATATTCTTATTCTTCGTCGCATTCATTGCTGCGATCGCACCTGGCTGTACCATACCGATGATCGGCACATTATAAAGTTCCTGCAAATCAGCTAAGGCAAGTGCACTCGCTGTATTACAAGCGATGACCACTGCTTTAACACCCTTGCTTAACAGAAAATTGACGATCTGTCTGGAATAGCGCACGATCGTATCTTTGGACTTCGTTCCATAAGGTACACGTGCAGTATCCCCAAAATATATCATACTTTCTTCCGGGAGCTGACGCATGATCTCTCTTGCAACAGTGAGTCCGCCAACTCCAGAATCAAACACCCCGATTGGTGCATTCATATCAAATTCCTCCTAACGATATCTTGTCATTGCCTGATCGATCAATGCATCAAGTAACTCAGGAATGTCAAGTCCGCATGCTTTCCATAACATTGGATACATACTGATCGATGTGAATCCTGGCAATGTGTTGATCTCGTTAAATACAACTCTTCCTGATTCTTCTAAGAAGAAGTCAACTCTTGATAATCCAAATCCGTCAACAGCTCTAAAGATTGCTTCTGCGTCTTCTTTGATCTTACGTTTAGATTCTTCTGGCATCTCTGGATCAACAACCGTTTTAGACTCTGCATTGTTGTATTTTGCATCAAAATCATAGAATGCAGCTTCTTCGGCCGCAAGGATCTCTCCAACACATGTACTCTTCACCTGTGTTCTGTCACCTAATACCGCACATTCTACTTCTCTTCCAACAATTGTTTCCTCACAAAGGATATTACGGTCATGTTTCACTGCTTCGTATAATGCAGCTTCCAATTCTTTTCTATTCTCTGCTTTAGAAACTCCCTTAGAAGATCCTGCACAAGATGGTTTTACAAAGATTGGATATGGGATTTCCTTTTCCACACGATCCATTGCTTCTTCTAAATGTTCAAAATCACTTTCTCTGACATGAACAAACTTTGCCTGATCGATTCCAATATGATCTACGATGATCTTTGTGTATACTTTATCCATTGAAACCGCAGATGCCAATACACCACATCCAACATATGGAATTTTAGACAATTCAAACAACCCTTGAACGGTTCCATCTTCACCATTCATACCATGAAGAACTGGGAAGATCACATCAACTTTCTGAAGTTTATATGTACCTTCTGCAAGGATCACTAAAGAACGAGTTGTTGTATCAGGAGAAATAAATGCTTTCACTTCTCCTTCTCTCCAGCTTCCATCTTCGATGTCTTTAACACTATCTACTAATAGCCATTTTCCTTCTTTTGTGATTCCAACTAAAATTACATTATATTTTTCAGTGTCCATGTTTTTGATGACTGTTGTTGCTGACAGACATGAAACATCATGTTCAGAGGAATCTCCTCCGAAGATCACTACTACATTCTTTTTCATTGATCTAAACTCCTTTATCATTATAAAAAGTATTTCATCATTATCATTTGATTATAGCACAAATTTTTCAAAAATAAATCCTTCAAAGTAAGGTTCATTCTCTTTATATGCTTTTTTATCGCGAAATGTCCATCCGTAAATTGGAATCTTGTAAAATCTGCGGCAGATCTTGAGTGGAAGACAGTCTTTATATTTATAGTGATAGGCTATAAAATCTGGTTTTGTAATAAAATTTGTCAATAAATTCTTCACAATAAAATAACCGATTTTGCGAGTAAGCGTCCCTTCTTTTTCTTTCAAAAACTGCTCACTTAACTGCCCACGGATCACTTCTGGACGGTTTTTCTGAAACCAATACAGAGCGTACGGATGAAAACATTCTATACAATATAATCCTTTATATTGATCTAAAGCTTTTGCAACTTTCTTGCATAATTTACGGTTGCATGTTTCCATTTTTAATTCTACTAATAATGGTACTTTGCCATCGACTCCTCTTAAAACTTCCGCAAATCTTGGGATTCTTTCTCTCGTTCCCATCAAACGATATCTGCATAATTCACGATAAGTAAGATCTGCGATTTTTTTGTTCACACCACATGTTCTCTTAAGATCATAGTCATGATGAACTACCATTACACCGTCTTTGGTCAGTTGAACATCTAGTTCTATTCCATAGCCTGATTCCTTCGCTTTCTTGAAAGCCGCCATGGAATTTTCCGGAATCCCCTCTTCTCCATGGAATCCTCTGTGTGCATAGTATTTTACATTTAGCACAGGATGTTTTCTTTTCTCTCCCGGATCGATCATCTTGATGTATGCAAAGATTAAGACTGGTATCCATAACAAGATCATTTCGCATCCCTCTTTTCTTCTGCCATCTGCATTAATATTTCACGTTCATTTAACTGTGGATCTTCTAATACTTGATCTAACAGCCAGGATAAGATTTGACCGATTTCTTTTCCCTGTGGAACTCCCATATCCATCAGGTCTTTTCCATTGATCTTTAATTCTTTGATGGAAAGGCAGTTTTTCTCTTCAATGATTTCTTCGAATAATTTCTTTGTTTCTTGTAATACTTGTTCTTTCTTATCTCTCTGATAATCACTTTGTGCACTGATATCTGCTTTCTGGACCTCCATCAGTCTTGTAAACAACTCTGGGGTTAACTGGCTGACCCATCGTCTGACCGTTTTCTTATTTACTTCTTCTATAGAAGCAAATCTACGGTCATGCCATCTGACAAGAGTCGTTACCTGCTTGATCGTCTGATTGTCAAACTTTAATCTTCTGAGGATCTTTCTTGCCATCTCTTCTCCGATCACCGGATGCATTTTAAAATGATCTTTATCGGGACCTTCAACTCTCGCCGTTGGTTTTCCCACATCATGAAGCAGCATTGTCCACCGATAAATATGTTCTGCTTCAATCTGTTTCATCGCTTCGATCGTATGAATTCCGACATTATATTTGTGATGAGGATTGTTCTGTGGTGTTTCCATCATAATATCAAATTCTGGAAAAATGATCTTCGTCACACCTAGTTTATATGCATTGACCAATACTTCTGGATGTGCCGATGTGATCAGTTTCTCAAGTTCTACCTGAATTCGCTCAGCACTGATATCTTTTAGGAATTTTGCCTGGTTTTTAATTGCTTCTTCGGTTTCTTCTTCGATCTGAAATCCTAATTGAGCCTGAAATCTTAGGGCTCTTAAAATTCTCAATGCATCTTCATCAAATCGTTTCTTTGCTTCCCCGACACAGCGGATCGTTTGATTCTTAAGGTCTGTCATACCATCGTACATATCAATGATCCCTTCACTATCATTATATGCCATCGCATTGATCGTGAAATCTCTTCGTAACAGATCTTCTGTTAATGACTTTGTAAAATGCACTTCATTGGGACGTCTGTGATCTTCGTATTTGCCATCGACACGATAGGTTGTTACTTCGTATGGTTCATGATTCATAAGAACCGTGACGGTTCCATGTTCGATTCCTGTATCTACCGTATGATCGAAGATTTCTTTGACTTCCTGAGGTGAAGCTGATGTTGTGATATCCCAGTCACCCGGCGTTCTTCCTAGTATGGAATCTCTGACGCAGCCCCCAACGATATATGCCTCAAATCCATGTTGTTCTAATGTCTGTATTACCTTTGCTGCCTGTGCGGGCATCTTGATCTTCATCCTATCACCTCTCCTTTTCTTTGTTCTTATATCTTCTTCTCATATTTATTTACTATTCTTACAAATGTATCTCGCAAACGGAAGAATTGCCGGAAATGTATCTTCATAATCCCCGGCAATTGTCATCATTATACTCTTAATAAGCTTTTCCAAAGTAAACCATCTTCTTCGCAGGTTTTCCACAGTGAACACATACGTCACTTAAATGTTCCTGCTCAAATGGCATACATCTTGTTGTAGCTGTTGTCTCGTCTTTGATTGCTTCTTCACATTCTGTTTCTCCACACCACATTGCTTTTACAAAACCATCCTGTTTCTCGATATGGGCTTTGAATTCATCCCAGTTTCTAGCCTCTACTGTATGTTCTTCCAGATGTTTCTTCGCTCTCTCAAGCATATCGTTCTGCATCTGTTCTAATACTTCACCAAGTTTTGTCTCGATCTCATCTAAAGATACGATGATCTTCTCTCTTGTATCACGACGAACGATCACCGCCTGATTCTTCTCGATATCTTTTGGTCCGATCTCGATTCTTGTAGGAATTCCGCGTACTTCCTGTTCACTGAATTTCCATCCTGGACTCTTATCAGAATCATCAACTTTTACTTTGTAAGAAGAAGCAAGTCTCTCTCTGATCTCTTCCGCTTTATCAAGCACTCCTTCTTTCTTCTGCATGATCGGTACGATCATTGTCTGTACTGGTGCGATTCTTGGTGGTAATACAAGACCTGAATCATCTCCGTGAACCATGATGATCGCTCCGATAATACGTGTAGACATTCCCCATGATGTCTGATGTACATACTGAAGTTTATTATCTTTATCTGTATACTGAATATCAAATGCTTTCGCAAATCCATCCCCAAAGTTATGGCTTGTTCCAGATTGTAATGCTTTTCCATCGTGCATTAATGCTTCAATCGTATATGTGGAATGTGCACCTGCGAATTTCTCTTTCTCTGTCTTCTGTCCTTTTACAACTGGAATTGCAAGGTACTGTTCACAGAAATCTGCATACATATTTAACATCTGTACCGTTCTTGCTTCAGCTTCTTCTTCTGTCGCATGTGCTGTATGTCCTTCCTGCCAGAAGAATTCTGAAGTTCTTAAAAATGGTCTTGTTGTCTTCTCCCAACGTACTACAGATACCCACTGGTTATATAATTTAGGTAAATCTCTGTGAGACTGGATGATCTTTGAATAGAAGTCACAGAATAATGTCTCAGATGTAGGTCTTACACAAAGACGTTCCTGTAATTCTTTATCTCCACCATGAGTTACCCATGCAACTTCTGGTGCAAATCCTTCAACATGGTCTTCTTCTTTCTTTAAAAGGCTTTCTGGAATAAACATTGGCATTGCAACATTCTCCACACCTGTTTCTTTAAATTTGGCGTCTAAAACTTTCTGGATATTCTCCCAGATCGCATATCCGTTCGGACGTAAGATCATACACCCACGAACGCTTGAATAATCTGCTAATTCTGCTTTCTTAACAACATCTGTATACCACTGTGCAAAATCATCTTCCATCGCAGTGATCGCTTCTACTAATTTCTTATCTTTTGCCATTGCAAAATGTCTCCTTTTCTATGGTTATATACACAGTTTTTGTGTACAATGATACTAAGAATAATATTACTGTAAAATGTCGGATTTTTCAAGGGGTGACGTTTTATTTAACTACACAAAAGGAGTTTTTTATGGCAAATGAAAACAAGATGGGCTATCTTCCCATCAAAAAGCTGATATTGCAGATGTCCCTTCCCCCGATGTGCTCCATGTTCCTGCAATATTCCTACAACCTTGTTGACAGCATGTTCGTGGCTAATATCAATGAAAATGCACTTGCGGCAGTTTCTCTTTCCTTCCCGATCACAACCCTTATGATCTCCCTGTCCATCTGGATCGGGGTCGGTATCAACGTTTTGATCGCAGGTTATCTTGGAGAAAAAGAGCAAGATCTTGCCGATTGTGCAACAACGCTTGGACTATTGGTATCCTTAATCGTCGGTATCAGTATCAATATCCTTGCACTGTTGATCATAAAACCGTACTTTTCAGCATTTACAAATAATCCAGCTATTTTTGACTATGCGATGCAGTACATGTCTGTCTGTGCTTTTATGCAGGTTCCGAACATGGTACATATTGCCATCCAAAAGGTCTTTCAGGGTACTGGAAATATGATCTCTCCTATGTGGTTTCAGATCGCAGGAGTTATCTTTAACTTTGTTTTTGACCCATTACTGATCTTTGGAATCGGACCATTCCCTAAGATGGGAATCCGTGGTGCTGCACTGGCTACTGTCCTTGGATATGCTTTATCTATGGTAATTGCTTTTTTTCTGCTTGTTTTTACAAAACAGAAAGTTCGTATCAAGATCAAAGAATTCCATTTTGATTCTCATATGTTAAAGAATCTGTTTTCCTATGGATTTCCTTCATTTGTTATGAATGCTCTTGGGTCTTTTATGCTGACATTTACCAATCTGTTTTTAACAGCTTATTCAGATACTGTTGTTGCCTTTTTTGGCGCCTACTTCAAAGTACAGCAGATGATCTTCATGACAGTAAACGGTTTGATCCAAGGATGTCTTCCTGTCATGAGATTTAACTACAGTGCCAAGCAGCCAGAACGCTTAAAAGAAGCTTTTCATTTTGGCACACAGGCGGCAACTGTTATGATGATCGGTGGAACATGCCTGCTTCTGTTTTTACCAAAACAGATCTTGTTCCTGTTTGCAGCTTCTGAATCAATGATCAAAATCGGAGTCCCAGCCATGCGGATCCTGTCGATCGGTCTGGTTTTCTGTGGATTTTCTATTATGATCGCTACTTATCAGCAGGCAATCGAGAAGATCCGGTCTAGTATGTTGATCCACATCTTACGACAGGGGATTTTATTGGTGCCTTTGATGTGGCTGTTTAATCATATGTTTGGGATAAATGGGATTTGGATCTCATTTCCAGTAACAGAAATTTTAGTGTTTATTGTGGCTGTTTTATTACAAACTGTTATTTCAAAACCACAATAGAAATTTTTAATTTCTTGTATTGAAAAACTCACTCCTTTAAAAATAAAGATATCAGATTCCTTTTCCGACGAAATTGGAATCTGATACCTTACATTTTATACTTTATACTCTATCGCATTTTTTAATATTACAGTAAAGATTTATATAATCCAATAATATCCTCAACGCTTGCATCCTTAGGGTTTCCAGGTGCACATGCGTCTGCATAAGCGGATTCTGCTAAGAACTGGATATCTTCTTCTTTCACGATTTCTTTTAAGTCTGCTGGTATTCCGACATCTGCTGATAATTTTTTAACTGCATCAACGGCTGCTTTTCTGTATTCTTCCTGTGTCATATCTTCGACACCTTCTACACCCATTGCTTTTGCGATGTATTTGTATTTATCTCCTGTTGCATCTGCGTTATATTCCATAACAGTTGGAAGTAAGATCGCATTCGCTACTCCATGAGGTGTGTCATAAACTGCACCTAAAGCATGAGCCATAGAATGTACGATTCCAAGTCCTACATTTGAGAATCCCATTCCTGCAATGTACTGTCCCATTGCCATTCCTTCTCTTCCTTCTGGTGTATTCTCAACTGCTCCTCTTAAGTTGTCAGAGATCAGTTCGATGGCTTTGATATGGAACATATCTGTCATTTCCCATGCTGCTTTTGTTGTGTATCCTTCGATGGCATGTGTTAATGCATCCATACCTGTTGCTGCTGTTAATCCTTTTGGCATAGAAGACATCATTTCTGGGTCGATCACTGCGATCACTGGAATATCATGAGGGTCTACACATACGAATTTACGTTTCTTTTCAACGTCTGTGATAACGTAGTTGATTGTTACTTCTGCAGCTGTTCCAGCTGTTGTTGGAACTGCGATGATTGGTACGCAAGGTTTCTTGGTATCTGCAACTCCCTCTAAGCTTCTTACATCTTCAAATTCTGGGTTGTTGATGATGATTCCAACAGCTTTTGCTGTATCCATAGAAGATCCACCACCGATAGCGATCAGGTAATCAGCTCCTGCTGCCTTAAATGCTGCAACTCCTGTCTGTACGTTTTCGATCGTTGGATTTGGTTTGATCTGTGAATATACTTCATATGCAAGTCCTGCATTGTCTAATACATCTGTTACTTTCTTTGTAACTCCGAATTTTACAAGGTCTGGATCAGAACAAACAAATGCTTTTTTGAATCCACGTTTTGTTGCTTCTGTTGCGATCTCCTGAATTGCTCCTGCTCCGTGATAAGATGTTTCATTTAATACGATACGATTTACCATTTTATACACTCCTTTTGCATTGACATTTTTTTAACTATCTTCAGTATAAAATTGTTTTTTCATAAATACAAGTTACACATTTGGCGAAATGTAAAAAATGTTACACTTCATCAAAAGTGTAACATTTTCTCATCTTTATATATCTTTAAATAGATCATATAACTTTGGAGGCATCGCATCAATCAACTGATCTGCAAGCTGTTCCGGCGACATCTTCATTCCTGTTGTTGCCCATTCTACAGTCATCGCAATTGAACCTCGGCAATACATTCTCAATAAGAATTCTAATTCTTCTGGAATTTTATCAACTCCCTGTTTGTGAATGATATCACAATAAAACTGGTAAATGCACTGATAATCATATTCCATCAGGCAGTTCTGACTCTCGCTGGAAAATGCTGCTGCAAAAAACTGGCCTTCACCTTTGATGAATTCAAACTTCTTAACTAGTCCTTCCCTGAGTGTCATACTGATTCCCATCTGTTTAAACGACATCTGAGCCAATACATCAAAATACCAGTTGATCAGATCATATTTATCCTTAAAATGCCGGTAAAAGGTTGGACGAGTTACATCGCACTGATCTACGATCTGTTTGACCGTGATCTTATCTACTGGCGTATGCACCAACAATTCTTTCATTGCATTTGCTAATTTATATTTCATTTTCTCTGATACATCCATTTCGTCCCACCTTCTTTCATATATGACTTTATTTTACCTTATTTGGCATCATTTATAAAGGCAAAAAAGGCTGTTATCTGCTTTTGTCTTCAAATAACAACCTTTTTTATCTATTATCAAGAAGTTTCATGTTTAATAAGAGGCATTTCCTCTTTGACCACAAAATGCTTCGAATTCTTTTAATTTGTTTTTTGCCTGCTGGGAGACATTTCTTGGAACCTGAATCTGAACAACTGCGTATTGATCTCCCTTCTGAGATGGATTCTTCATAAGCGGCATTCCTTTTCCACGCAGTCTGATCTTAGATCCTGACTGAGTTCCTTCTTTGATCTTACAGATAACATTTCCATATAATGTCTTGATCACTGCTTCGCCTCCACAAACGGCTGTGCTAAATGGAACATTGATCGTTGTATACACATCATTTCCTTTTCGCTCAAATCCTTGTTTTTCACCGACTGTTACTTTCAGGAATAAATCACCTGCTTCCCCGCCTCCGATTCCTGGATTTCCTTTTCCTCTTAAGCGGACACTTTTTCCTGTATCAATTCCGGCTGGTATATGAACCTGTAATGACTGCATTGCACCATTTTGATCTTGCAGATGTATGACTTTATCGCAGCCTGTAACCGCTTCATCAAAACTAATAGCGATATCTGCGTGTGCATCGGAACCTTTCTGTCTGAAGGATCCACTTCCGAATCCACCGCCTCCAAATCCATCAGAAGAGCCAAAACCTCCTTGATGGAAACTGCTTCGATGGAATCCTTTGCTGTTTCTTCCTCCACCGAACATACTTCCAAAGATGTCACCAAAGATATCATCTCCATCTCCACCTTCAAAGTGGAATTCCTGATATCCTCCATGCGTACCGCCATAGTTTTGGTAATTCTTATAGAACTCAGATTCTGCTCCAGTTCCGTCAAAGGCAGCATGACCATATTGATCGTATAATTTTCTCTTCTCTGGATCACTCAATATATTATAAGCATCGGTTGCTTCTTTGAACTTCTGTTCTGCCGTTTTATCTCCGGGATTCATATCTGGATGATATTTCTTTGCCAGTTTCCGATATGCTTTCTTAATGGTTTTTTCATCTGCAGTTTTACTGATTCCAAGAACTTCATATAAATCTCGTTTTGCTGCCATTTCGTTTCACCTTCTTTTCCTTTCATTCTCAAATAAATAGAAAGATTCCCCGGGAATCTGATCATCCCGGGGAAAGTTGTCTTATCCTTCGATCGTTACGAATTTCTTTTCTTCTACTTTCTTCTCCGGAGCTTTCTTCGGAATATCTAGCATCAGAATACCATTCTCGTATTTACCGTGGATATCTTTCTCTGTGATATCTTTGCCAACATAGAAGCTTCTGCTCATGTTTCCTGCGTAACGTTCACGACGGATATATTTACCTTCTTTATCTTTCTCGTCTTTATCTAATCCTTTTGCTGCGCTGATCGTTAAATATCCGTCTTTCAGTTCAGCTGTGATCTCATCCTTCTTAAATCCTGGAAGGTCGATCGCTACTTCGTAGTTACCGTCTTTTTCCTTCACATCAGTCTTCATTAAGTTCTTTGCGTGTTTACCATACAGTTCTTTATCAATATCTGGGAAAGAAAAATCCATCCAGTCGTCGTTAAATAAGTTTCCTCCAAAAATACTAGGCATCATCATCATAAGTCATCTCTCCTTTTCTTTATAATAATGTTTGGGCGTGTCAGGGTAATTCCTGACACTTGCCTTTTATGTGAAGCATATTGAGAAGTTCTCAATATGACTTGTTGTATCTTATGGAGCCTTCGGTTCTTTGGCTTCTCTCTTAAGCCCTTCCCTCTTGCTCTAGTTGTACTATAACACCTATTATTAGCACTGTCAAGAGGTGAGTGCTAATTTTTTTAAATTTATTTTTGAGGCTGAAATGTTATCCAGCCAACAGATCACAACTTACAGTACTCCACAAATTTCTCCATCTCTTTCGTCATATATTTATTTGCATGATAAAACACTTGTCGATACATCATAATATCGATATCTTTTACATCTAACTTTGCGATCTTCCCTTCTTCAATATCCTTTTCTACAACAAATAATGGGAGATAAGAAAGTCCTTTTCCTGTCTTTAACATCTTCTTGATAAACGCAGTATCACTGCATTCAAGTACTGGCGATAATGTCTGTCTATGCAGGGCTAATTCCTGTTCTAATGCCTGTCTGTAGTTTGCATTTCGCTCTGTTAGATAAAACGGTGCATCTAAGATTTCCTCAACCTCAATATTCTTTTTCCCTGCCAACTTATAATTCGGTGCAGATACAAAGATCACAGGCTCCTCTTTTTCCATGACTTTTACCCAGTTTTTGTCCCATCTTGGTGTATCCAGAATATAAATGACATCAAGTTCATTATGTTCCATCTTCTGGATCAGGCGTTCTGGAGAACCGATTGTAATCTGAATTCTAACCTGTGGATGTTCTTCCCGAAACCGCTGTACGATTTCCTGCAATTTGACAGTGCAGAGTGATTCGATCGTTCCGATATGTAATGGATTTTTTAACTCTGCGGTATCATTCATTGCATCTTTTGCCTTGTACATTTCATCAATGATCTTATTTGCATGTATTAAAAATTCTTTTCCTTTCGGTGTCAGTATTACTTTTTTTCCTGTGCGGTCAAATAATCGGACTCCCAATTCTGTCTCTAACTGGCGGATCTGTACTGTCACGGCAGATTGCGAATAGCCTAGTAATTCTGCGGTTTTTGAGAAATTCTTCACTTGTGCTATCTGCATAAATGTCTGTATCTGACGGAATTCCATGTTAATCTCCTTTGTTCTAATATGAATAATTTTCAATGTTATTATTAAATCTATGAATTTGATTCATCTATATGTGGATGATACAATACAAACATAAAGACGTCAAACATTTTTTGTGCACATTAAACAAACTACGATGATATATGATTATGCTTTTAGAGGAGTAATTAAAAATGGAAAAGAAAAAATTTAAACTTGGTCTGGTACCAAAACTTATTATTGCCATCATTATCGGTATCCTGTTTGGACAGTTCCTTCCAACTGAATTCTGCCGCTTTGTTGTAACACTGTCTGGATTCTTCAGTACCTACTTAAAATTCATCATTCCACTGATGATCCTTGCTTATGTAACCATGGGGATCGCTGATCTGTCACAGGGTGCCGGACAGCTGCTTTTAATTACCGTTGCTCTTGCTTACGGTTCAACTTTACTTGCTGGTACAGCTTCCTACCTTGTATCATCCAATCTGTTCCCACACTTTATGACTTCTGGGGCATTAGATCAGATCGCAGCAACTGCTGATGCATCACTGAAACCTTATTTTTCACTGACGATCACACCGCTGTTTGATACATTATCTGCTGTTGTTCTTGCCTTTATCTTAGGATTATGCTTATCTACAATGAAAGGAAAAGAAATTGGAAACAGCCTTTATAACGGAATGAGTGATTTCTCAACGATCATCGATAAAGTCCTTCACAAAACGATCATTCCTTTATTA
This sequence comes from Anaerostipes hadrus, assembly GCA_036312945.1. Classification (GTDB taxonomy): domain Bacteria; phylum Bacillota; class Clostridia; order Lachnospirales; family Lachnospiraceae; genus Anaerostipes; species Anaerostipes hadrus_C. The sequence continues at coordinate 17,038 of JAXJNA010000007.1, forward strand.
CCACTGTATATCTGTGGTACATTTACTGATATGACGAAATCAGGAAAAACATTTGCGATCCTTGGAATCTTATGGAAAGTATTCCTTGTAGTGATCATCATGCACTTTGTATGTATCACGATCCAGTTTATAATTGCAGGTTCTGTCAGCAAAAAGAATCCTCTGTCTCTTATTAAAAATCAGGTTCCTGGTTATACTACTGCTTTAGGAACTCAGTCTTCTGCTGCTACAATTCCTGTCAATCTGGAATGTGCAAAAAATGACGGTGTCAGTGCTCAGATCCGTAACTTTGTAGTGCCTCTTTGTGCCAATATCCACATGGCAGGTTCTATGATCACGATCACAGCATGTGCAACTGCTGTATGTCTGATGAATCAGTTACCGATCAGCCTTGCAACTGTTATTCCATTTATTATGACACTTGGTGTTGCAATGGTCGCTTCTCCTGGTGCTCCAGGTGGATCTATCATGACTGCATTGCCATTTCTTTACATGGTATTTGGTACAACCGCAGGAGATACAAACGGACCAATCTGTGCTTTAATGGTCGCACTTTATATCACACAGGATTCTTTTGGAACTGCATGTAACATTTCTGGAGATAACGCGATCGGAATCGTTGTAGATTCTATTTACAAGAAATTTATTTTAAAAGAAGATACAGTGGAGGCTTAATTTATGTCTTTTATCAGTGCATTTGATGTTATGGGACCAAATATGATCGGCCCCTCAAGCTCCCACACAGCCGGAGCTGCAAGGATCGCATTTCTCGCAAGAAAAATGTTAAATGGTACACTGAAAAAAGTTCAGTTTACACTCTATGGATCTTTTGCAAAAACTTATCATGGACACGGAACGGATCGTGCCTTATTAGGTGGAATCATGGGATTTGGAACCGACGATATGAGAATCCGTGATTCTTTCGAGATTGCAAAAGACATTGGACTTGATTTCTCTTTTGTACCAAATGAAATAGAAACGGATGTCCATCCAAATACCGTGGATATCTTGATGACAAATGAAAACGGAAATCGCATCATGATCCGTGGGGAATCTCTAGGCGGCGGAAAAGCCAGAATCTGTCGTATCAATGATGTGGAAGTTGATTTTACTGGGGAATATAGTACTGTGATCGTGATTCAGAAAGATAAACCGGGAGTTGTCACTTATATTACAAAATGCTTAAGTGATGAAAACGTTAATATCGCTTTTATGCGCCTTTTCAGGGAATCTAAAGGAAATACAGCTTATTCTATCGTTGAATCCGATGGCCTTCTTCCTGAAAACATCGCAGATGAGATCAAGAAAAGCCCAAATGTCTCAGATGTTATGATCATTCAGCTGTAGAAAGGAGACTGAAATATTATGGATTTTAAAAACGCAAATGAATTACTTGATTTATGCAAAAAACATGATCTTCCAATCTCCGAAGTAATGAGACAGCGTGAGATCGTAGAAGGAGAAAAAGAAGCTGATACGGTTCATGATGCAATGGCAAGAGTTCTTGAGATCATGAAAAATGCTGCTTTTACTCCGATCAAAGAACCGGTCCGTTCCATGGGTGGTCTGATCGGTGGCGAGGCAAAGAAGATTGCTTCTCGTTATCACTCTGGAAATGGAATCTGTGGAGAGCTGTTGGAGAAAAGTATGATCTATGCAATGGCAACTCTTGAGACGAATGCATCCATGGGGTTGATCGTAGCATCCCCAACCGCAGGGTCTGCCGGAATCGTTCCTGGACTTTTACTTGGGCTTCAGGAAGTTCATAAATTGGATGATGAACAGATCATTCAGGCACTGTTTAATGCCAGTGCGATCGGATATCTTGCTATGAGAAATGCAACGGTTGCAGGTGCTGTCGGCGGATGTCAGGCGGAAGTCGGTGTTGCTTCTGCGATGGCTGCTTCTGCCACTGTCGAACTGCTTGGCGGTGATCCAGAGCAATGTCTTGGAGCTGCCTCTACCGTTTTAATGAATATGTTAGGTCTTGTCTGTGACCCTGTTGGCGGGTTGGTGGAATATCCATGCCAGAACCGTAATGCCGCAGGTGTTGCAAATGCGATCATCGCAGCTGAGATTTCTTTATCTGGAATCCGTCAGCTCATCCCATTTGACGAAATGCTAAACGCAATGTATATCGTCGGCAGACGACTGCCAGCTGAACTAAGAGAAACCGCCCAAGGAGGCTGCGCTGCAACTCCTTCTGCATGTGCTGCATGCGGAGGTTGTGCGTAAAAATTCCTTCAGAACACATTTTTAAATAGTAGGTAATAAATCAATCAATCTCTTTTTTGCCTCTTTTGGGTGTTTTCATATATTTGACCTTAAAGAATGGCTGCATCATTTGATGATGCAGCCATTCTTTATTTATACTATATTCTAAGCATCCGATACCCTATCCCTATATGTGTCTGTATATACTGAATTCCATCTTTATCTGGCTGTAATTTTTTCCGTAAAGTTGCCATAAATACTCTTAGCGACGCAACATCATTTTCCAGTGAACTGCCCCAGATCTGTTGTGTGATATAAGTGTGAGTCAACACCTTTCCAACATTATGAGATAATAAACACAATAACTTATATTCGATCGGTGTTAAATGCAGTTCTTGATCTTTTAAATATGTAGATCCTGCTGTATAGTCGATCTTTAACTCTCCATTTACAAAAACTGTTTGCTCTTGTTCCTCGCCTGACTGGATCAGTGCTAATCGACGCTGTGTAACCCTGATCCTTGCAAGCAGTTCATCAACTGAAAATGGTTTTGTGATATAGTCATCTGCTCCTGCATCCAGTGCTTCTATTTTATCTACGTCTTCATTCCTTGCACTGATAACGATAATTGGTACGTTAGACCATGTTCTTACTTTTTTGATCACGTCCACACCTTCCATATCAGGCAAACCAAGATCCAATAAAATGATCTCTGGTTTATGAGAAGATGCCTCTAAAATAGCAGCACTTCCATTTTCTGCTGTAATATATTTATAATCATGCGTTTTTAATGTTGTCACGATCAGATTCCGGATCGGCCGGTCATCCTCCACGACTAAAATCAATGCTTTATTCATTTAATGTTACCTCACTTAATGGCAGTGTAAAAGAAAAAATACAACCGTGGGGTGTATTGTCCTCCAACACTAGTTTTCCGTTATGTACCTCTATGATCGAACGACAAAGTGCCAAACCTAATCCAAGACTTCGATGGCTGTCTGCGATCGTATTTTTCCCTGTATAAAACATTTCAAATATATGCGGCTTCATTTCATCACAGATCCCAGGACCGTTATCTTCTACCTGAATCTTTGCTTTTCCATTTTCTTTCATAGCACAAATGCGGATCGTAGATCCTTTCGGTGTATATTTGATCGCATTATCGATCAGATTGATCAACACTTGCAAGATCAGCCGCACATCCATATGTGCAAGGATCAATTCATCGCATTCTGTAACGATCTGATATTCTTCATGTTTCCTGCTGATATGCCGTAATGATTCTGCGATTACCTCATCTAATAATTGATCTGTAAATTTCAGTTTTAATCTTCCATCATTTAATCTTGTGATGGATAACAAATTTTCAACGATATTGATCAGCCATTCTGAATCATCATAAATATCTGTATAAATCTGATGTTTTGTTATATCATCAAGACGTTCTCCACTATTTAACAGCATATCTGCATTCCCAGAAATAGAACAAAGTGGTGTCCTTAGATCATGTGAGATCGCACGAAGCAGATCTGCTCTTAACTGTTCATTTTTGGCAAGAACAGCGATTCTTTCTTTCTCCATGATATTCTTTTTATTTTCCAAGGCAAGTGCACATTCATTGATCACAGAAAGTAAGATGCTGTATTCAAATGAATCTAATGTATATTCGTCAACTGGTATTGCGATCACACCGTACACATTATCCCCGATGCAAATAGCAAGATATAGACACTGTGCATCTTGAAAGCGTTCGGTTGTTGCCCCGGCACGCTGCTTGTTTTCATACACCCATTTCGCAATCTTCTGCTCCCTGCTTGTCAATAAATCTTCTGTCGGTTCTTTCTTGTTATTCGAAAATACATGTGGTGCTGACAATTCATCGTCTTCCACAACATATGCTACAATACTGCGGTCTAATAATTTGATAAGCTGTGTACATGTAATACTTAAAATATCCGTATCGTTTTTTGCTTTTTGAAGTAACCGGTCTGTATCAAATAGAATCTGTGTACGGAATGCGGATTGTGCTGAAAGCCTTGCATGTGTTTTTAATTTTGCTGCAAGCGTTCCAGTAATGACAGAAGATATTAACATGATCACAAAAGTTACCGGATATCCAACTGCATACGTCTGAAATGACATTCTTGGTTCCGTAAGGAAAAAGCAGAACAAAAATACACTTAAAACAGAACCTCCAATGCTGTATAAATATCCATCTGTAAGGATTGATGTTAATAAAACTCCCAAAATATAAATTGTAACAATGTTTGTATCTGTAAATTGAAGTTTCTGGATGAATAGACCGATCAACGTGCACACTGCAAATATAAATAATGTCAATAGACTGTCTTTCATCGTAGGTTTTCCTACATAAACCGCACCATGCGGTTTTCGATAATTATCTAAATTCATCGCATCTGGAATAATGTGAATGTCAATATCCGGAACAGCCTCGATCAACTTCTCTGTTAATGTCTGTTTACTGAAAAAGTGATTTCTCTTTGCACTGCTTTGTCCGATCACGATTTTTGTGACATTGGATAAATGTGCATATTCCGCAATCTGTACTGGAACATTTTCCCCATGTGTCATTACGATTTCCGCACCAGATTCTTTTGCAGATTGTACATGAGCTTCCAGTCTTCTTTTATCCGATTCCCTTTCTCTTTTCCCTGTCTGTACATACAATGCTGTAAAACGTGCCCGCATATCTCTTGCCATTTTTGCTGCTGTACGTATGATCTTTTCATTCGATGGTGAAGAAGAAAGGCAAACAAGAATGTGTTCGTTTTCTTTGTTCAGATCTACAAATTCTCCTGTACTCATCTTGGCCCCCCTTTCCTTATCGGATGCATTATATCACGATCATCAATAATAATCCATAAACACATCAATCATCATCTTGCTCCCTGTCAATTACTTTTCGATTTTTTCCAAGAAAATAATTTACTTTTTTCAAAAAGAATAACACAAATGCAAACATCAGTATTACCGCCAATGCTAAAATGAAATCTGACATAAGCTCTCACCTCTCTTTTGTGACATCAGATACAAAAACACTTTTTGATCGCTTTATATTCTCCTAATACCAATAATGTAACATCTTCTTTGAAACAGGTATCCGCAGATATCGCCATACTTACTTTTCCATCATCTTTTACTGCCATGATGTTAATATCATATTTTCTTCTAATATCAAGTTTTCCCACAGTCTTTCCGATCCATTCTTTCGGAACTTCTACCTCAAAGATCGCATGTGAGGCATCGACTTCCATATAATCAAGAATATGATCATCGGTATAACGGATCGTTGCCCATTTTGCTACCATTTTTTCTGGATAGACTACCTTATCGGCTCCATTTCGTAAGAGGAATTTTTCCTGTACATCTCGTTCAGCTCTGGAAATAACCATTTTGCCTCCAAGTTCTTTTAACAGACAGGTAGTTTCCAATGAATTTTGGAAATTCCCACCGATCGTAACAAAACAGATATCATAATTTGCAATCCCCAGGGATTTTAAGAATTCCTCATTCGTACTGTCCCCGATCTGTGCATTCGTAACATATGGAAGTGCATCATTCACTCTTTCCTCATCCAGATCAACTGCCATGATCTCATGCCCAAGCTGACTTGACTGTATCGCTATATGTTTCCCAAAACGTCCAAGTCCGATCAATAAAATATTCTTCATCATCAATTCCCTCTTTCTTTTATCCCACTATGATCTTATCAAGTGGTAGTTTTGCTTTTCGTTTATTTTTATCTGAAAATACTGCATAGATCAGCGTCAAACCGCCAACACGCCCCAGATACATCAGTATGATCAAAATGATCTGTGACAGAATATGAAGTTTTGGTGTGATCCCTAATGTCAAACCTACGGTTCCAACTGCAGATGCTGCTTCAAACAGGCAGCTTGAAAGCGGCAGTCCCTCATACACACTGATCGTCATTCCGCCTGCAAAAAACAAGATAAAATACATCATTGCGATCGTTGCTGCATTTTTAATCACACCCACATCAATTCTTCTTCCAAATGCTGTCACATCATCACGACTTTGAAAGGTAGCCAGTACATTTAAAAGCAAAAGAGTAAATGTCGTTGTTTTCATACCTCCTGCCGTAGAACTTGGTGAACCTCCGATCAACATCAATAAGATCATCATTGCCTTTGATGATCCTGTCAGCATCGAAAGATCTGTCGTATTAAATCCTGCGGTTCTCGGTGTCACAGCTTGGAACAATGATGCAAGCAGCCGTTGAACCCCTGATAGATTTCCATAATCCTGAAAGAAAAAGAAAACAGCTGGTAACAGGATCAGACATAATGTTGTGGTTAGAATGATCTTGCTCTGCATATGGTAATGTTTAAACCGAAATTTATGAAGATAAATGTCTTCCCATGTAAAAAATCCAATTCCACCAATGATGATCAGTAACATGATCACAATATTGATCACTGGATTTACCGCATATGGTGTCAATGATACAAATGGATGCCCTTTTGTTCCAAGAAGATCAAATCCTGCATTACAAAAGGCTGATACAGAATGAAAGATCGACATCCAGATTCCCCTTGATCCAAAATCATGACAGAAAACAGGCATCATGAATAGCGCACCGATCAATTCGATCAATAAAGTTCCTTTTAAAATAAAACTCATCAATCGTACGATTCCCCCTACTTTCGGTGCAGAGATCGCATTTTGCATCGTACTTCGCTGCATGATCGATATTTTTCTTCCTGATAATATAAATACGGCCGTTGCTGTTGTTATAACTCCCAGACCTCCGATCTGTATCAAAAACATGATCACTGTCTGTCCAAAAGTGGACCAGTAACTTCCAGTATCCAAAACTGCAAGCCCTGTCACACATACTGCAGAAGTTGATGTAAATAATGCTTTATGAAATGGTGTTATGATCCCCTGAGCCGATGAAATTGGCAGCATCAGGATCAATGCTCCAAAAAGGATCACTCCTGCGAACCCTAATATGATCACCTGAAATGATGTTAAATGTCTTTTTTTATGAATCTTCCATGGCATATATGATCTTACCTCTTTTTCAAACTATTTTATGACCTTTTGATCTTATTATCATTATATCTTTTATGATAATAAGATAGTGTAAGGATATGTTCTCTTGTATTAAGATTGTATAAAGAAGAAAGAATCATGATATATCGGAATTTCCTATGACATAAAAAAATCACCGCTTTATGCGATGATGTTGAAAATTTATTAAATAATGGCGAAGATCATACGATGAAAGATATTGAATTTCATACAGCGATCGCTATGAGCAGCAAAAACCTTGTTGTCCCAAGACTGATCCCAGTGATCAATAGTTCCATCCCTCTTTTTATAGAAAGATCATTTCTGCCTCTGAGGTTTTGTAAAAATATCTGTAAAATATAAAATCCATGAGAACACGATTTTTTGGTTCGTTGTTCTCATGGATTTTATTGTTTCTTATTTTTTCAAGTATTCCTCTATCACACATTCATGCTTCTTTTCTTTTTTACTATAATTAATTCCCACAAGCAAAACATTACCTGCATAATTTTGAATAGAATCTGGATATTTTTTATCCTTAATCTGTTGCAATGCACTAACAGCACTTTTATTCCACTTCAATTCCACAACAAGTGCCGGATAATCATTCCTGTATTCCGGTTTTGGAATGAACACAAAATCTGCAAAACCACGTCCTGTAGGAAATTCCCTGACCGGTTTAAAATAATACTGCATTGCACTCAAATAAGCTAATGCCAATACACTACTGAGTGAATTTTCGTTATTATATTGAATTGCTGAAACATATTCCTCATGGATCTTCTCAATCTGAGTTGCAACTGTTTCTCCATCTATATCCAAAGTTGCATCCAGAAGATCCTCTGATTCTTGCTGAAATTTCAGCATTTCATTCCACTGTTTTCTTTTTGTTGCACGAATCAGTTCCTGTCTTATTTCCTCATTAGGTACAAATGCCATTCTATTTACATTTGAATATGCCAAATATCCCAGATGAATCAAGCAGGTAAGAACATCGTCTTTATTCTTAATATTGACAATATCATTTTGAAATGAACCAACATCTACTTCAACAGATGCCCCTGACAACATTTCAATAATTGCGGTCTTCAAACCATCAAAATCCATATTGATCAATGGAACTATCGAATCATAAGATGCTGTTCCTGACCAATAACTCTGAAAATTTCCATCCGCCATCAAGCTTACAACTGCATTCGGATTATAGACATGATATTTTCCTAACTGATATCCATCATACCAACGTTTCACCTCTGTGAAATCTTTTTTATATGTTTTGCAAAGTTCTTTTACTTCATCTTCTGTAAAACCAATATAAGAAGCCAGACATCCTGCACTAAGCATTGAATACTCATGAAAATTATTGAGTGCTGATTGTGTTTTCTCTTTCTTGATTGGTAAGATGCCTGTAAGATAAGCAAGTTGAATATATTTCGTTGGTTCTGTTCCCTTAAACATACCTCTTAGAAATCGGATATATTCGTCCTGCACTTTTTTATTTGCTGATTCATCTCTGATCAGCACATCCCATTCATCAATGATAATGATAAATTTCTGTCCTGTTCTATCCTTAACTTGCGAAAGAGCATCTGGCAAAGATACCACTTCTTGATGTAAAACTTCTGGATAAACTTCCCTTAACTCATCTAATACAACTCTTGTAATATATGTCACAACATTATCCGTATCTTCACAGTTTGTCAAAAACCATTGTACATCAATATGAATCACATCATATTTGTTCAGATGTTTCTTAAAATCCTCTGATTTTCCTATCTCAAAATCAGAAAACATCTTTTCTGATTCTGCTCCTTTGCTGTAATACGCTGCAAGCATATTCGCTGCATATGATTTTCCAAAACGTCTTGGGCGGCTGTTACAAATATACGCATCTGTGGAATCCAGAACTTCATTCATACATTCGATTAAACCTGTTTTGTCTACATAAATTCTGGAATTTAGTGCAGCTTGAAACGCACTATTATCTGGATTAACAAATCTGCCCATTATTACACCACCCTTTAAATAATAAAAAATTTCGTGCTATCATAAATATCTATATTGATTATGATAGCACGAAATTTTAGCCGCCTCAACTTATATTAATTACATGAAATGAAAAAACACCTGCTCATAACATACATCAAATATATGTTACGACCAAGTGTCTTTTCATACAGTGATTATATATAGAATTTCTTCTATCCTAGTTATTTACTGCAACATGTTTTGCCTGATCTGAATTGTAAACTTCTTCATCAACCAGACCTTCTGTTGCTGCTGTGATAACGGCTGCTGTTGCTGCTCCTGTTACATTTGTCATTGTTCTTGCCATGTCAACGATCGTTGAGATTGGAGCAAATACGACAACTAATTCGATTGGTAAGCCAAGTGCTGCAAATACAGCTGTTGATGTAATTGTTGCTGTTCCTGGAACTCCGACTGTTCCAACGGATACTACTAATGTAATCAGGATTAAGAATGCATACTGTGCAATTCCATAATGATATCCTAACATATGAACACTAAATACCGCTGTTAATGCTGGCCAGATTCCTGCACATGCTGGCATTCCAACATTAGCTCCAAGACCTGCTGTAAATGATGCTACGTCTGTATCAACTCCTAATGCTTCTTTTAACTGTCTTAATGTAACTGGGATCGTACCAACACTGCTCTGTGTCGTAAATGCTACATACTGAGCTGGTGCGATTCCTTTGAAGAATTTAACAGGACTTAATTTTGCTACAAATTTAATTAATAATCCTTCTACTCCAAATGCCTGAACTGCACATAAGATATAAGCTAATACTAATGTACTTAATAATGGCAGCAATTCTGCAACACTGCTTCTTCCAACAGCTCTTGCCAAGAAAGATAATACTGCATATGGTGTAAATCCAATGATCCAGTCAATTGCCTGTCCGATCACCTGATTTCCTGCATCAATAAATGCTTTAAATGGTTTTACAGATTCATTTTCTTTGGAAATTGCATTGTAAGATAATGCAATGATGATCGCAAATACGACGATCGGAATGATCTGTCCTTCACTCCAGTTTGTTGCGAAGTTGCTTGGAAATAAATTTACGATCGTATCAACAACAGATGGAACTTCAACTTTCTGATATCCATCAGCTACTTTGTAAGCAAATCCATCACCGACTTTTAAGATGACTGCTGCGATCACTGTGATCGTACTTGCGATCGCTGTATTTAAGATCAGATAAAAGATTGACTTTCCACCGATCTTCTTTAAATGAATGGATTCACTTAGATTTGTGATACTTGCGATGATACTAAATAACAGCATTGGTACAACAAGTGCTGTCAATACATTGGTATAGATACGTCCGAAAATCTCAACATATGTAAAATGATTTCCAAATCCCAGACCAACTGCGATTCCAAAAACTGTTCCTAATAATGTTAAAAGTCCGAAGTCTACGCCTTTCTTATAATCTAAATAATAGATAACCGCAAACAAAACAATTGTAACTGCTAATGCGGCAAAATCTGCTGTGTTAATGCTCATTTTGTTACACATCCTCTCTTATAGTTTTTTCTTTTTTCATAGTTTTCCAGTAGGAATTATTCGTATAATAGCATTTCCTAGTAATACTGTCAAGAATATTTGATGCTTCTTTTTTTATACAATTCTGATTTGTAATGGTGTTGGTCATGTATGAGTCAGAAAGAAAATAAGAAAAAATATTTATAAGAATACAGGGTGACACTCCGCATTTTTGAAAGCGTTTTTTACAAATCGCTGATCCGCGCCTGTTCCTTCGATAACTCTCTTGCTGCGAGCCAAAATGCCCGCAGCTACGTTCAAACAATCGACCACAGGGCGCTGCGAATTTGTAAAAAACGCATTCAAAAAGTGCTCATGTTGTCACCCTTTTTCTTATAAATATTTCTTCTTATCTTCTTTCTGACTCATACAACGGAACACTATTCAAATCACTACACAGTGTGTATGTTAAACTGTATTGGCTAATAAGTTTTGTATTCGTTAACGAAAGATAAAGAAACTCTTAGACACCGATTTATCGAGATGTTTATGAAGCATAATAACATTAGCTTCTGTTTAAAAATCCCCTCTTTTACAATCAATACTGTCCTCCATACACACCCACTTAAATTTTCCAATCTTGTGAATTGTCCACTCTATAGACTTCAGGTATATGATAAAAAATAAATAAACGATTGGAAGAGCAGCATTAGAATTTTGCCACATTTTTTGCGGATTCGCAGCCGGCTTGGTGTGCTGTCTGAGCCTCAAAGAGTTCTGATTTAAACACCCTTGAAGGCGAGTTGCACAAGGAAAGCCGGCGGATCAGCGATCTGCAAAAAACGTGAGCAAAATTCTCTAGCTGCTCTTCCAATCGTTTATTTATTTTTTATCATATACTCGAAATCTACAGTTGGCCAATCACAAATTTAAGATAGTTCCAACTTACCAGTATACAACTGATAGTAAGTTCCTTTATTCTTAATAAGATCTTCATGATCCCCTCGTTCAATGATCTTACCATGTTCAAGTACAATGATCGCATCACTATTTCGGATCGTAGATAGTCGATGGGCGATCACAAATACAGTTCTGCCTTTCATCAGGTTATCCATTCCTCGCTGTACAATGCTTTCTGTTCTTGTATCAATACTTGATGTTGCTTCATCTAAGATCAGTACTGGTGGGTTGGCTACGGCTGCTCTGGCGATGGATAGTAACTGTCTCTGTCCTTGAGATAAGCCTTCTCCGTCTCCGCTGATCACGGTGTCGTAACCATCTGGAAGCATTTTGATGAACTGGTCTGCGTGGGCTAATTGGGCTGCTTCGTAGATCTGTTCGTCGGTTGCTCCTAAATTTCCGTAGCGGATATTATCTTTGATCGTTCCTGTAAACAGGTGTGTATCCTGTAATACGATTCCTAAGGAACGTCTTAAGTCGTCTTTTTTGATCTTCTTGATGTTGATTCCATCATAGCGAATCTTACCATCCTGAATATCGTAGAAGCGGTTGATCAGGTTTGTGATCGTTGTTTTTCCGGCTCCTGTAGATCCTACAAATGCTAGTTTCTGTCCTGGTTTTGCGAACAGACTAATGTCATGAAGGATGGTTTTATCTTCGTTGTAACCGAATGTTACATCTTCAAATCTTACATCTCCAGTTAATTCTGTATATGTTACAGAACCATCGGCAGAGTGTGGATGTTTCCATGCCCACATTCCTGTTCTTTCTTCACATTCGATAATGTTTCCATTTTCATCTTTCTTCGCATTTACTAATCTTACATATCCCTCATCTGTCTCAGGTTCTTCATCGATCAGGGCAAAGATTCTTTCTGCACCTGCAAGTGCCATTACAATAGAGTTAAACTGCTGTGCAACCTGCATAAATGGCTGTGTGAAGCTCTTTGTAAACTGAAGGTATGATGCCATGACACCTAGTGTGATCCCTCCAATACCTTCGATGGCTAATACTCCACCTAATACCGCTGTTAATACGAACTGAAGGTTTCCAATATTACCTACAACCGGACCCATGATATTTGCATATTTGTTGGCATTTGCAGCACTTTCAAACAGGGATTCATTTAACTTGTCAAATTCTTCTTCTGATTTACGTTCGTGGTTAAAGACTTTGACAACTCTCTGTCCATTCATTCTCTCTTCGATAAATCCTGTCACATCGGCTAATGATTTTTGCTGACGGATGAAGTATTTTCCGCTGTTTCCACCAATCGCTTTTGTGACCGTGATCATGATTCCGATAACGACAACTGCAAGAATCGTTAAAATCGGACTTAATACTAACATAGAAATAAATGTTACAATGATCGTGAAAAATGACATCAATGCCTGCGGAATTGCCTGACTGATCATCTGTCTTAACGTGTCCGTATCATTTGTGTATAAACTCATGATAGAACCATTTGTATTCTGGTCGAAATAACGAATCGGTAATGTCTGCATATGTTCAAACATATCGTCTCTGACACGTTTTAGAACACCCTGTCCAATAAATACCATCATCCTTGTATAAATAAATGTTGCAATGACACCTGCTGCAAAGATGCATCCAAGAACGATCATTGCATGGTAAAAGTTTGTAAAATCCGGATTACTCTGTCCAACCAAAGGAATGATGAAGTCATCGAGCATAAATTTCAATGATAAAGATACCGATACAGAAGCTGCTGCACTGATGAAAATACAGACAAATACAAGAATAAACTGTAATTTATAAGTATCTGTTACATATTTCAAAAGACGTTTTGCTGTCTTCGCCGTATTTCTGTTGATCGTCTTTTCTGGTCTTTTACTCATCGTCTTCTCCTCCTTTCACCTGTGATTCATAGACTTCTCGGTAAATATCATTTGTCTTTAATAATTCTTCGGATGTTCCAACACCCATGATCTTTCCGTCGTCTAATACGATGATCTGGTCTGCATCTTCGATGGAAGATACTCTCTGTGCAATGATGATCTTTGTTGTATTCGGAATTTCTTCTCTGAATGCTTTACGGATCAATGCATCTGTTTTTGTATCGACTGCACTTGTGGAATCATCTAAGATTAAGATCTTAGGTTTCTTTAATAACGCTCTTGCGATACACAATCTCTGTTTCTGTCCACCAGAAACGTTGTTTCCACCCTGTACGATCTGTGTATTGTATCCAGCTGGAAATTCATTTACAAATCCGTCTGCCTGTGCTAATTTACACATTCTCTGAACTTCTTCATCGGATGCATTTTCATCTCCCCATCGGATATTATCGTAAATTGTTCCTGTAAATAATACATTCTTCTGGAGCACCATGGATACCTGGTCTCTTAATGCTTCTAAGTTATAATCACGGACATCGACTCCACCGACTTTCACACATCCTTCTGTAACATCATAAAGTCTTGGGATCAGCTGAACCAAAGTAGATTTTGCACTACCTGTTCCACCAATGATTCCGATCGTCTGTCCAGATTTAATATGAAGATCAACATCTTTTAAGGAAAGGTTACCGCCTTCTCCTGCATAACTGAAGTTTACATGATCAAAGATGATCTCTCCGTCTTTCACCTCTGTTACTGCGTCTGCTTTATCCTGCATTTCCGGTACTTCTTCTAAAACTTCTGTGATACGATCTGTGGATGCTTCTGCGATCATGATCATTACGAATACAAAGGTTACCATCATCAGAGAACCAATGATCTGTAATGCGTATACGATAATACTTGTTAATTCTCCAGTTCCCATTGTTCCATGGATGATCCCTGTTCCACCGATCGCTACAAGGATCAATACAACAATATACATTGTAAACTGCATCACCGGTGAGTTCCATGCAACGATCTTTTCTGCTTTTGTAAACAGTGTGTATACATACTTGGAAATTCCATGGAATTTATCGATTTCATAATCTTCACGTACAAATGCTTTTACCACACGGGAGGCATTTACATTTTCCTGTACAGAGTTATTTAAGATATCGTATTCATCAAATACTTTGATAAAATGCGGATGTGCTTTTTTCGCAATAAAGATCAGTGTTCCACCTAATAATGGAATCACGATCAAGAATAGTAACGCTACGGTCACACTGTATTTTAATGTCATCACCCATGATAGGATTACCATGATCGGTGCTCTCGCAAGCAAACGAATACTCATCATATATGCCATCTGAATATTTGTGATATCCGTTGTCATACGTGTAACAAGTCCTGATGTTGCAAAGTGGTCGATATTCTTAAATGAGAATTCCTGCACTTTGTAAAAAATATCGTGTCTTAAGTTCTTGGCATATCCAGCCCCTGCAACGGCTGCCATATTTCCAGCTGAAATTCCGAAAAACAGGGATAACATTGCCATAACAACCAGGATCACTCCTCGCTGGATAATATAATGTAAATCTCCGCTTGTCATTCCGATATCAATGATATTTGCCATCTCCATCGGAATCAAAACTTCCATCAGTACCTCAAGAATTACCAGAATTGGAGCAAGTATGGATTGTTTTTTGTATTCTCGGACTGATCTTAATAGGGTCTTATTCATCTTTCTTTCCTTCCTCCTTGTGTTTTTCTATAAGATTTTGTAATACCTGATATAAAACATGTTTGCATGTTATGACATCTTCCTTAGGAATGCCTTTTTCCATCCTTTTTTCACTAAGCTTAATATCTTCCAAGATTGCCTGTCTTAATCCTTCGGCTTTCTCTGTTGGTACCAGCCGCTTCTTTCTAGCATCTCCTTTGACACTTTCTCTTGTCAGATATCCATTCTTCTCCATCAACTGTACATATCCTGTCACAGTTGATTTGCGGATCTGAAATTCTTCCTCAATGTCTTTTTGATAAAGATCTTTATGCATTGTTTCTAATAAAATAAACTTTAAAATATGTTTCTGCATGATGGTAAGATCAGCCTTGATCACTTTATCAATTGGCTGGTTCCTCTTCATCTCATGCGATAACATATGAATCAGCTTTCCCATATGTATGTTATTGATCTTATCATTTATATCATGCATTTACTCATCCCTTTCTCTCTAAAAATGGTTAGCTTCCTAACTTTTTAGTATTATACAGAGAATAAAAATAAATGTCAATCGTTATTTTATTGCTCTCACAATCGTTAACCATTTCTTTTATCATGTTGACAATTACTTTTATCCATGCTAAAGTTCAAGTTAATAAGATATTTTGAATTTAAACAAAGGAAGGTATATATCATATGAATTCAGAACAAAATTTAACCCGTGAAGAAGCGATCGCCATCTTAAATACCCCTGACGAACAATTAAATGAACTGATCGAACGTGCTGGAACACTTCGTAAAAAATATAAAGGGAACCATGTAAGCATTCATCTTTTAACAAACGCCCGAAGCGGAAACTGTTCCCAGAACTGTGCTTACTGTGCCCAGTCCTGCCGTTCCCATGCGGATATTGAAAAATATAAATGGGTCGATGATGAAAAATTATATGGAGATAACACATTTGTCCATGATCATAAACTGTCCCGTCATTGTATCGGATTAAGCGGTATGAAATTCAGTGATGAAGAAATTGAAGAACTTGCTTCTAAGATTCGTAAAATGAAAGAAGAAGGAACACATTTATGCTGCTCTATCGGATTTTTAACAAAGAAACAGGCATTAATGTTAAAAGAAGCTGGGTTAGACCGTATCAACCATAACTTGAATACAAGCCGTTCTAACTATCCAAATATCTGTACAACACATACATATGAACAGCGTGTAAACAACATTCATATGTTACAAGATCTTGGATTTGAGATCTGCAGCGGTGGTATTATTGGTATGGGTGAAAGCAAGGAAGATGTTGTTGATATGCTATTTGATTTAAAAGAAATCAATCCAGAAGCACTTCCGATCAACTTCTTAATTCCGATCAAAGGAACACCTTTACAGGATAGAGATACTTCAAATTTAACGCCCGAATACGGATTGAAAGTATTATGTCTGGCAAGATTACTGGTTCCAACATCTGATATCCGCTGCGCCGCTGGACGTGAAATTTATTTTAAAGGAAGAGAAAAAGAATTATTGACCGTTGTGAATTCTATCTTTGCTTCAGGATATCTGACTGCAGATGGACAGGGAATTCAAGATACGATCAAGACTATTACAGATGCTGGATTTACATGCGAAGTAGAATCTGATTAATTTGTGATTGAATAGCTTAAATTATTAGTGGAATATTATAAAAAGAGATCATGTGTCTGCAACCCACTTGCGTTCGGACTCTCACGTAACTGTACTATGCTCCTGAATGGTCATTCGACCATCCACTCGCTAAGTGCAGACGTGTTCGTACGGTTGCTGACACATGATCTCTTTTTATAATATTCAAATAATTTACGTTATTCAAACCACCACAGATGTGTATGTTAAACGATGTTGGTTAATAATTTTTGTATTTATTAACTGAAGGTAAAAGGACTTCTATAGCACCGTTTTGTACTATGCATTCTTTACATAAACGCTGTTTTCTTTTACAAATCCCATCTTTTCAAGATAGCTTTTGTGATCTTTTGTTACTTCTTTACAGATAAATTTCTTATATCCTTCTTCTGCTAATTTCGCATAGAGAAAACGTCCGGCGGAGCAGTCTCTGTAGGTTGGTGTTGTGTAGTCAAAGCTGATCTCTAGAGTATCTCCGGCTTTCTTTCCTGCTAATACTCCGGCTGGAACCCCTTCGCAGCAGACTGTATATATGGTATCTGCTGCTGAAAGCTCCAAGGTGTTCTCTAAGAAGTATTTTTTCATATCTTCTTTATAGTGTTTTATAAAATATGTTAAGTAGGAATCTTCTTTGTTCCCACGAATCATATCATAGTGATTTCCATCTGCTTTACTTAACTTGATCAGATTATAAATATTGATCACCACAAGACTGGCATTGACCACCGCCAGTGGGTAGGAATGTCCGATCATTGCATAGACTGCAGAAATAGAACTACCGACCGTATTGATCACTCTTAGTTTTACTACGGATGTCATCAGCATAGAAATGATAACAAAAACACATCCGATATATCCAAAAATCTCAATCATTAATGCTGTACTCATTTTTCAATTCCCCGTTTTCTGAAATTAGTATCCTGCACCATTGTCTGTATTTTTCATGATCTTGATCAAACGGCTTGTTCCTAAGCGGCTTGCTCCAAGACTGATGAATTTTTCTGCATCATCAAAACTTGAAATTCCACCGGCTGCTTTGATCTTCACATTTTCTCCAACATGCTCTTTCATTAATGCAACGTCATCAAATGTTGCTCCTGCTGTTGAGAATCCTGTGGATGTTTTGATAAATTCTGCTCCTGCATTTGTAACGATCTCGCACGCTTTGATCTTTTCTTCTTCTGTTAACAGACATGTTTCGATGATAACTTTTAAGATTTTTCCATCACACGCTTCATGAATCTGTCTGATCTCTTCTTCTACTTCTTCATATCTTCCGTCTTTCAAAAATCCAATGTTAATGACCATGTCGATCTCAGATGCACCATTTGCGATCGCATCCTTTGTCTCGAACACTTTAACTGCAGTTGTATGGTAACCGTTCGGGAAACCGATAACTGTACAAATTGGAAGTTTTCCCTCTACATATTCTGCAGCCTGTTTTACATAAGCTGCTGGAATACATGCGGATGCTGTTTCATATTTCATTGCATCATCTAATATTTCTTTGATATCTGCCCATGTCGCTGTCTGAGCTAATAATGTATGATCTACAATACTTAAAATTTCTTTTCTTTCCATGATAATATTTCCTTTCGTTAACTGTATTATTTTCCTGTTTTATCTAATATCTGACGATTCATTTAAATGAATTTAAAAAAGCGTTACCATGCTGACGATCAATGCACTCATTAAACTTACGAATACACCAGCGATCATAGAACGGAATACTAAACGAGAAATCGTTCCTCTCTTTTCTGGACATAAAACTCCGATTCCTCCGATACACATTCCCATGCTGGAAAGGTTCGCAAATCCACATAAGGAGATTGCACAGATCATGCCTGTTCTTGGATCAAGAGCGCTTAATTTTGCTCCCAGATCCTGGAATGCTACGAATTCATTTAAGATCAGTTTGTTTCCAAGTAAAGATCCTTCAAATAAAACATTCTGTCCATCTAATCCAAGAAGGTATCCAAATGGTGCGAAGATGTATGAGAAGATCTGTGATAAGCTGATTCCGAATCTTCCAAGGATCAGGTTAAATACTGCTACGATCCCGACAAATCCTACAATGGATGCCCCAATAGAAATGACCATCTGCATTCCTGTGTTTGCACCTTCTGCTAAGGCATCGATAGCATTGGAATTATCTCCTTTGTTATCCATTTTTACATCTGTGATGGATTTTGCTTTTTCTGTCTGAGGTAAAATGATCTTTGAGATCATGATACTTCCAAGTGGTACCATCGCACTCGCGATCAGTAAGTATTCCATTGGGATTCCTAATGCATGGTATCCTCCAAGGATAGATGCTGACATACTTCCCATTCCTGATACAAGGATCAAAAAGATTTCACTGTCTGTCAGATCTTTTAAATATTTGCTGACTAAGATCGGACTGTCTGTATGTCCAAGAAACATATTGGCTACAGCAACAAAGCTTTCTACTTCTGTTGTTCCCATTAATTTACCAACACCTTTTCCGATCCATTTTACGATAAATCCAATGACCCCTAAGTAATAAAGGACACTTACCAGTGCTGATACGAAAATGATATTTCCAAGACTCTTAATGATAAAAATACTCATATTCCCCGTAAAAAGATCTCCAAATACGAAGGTTAATCCTTCATTTCCACAGTTGATGACTGCTGTCAATCCATTGGATAATAAGCTGATCAGTTTTTGTCCAAGTGGTACTTTTACGATAATAATTGCAATAATGATCTCTGCAATTAATGCGATTCCAACTTTTTTCCATTCAACATTTTTTCTGTCCCATGAAATCAGAAAGCAGATTGCCAAAACGATCAACATTCCTACGATATTTAATACTAATTTCATATATTTTTTCTCCTATCTGTTTAATTTAATTTGTCGAGAAGGGATGTTCCAATTGTTCCATCTGGCATGTCTACATCAAAGTTGTCTGCAATGGTCGCCCCAATGACTGCAAATGTATCTGTTTCTTCTAATTTTCCGTATCCTTTTAAGGATGGAGAGTATGCGAAAAATGGTACTTTTTCTCTTGTATGATCTGTTCCTATATGTGTTGGGTCGTTTCCATGATCCGCTGTGATGATCAGAAGATCGTCTTCTCTTAGTTCTTTTACAAGTTCTCCTAATTTCACATCAAATTTTTCTAATTCTTCTGCGTATCCTTTGACATTTCTTCTGTGTCCCCATAATGCATCAAAGTCTACCAAGTTCACGAAGCATAATCCTTCAAAATCCCTCTTTGCAATATCAATCGTCTGTTCCATTCCGTGTACAGAACTTTTTGATTTATTTGATTGAGTTAATCCTTCTCCATCAAAAATATCAAAGATCTTTCCAACAGAAATAACTTCATATCCACCGTCTTTTAACGCATTTAATGCAGTTCTTCCGTATGGTTTTAATGCATAATCATGACGGTTACTTGTACGTTTGAATTCTCCTTTTTTCTTTCCTACATAAGGTCTTGCAATAATACGACCGACTTTCCATTCATCTTTCATTGTGATATCACGAGCGATCTCACAGCAGCGATAAAGTTCATCTAACCCGAATGTTTCTTCATTTCCGCAGATCTGAAGGACAGAATCTGCAGATGTATACACGATCATATTTCCTGTTGCAATTTCTTCTTCTGCAAGTTCATCTAAAATTTCTGTTCCACTAGAACTTTTGTTTCCAATGACTTTATGTCCGGTTCTTTTTTCTAATTCATCGATCAATTCTTTTGGAAAACCTGTTTCTGTAAATGTTTTAAATGGAGTTGTGATATGCAGACCCATCATTTCCCAATGTCCTGTCATTGTATCTTTTCCTGTGCTTGCTTCTTTTAAGAAAGAATAGTAACCCATTGGGCGTTCGATCGCTTCTACCTGTTTTAATGGGTGAAGGTTTGCAATTCCAAGTTTCTGAAGATTTGGAATCTTGAATTCATCAACATTTTCTGAGATATGTCCCATTGTGTCTGTTCCTGCATCTCCATATTCAGCTGCATCTGGCATTGCACCTGCCCCAAATGAGTCAATAACGATTGTAAATATTCTTTTAAATTTTTTCATGATCTTCTCCTTTTTTATTCTTCTAAAGCATCGCACATTGCATGATATTGTTCTTCATTTACCGTAATCTTACCGTTTTCATTTCCGATCAGTTTTTCTTTTTCCAGTGCTGCGATACTTCTCTGAACACTTCTTACATTAAATCCGATTCTTTCTGACAATTCCGCCTGAGTTTTCTTAAGACGGAGACTTCCCCCTTGTTTTCCGTGCTTACTTCCATAAGATATAATAAGATATTTCATCAGTCTTTCTTTGCAGCTCATAAACATATATTTTCGATCACTTGCTTTTTCTGATGTCAAAATGGTCATTATATTTTTAATTCTTAACAACAATGCATTTTCATCATGTTTGATCCATTTCCAGTAGATCGATGCTGGAATTGCTAACAACTCACTATCTTTAGATGCACAGATGGAAACACTATAATTTGTGTCTTCGGAAAAAATTTCAAAATCTCCTACAATATACATCTTTGCAAAATCCATAAAATAATATACTTTTCCTAATTTTTGATAATCTACCCCCGCAACATCGCCTTTTAAGATAATATAGACCGTATCGCATGGCTCTCCTGCTCGAATAATAAACTCATCTTTTTTTACATTTTTATGTACCGCCGCCCGGATGACTGCTTCTGATACATATTGAAATAACTTATTTAAGTAATCTCTTTTGCTTCCTTTGACTTTATTGATTTCCTCCAAAAATTGCTGTTTCGTCTCCATCTTTATCCCTCGGAACACTCTTTCCATTTACAAATTTTGCAACTACATTTCGATCATCTGCAAGATAGATCATTCTTTCTAATCGTTCTTTCACTGTTAACTCTTGCGGGTGGCGAAGAGTTGAATCATCTAATACGACTGCATCAAATTCATATCCTTCTTCAAAAGCTCCTACTTTTCCAAAAAATTCTCCGCCTCCCCTTGTCGCTAAATAAAATACTTCTTCAATATTTAATGGTTTTAATTCCTGATTTGAAAGTCTCCAGCGAAGTTTGGAACATTGGATTGCCATGGACATTGCTGTAAACATGGATAATGTAGAACCTGCTGCCACATCACTTCCAAGACCTATTTTCATTCCCGTATCAAGATATTTTCGGATCGGAGCTACCCCGGAGGAAAGGTTTGTATTTGACTCTGGGCAATGAGCGATAAATACTCCTTGATCTTTCATCATCTTGATCTCATCTTCTGTGCTGTGTACACAATGTGCCATGATCGTTTTGCAATCATTTCCGAACATCCCATATTTATTGTAAGCTTCTCCGTAGAAAGAAGTATCCGGGCAAAGTTCCTGCACCCAAGCAATCTCACCAAAGTTTTCTGACAGATGTGACTGCATTGGAAGATCATATTTCTTCTGCAGATCTGATAATTTTTCCATTAGTTCATCCGTGCATGTTGGAATAAATCTTGGTGTTAAGATCGGACGGATATTTTCAAATTGCTTAGAGGCTTTGATCCATTCTTCGGTATCTTTGGCTGACTGTGCCGCACTTGCTTCACACAAGTAATCTGGACTATTTCTGTCCATATTAACTTTTCCAACGAATCCTTTGATCCCAGCTTCTTCTAATTTCTCCATCAGAAGTAACGTTGCCTCATTATGGATGGTTCCAAATACACAGGCTCTTGTCGTAGCACTCTTTCTCATGTCATCTGCGAAAATATCGTATGCTTTCTCGGCATATGCTAGTTCCTGATATTTCGCTTCTTCCACAAAGGTATGGGTATTTAGCCAGTCTAACAATTCAAGGTCCATTCCTAAGCCTCTAAATGAATACTGTGGCGCATGAACATGAAGATCTGCAAATCCAGGAATGATCAGGCTGTCTGTATAGTCATAACATGGTATCGTCTGATACTTTTCTGGCAGTTGTTCGTAGACTCCTTGACATATCCCATCTTCACTGCAATGTCATTAAGTTAAGAAAAACAGAGATAAAAGATAAGTTTTAAATTTATCTTTTATCTCTGTTTTTATATATTGACAAACTCAGGATAAAGAGTGATGTATTAGGTAGGAGGTGAATGATTATGAAGTATGCACA
>JAXJNA010000008.1:0-11176 GCA_036312945.1 Anaerostipes hadrus
ACTCGCTCTGGAGTTTTGTCTAAGACCAAAGTCTTTGAAGCTCAGACATTCGTCCAATTGGGCTGCGAATTTATTCAAAATATGGCAAAATTCCAATGCATCGCTTTCGGTTGCTTATTTATTTTTTATCATATACCTGAAGTCTATATAGTGGTTTGAATCACGTAAATTATTTGAATATTATAAAAATGGTTATATGTCGGCGACCGTAGGAACACGCCTGCACTTAGTGAGTGGATGATCGTAAGATCATTCAGGAGCTTAGTACAGCTGCGTAGTGAGTCGAGCGAGAGCGCGTCGCAGACATATAACCATTTTTATAATATTCCACCAATAATTTCCGTCATCAAACTACAAGTTACTCCCCAAAACTAATTCCGATAGTCTTAGCATCTTTGATCATCTGGCATTCTGGATCTACATACTTTAATTTTCCAGCAACTTCTGATAATGGAACTTTCTGAGTATCTCCATCAACGATACCAACCATATAGCCGTATTCTTTATTAAGAATCAATTCAGCGGCATATGCTCCAACTCTTGTAGCAAGTACACGGTCGTAAGCACAAGGAGCGCCACCACGCTGTGTATGACCAGGAACGGTAACTCTGATTTCACGATTTGTTTTTTCTTCTAATGCAGCTGCAATCTCATAAGCAACGGAAGGATATCTTCTTTCTGCAAGTTTTGCTTTATACTGTTTCTTCTTTAACTTCGCATCTTCTTTTGAAATTGCACCTTCAGCAACTGCGATAATTGAGAATTTCTTTCCAGCTGCAAAGCGGTTTTCTACAACTTCGGCTACTTTATCAATATCATAAGGAATTTCAGGCAGCAGGATTACGTCAGCTCCACCGGCAATTCCTGATTGCAGGGTAACATGTCCGACTTTATGCCCCATAACCTCGATGATAAATACACGGCTGTGAGAAGAAGCTGTTGTATGAATCCGGTCGATCGTATCGGTTGCAATATCAACGGCACTCTGGAATCCGAATGTCATTTCAGTACCCCAAAGATCATTGTCAATTGTCTTTGGAAGTGTTACAACATTTAAACCTTCTTCACGAAGTAAATTTGCAGTTTTGTGAGTTCCATTTCCACCAAGAACCACAAGACAGTCTAATTTATATTTGCGGTAATTACTTTTCATTGCCTCGACTTTATCAAGACCGTTTTCATCAGGAATACGCATCTTTTTGAATGGCTGTCTGGAAGTTCCAAGAATTGTACCTCCGCGGTTTAAAATTCCAGAAAAATCATCTGGTGTCATACGATCAGCGATATCGTAGATCAGACCTTTATATCCATCGCGGAAACCATAGATCTCCAGATCATTTCTCTTTACACTTAAACCTTTTACTACACCACGCATGGCAGCATTCAATGCCTGACAGTCGCCACCACTGGTTAAAATTCCAATTCTTAACATGGGTTGTTTACCTCCGGATCGTTTTTTTAAAAATAAATTAACATAAACTAACTATTATTTTATCATATAATTATATGCAAAAAAACATAAAATCTAGTAAACAAAATGTTAAAAAAATGTAAAATAGGATTTTGATAAGGTTAGAAAATGTTCATTGAAAATAAATAAAAAACCAGATAATATAAATATAGAAAGCCACATATGTAATGTGGCATATTAAGAACGGAGGAAATCAGATGAAAAGTGATCGTTTTTTAATAAAAGCAGCAGAACTTTATTACCGTGATGGATTATCGCAACAAGAGATCTCGCAAAAATTACATACATCAAGAACAAGCATTTCCAGAGCATTGATCCAGGCACGCAATGAAGGGTATGTTCAGATCAGAATTCAGTATCCAGAACAAAGCAATCTTGGATTGGAACGGGAATTAGAAGAAAAATATGGATTGACAGAGGCATTGGTCGCTGTGCCAGCATATGATCAGTCATCCGAGCAGGAAGTGGCATTTCAGGCGGTGGATTATATTTTAAGAGTGTTGAAGAAAAATATGGTACTTGGAATGACATGGGGAAGAGCGATGCATGGATTTGTGGAACAGCTTGTGAAAGATGAAAGGCTTAGATCCCTTTCTTTTCAGAATGTAAAGATCGTTCCATTCCTTGGAACACCGGGAGTGACACAGTTAGATTCGTGGGATGCAACAACATATTCCAATACACTTGCAACGAAAGTTGGAAATTTGTTGCATTGTGCAAGTTATAATCTGTCAGCGCCAATGTACGTAGATGGAGCCAAAGAAAAGGAATTGATTGAAGGAATTGATGAAATCGCCAAAGTTCTTCATATGGCGGAGACAGCGGACATTGCGTTGATCGGAATTGGATCAATGCAGAAGGATTCTTCTATCATCAAGGCAGGAATACGGACAGAAGAAGAATACAAAGAACTGATGAAAAAGGGTGCAGTTGGAGAGATTGTTGGAAGAATCTATGACAAGAACGGACAGACGGTCGATGAAGATCTGAGAAGGAAAATGATCGGAATCTCATTGGATAAGATCGCAAAGATTCCAGTCAGAGTTGGAATGTCTTATGGAAAGGATAAGATTGAAGCAATTAAGGGTGCGATCTCAGGTGGGCTGGTAAATGTACTGGTAACGGATGTGCCGACGGCAGAATTATTATTAAAATAAGATAAAGATTAGAATATGGAGCTGATATGCGAAGAAAAGGAAGCATATCAGCTCTTTTTTGTTGTTGCAAATCTCGTAAATCAGCATTTTTTCTTATGCAATAGAAAAACAAAAATAAAAAATCGTATTGACAAATAAAAATGGGAAACCTATAATGAATGTATCAAATGACGCAGTACATGGTCAAATGACCATGTAACGCAAACAGAGATTAAAAAGGAGATAAGCTATGAAGACAAAAGCAGTCAGACTTTATGGAGAATCAGATTTAAGATTAGAAGAATTTGACATGGGAGAACTAAAAGACGATGAGATCTTAATGGAATTGATCACAGATAGTGTCTGCATGTCTACTTACAAAGAATCCATTCAGGGAGCAAAACATCAGAGAGTCAATGATGATATCAGCGAACATCCAATTATCGTAGGACATGAATGTGCAGGAATCATTCGTGAAGTTGGAGCAAAATGGAAAGATAAATATAAAGTTGGAGCAAAATACACGATGCAGCCAGCGTTGAATATCGAAGGTTCCATGGCAGCGATCGGATATTCTTATGAATACTGCGGAGGAGCAGCAACATTTATTAAAGTTCCATCCATTGTAATGGAGAAAGACTGCTTATTACCATTTGATGAAAACAGTGCATATTTTGAAGCATCACTGGCAGAACCGATGAGCTGTATCATTGGAGCATTTCATTCTATGTATCACAGCGAACGTGGTGTTTACGAACATAAGATGGGAATCGTAGAAGGTGGAAAGAGTGCACTTCTTGCAAGCTGCGGACCAATGGGATTAGGAGCGATCAGTTACATGTTAAATTGTGACCGCAAGCCATCTCTGCTGGTGATCACAGATATTGATGAAGCAAGATTAAAAAGAGCAAGCGAATTATTTACAGAAGAATATGCAAAAGAACGAGGCGTTGAAATTCATTTTGTAAATACAGCGAAAGTTGATGATCCAGTAAAAGCCTTAAGAGATTTAACTGGTGGAACAGGATTTGATGATGTATCTGTATATGCGCCAGTCAGACCAGTGATCGAGATGGCAGATGAGATCTTAGGATTTGATGGATGCTTAAATTTCTTCGCAGGGCCGGTTGATCCAAAATTATCTGCAATGTTTAACTTCTTTGACGTACATTACAAGATGCACCATCTGGTAGGATCAAGCGGTGGAAATACCGATGATATGAGAGAATGTTTAAAACTTGCCGGAGAGGGAAGATTAGAGCCAGCTGTTATGATCACACATATCGGGGGAATTGATGCACAGATCGATACTGTATTGAATCTGCCAAAGATCCCAGGAGGAAAGAAACTGATCTATCTTGGAAAGAATCTTGAATTAACAGCAATTGATGATTTTGAAGAAAAAGGAAAAACAGACGATCGATTTAAAGAATTAGCTAAGATCACAAAAGAACACAATGGTTTATGGTCCAAAGAAGCAGAAGATTATCTGTTAGCGAATTTTTAAGAATGAATGATAGAAAATAATACAATGGATTTTAGGAGGATATGAGAGATGTTAGTAAACAGCAAAAAGATGTTAGAAGAAGCCAAAGCAGGACATTACGCAGTACCAGCTGCCAATATTGTAAACCTTGAGAATATCAAAGGTGTCATTGAGGCAGCCGAAGAAACAAAACACCCACTGATGGTGTGTCTCGCAGAGGTACATACACCGACATTAGGCATTGAAGAAGCCGCAGCGATCGTAAAATATTATGCCCAAAAAAGTAACCAAGATATCGCGCTTCATTATGATCATGGATTTACGATCGACTTGGTTAAGAAAGCCATTGATGCCGGATTTACCTCTGTTATGATTGATGGATCAAGCCTTCCATTTGAAGAAAACGTGGCCAAGACAAAAGAGATCGTAGCGTACGCACATGAAAGAAATGTGACAGTAGAAGCTGAGATCGGACACGTAGGAGAAGGAGACAGCTATCATGTTGAAGGAAATACAATGTTAACAACACCAGAAGAAGCAAAGAAATTTGTGGAACTGACAGATGTTGACTCCCTTGCAGTCTCTATCGGAACAGCTCATGGAGAATACAAAGGAACACCACATCTTAATTTTGAGAGATTACAGGAAATCGCAGCAGAGGTTTCTGTACCATTGGTACTTCATGGAGGATCTGGTTCAGGAGATGAGAACTTATCCAAAGCAGTGGAACTTGGAATCTGTAAAGTAAATATCTGTACAGATTTATTAAATGCAGCAAGAGATAATACAAAAGATGGATACGCTGAAAGAAGCTATTATGACAGTGTAACACTTGCAAAAGACGGAATTAAAGATTGTTTAAAACATTACTACGAAGTATTCCATACAAAATAAGAAGAAATCCCCAAAACATACAATTTCTATATTGACGAACCGCCATTTCAAGTGTTAAGATAACTTAGTATGATAAAAGCGAAGAAGGAGACAGTACTTCTATCATGAACGCAGGAGCGAGTCCGGGGCGGTGGAAGCCGGATGTTAGTAAGATAAGAAGGAAGATCACTCCCAAGCTGCAGGCTGAATGAAGTAAGCTGTGCCGGTATCCTCCGTTAACGGGATAACATATGATAGTATGTGAAATAGGTGGTTTAGAAGCAACGGTGTTGTCCTATTTTTAGGACGGCACCTTTTTTATTTTATAGGAAGCAAAATCCTGTAAAAGTTCCTATTTCATTAGATTTTCTAAGAAGTAAAAGGAGAGATGAAGATGTACAAGAAAGTATCATCTGACATGAACTTTGTCGATCGCGAGAAAGAGACCGTAAAGTTCTGGAAAGAAAACGAAATTTTTGAAAAGAGTATCGAAGAAAGAAAAGACGATCCGACATATACATTCTATGACGGACCACCAACAGCTAATGGTAAACCACATATCGGACACGTTTTAACTCGTGTTATCAAAGATATGATCCCTCGTTACCAGACAATGAAAGGTCATAAGATCATTCGTAAAGCTGGATGGGATACACACGGACTTCCAGTCGAACTTGAAGTTGAGAAGATGTTAGGTCTTGATGGAAAAGAACAGATCGAAGAATACGGTATGGAACCATTCATCAAGAAATGTAAAGAAAGCGTTTGGAAATACAAAGGTATGTGGGAAGATTTCTCAGATACAGTAGGTTTCTGGGCTGATATGGAGAACCCATACATCACATACGATAATAACTTTATCGAATCTGTATGGTGGGCATTAAAACAGATCTGGGATAAAGGATTACTTTACAAAGGATTTAAGATCGTACCTTACTGCCCACGTTGTGGAACACCATTATCCGCACAGGAAGTGGCACAGGGATACAAAGATGTCAAAGAACGTTCAGCGATCGTTCGCTTTAAATTAGTAGATGAAGATGCATATTTCCTTGCATGGACAACAACACCATGGACACTTCCATCTAATATCGGTCTTTGCGTAAACCCAGAAGAAACATACGCAAAAGTAAAAGCTGCAGATGGATATGTATATTATATGGCAGAAGCACTGCTTGATACAGTTCTTGGAAGATTAGCAGATGAAGAAGCAGGAACACCTGCATATGAAGTCTTAGAAACATACAAAGGAAAAGACTTAGAATACAAAGAATACGAACCATTATATGACTGTGCAGCAAAAGTTGCAGAGAAACAGCACAAGAAAGCATTCTATGTAACATGTGATGGATATGTAACATTAACAGATGGTACAGGTATCGTTCATATCGCACCAGCATTTG
The DNA here is from genome assembly GCA_036312945.1 of Anaerostipes hadrus. Classification (GTDB taxonomy): domain Bacteria; phylum Bacillota; class Clostridia; order Lachnospirales; family Lachnospiraceae; genus Anaerostipes; species Anaerostipes hadrus_C. The sequence goes on from JAXJNA010000008.1 coordinate 6,370, forward strand.
GTGAAGACGATGCGAAAGTCGGACGCAAATATGAGATGCCTTTTGTACAGTTAGTAGACGAACGCGGTAATATGTCAGAAGAAACACCATTTGCCGGATTATTTGTTAAGAAAGCAGATCCAGAAGTCTTAAAAGATTTAGAGAGCCGTGGATTATTATATGATGCTCCAAAATTCGAGCATAGCTATCCACATTGCTGGCGTTGTGATACACCACTGATCTACTATGCAAGAGAATCTTGGTTCATCAAGATGACAGATGTAAAAGATCAGCTGATCGCAAATAATAATACAGTTAACTGGGTACCAAAGAGCATCGGTAAAGGACGTTTTGGAGACTGGTTAGAGAACGTACAGGATTGGGGAATCTCAAGAAACCGTTATTGGGGAACTCCATTAAATATCTGGGAATGTGAATGTGGACATCAGCATTCTATCGGTTCCATCGAAGAATTAAAGAGTATGTCTGATAACTGTCCAGACGATATTGAACTTCACCGTCCATATATCGACCAGGTAACAATTAAGTGTCCACATTGTGGAAAACCAATGCATCGTGTAGAAGAAGTAATCGACTGCTGGTTCGATTCAGGATCTATGCCTTTCGCACAGTGGCATTACCCATTTGAGAATAAAGAGATCTTCGAAGATAACTTCCCAGCAAACTTTATCTCAGAAGCTGTAGACCAGACTCGTGGATGGTTCTACTCCTTAATGGCAATTTCAACTTTATTATTTAATAAAGCACCATATAAAAACGTTGTTGTATTAGGACACGTTCAGGATGAAAACGGACAGAAGATGAGTAAGTCCAAAGGAAATGCAGTTGATCCATTCGATGCATTAGAAGAGCATGGAGCAGATGCGATCCGTTGGTATTTCTATACAAATAGTGCCCCATGGCTGCCAAACCGTTTCCATGCAAAAGCCGTTACAGAAGGACAGCGTAAATTCATGGGAACATTATGGAATACTTATGCATTCTACACATTATACGCTGAGATCGACCAGTTTGATCCAACAAAACATGCGTTAGAATATGACAAGTTATCTGTAATGGATAAATGGCTGTTATCTAAGATGAACACAATGGTTAAATCTGTGGATGATAACTTAGGAAACTACAGAATCCCAGAAGCTGCAAGAGCATTACAGGAATTTGTAGATGATATGAGTAACTGGTATGTAAGACGCTGCCGTGACCGTTTCTGGGCAAAAGGAATGGAACAGGATAAGGTAAATGCATATATGACTTTATACACAGCATTAGTTACTGTATGTAAAGCAGCAGCTCCAATGATCCCATTCATGACAGAAGAGATTTACCAGAACATCGTAAGAAGTGTTGATGCATCTGCAAAAGAAAGTATCCACTTATGTGATTTCCCTGTATACAATGCAGAACAGGTTGATGAGAAATTAGAAGCAGATATGGATCTCGTCTTAAAGATCGTCGTATTAGGACGTGCATGCCGTAATGGAGCAGCAATCAAGAACCGTCAGCCAATCGGACAGATGTATGTAAAAGCAGAAGCATCTCTGCCAGATTATGACGAAGCGATCATCTTAGATGAGTTAAATGTGAAGAATATCACATTTACAGATGACGTATCAAACTTCACAACATACAACTTCAAACCACAGTTAAAGACTGTAGGACCAAAATACGGCAAATTAGTTGGAGGAATCAGAAACTACTTAGCAGCAGTTGATGGAAATGAAGCGAAAGCTCAGTTAGACTCTAAGGGAGTATTAACATTTGAAGTTGATGGAACACCAGTAGAATTAGCAGAAGAAGATCTGTTGATCGAAATGGTAAAACAGGAAGGATTCGTAACAGAAGCAGACAATGGAGTGACAGTTGTGCTTGATACAAACTTATCCGAAGAACTGTTAGAAGAAGGATTCGTCCGTGAAGTAGTCAGCAAGATCCAGTCTATGAGAAAAGAAGCAGGATTCGAAGTAACAGATCATATCACATTCTCTTACAAAGGATCAGACAAAGCCGCAGACATCATCGGAAGAAACGAAGCAGCGATCGCTGGAGATGTTTTAGCAGATGAAGTGAAAGCCGGAGAAGTTGCTGGATATGAAAAAGAATGGAACATCAATGGTGAGAAAGTTACTTTAGGTGTTGAAAAAAGATAATTTCATATAATGATGAAAATATAAAAAAGATCAGTTGTAGAAAGTTTTACAGCTGATCTTTTTGCTATTATTTATGAAATTTTTTTAGAAAGCGAAATCACATCAAGACCATGTTCTTCCAGAAAGATATTAATATCAATGAGATTCCATTTTTCATTATTGATATGCATCATGATTGCTGCATCCCTTGGGACTTTTGCATAAAGTTCCCCTAACTGAGCGGTCCGAAGAGCATGCTGCGTCGTTTTCAGATCCATGTGAGCCCCAAGACACAAAGCAAGCAGATAATCTCTGGAAGGATGAGGTTTCGTTCCATTTAAGATTTCATGGGCATAGCTTTGTGATATCCCACTGTTTTTGATGATCTGCGAAATTTTCAGGTCATGCTTTGCAATATAAACAGAGAAAAAATCCTGCAGGCTTGGTAACTGCTGAAGATTCTTAAGATAATCCGAAAAATTCTCCAAAGAAGTAGATTTTAATTGTTGATCTAAATGATCAGTTAATTGATCCTGCATATGTAAATATCCTTTCTCTCTTTGTTCTTATAATAAACGATCATTGCCCCTTCTTTAAGGAAACTGCTGCAAATACCGCACAGATCAGACACCAGGCAGCCCATACATTTAAATCTGCATAACTTCCTGCCATAGTAAATCCGCAAAGTGCACCAAGTGCAAATAAAACAATCAGTGCGATATTACCACCTTTTGAACCATTTCTTGTAGCAATAGAAACAATTCCACCAGCCAATAAAATGATCGCAACGATCAATCCGGCAGAACCGCCACTTTCCCCATTTTCTGCTAAAGAATTTGAAATTCCAGCAGCACAAGACTGAAACATAACAAAAGCAAAAAGCACAATTGAGATGATTCCAGAAACTAATTTCCAAGTTTTCATATTCAATTCCTCCCTTCTATATGAACAATAATAAGAGTAGCAAATATTCATATAGAAATGTTTCGCTGACAGCGTAAATTTTTACTGTCAGCGATAAAGAACCTACCATATGATTTCTTCGATCAGCAGCATAAAGAACATAAGAATGATCAAAATTCCAAAAGAAATCAGACACTGCAGAACAATTCGAAGTACAAAAGGGAAAGAATGACCCAGAAAAGATCTGGTTCGGATATTTTTGTAGTTAAAATTATAAAAAATAAGGCTGAGCAGCATCAAAAATACAAAAAAACGCTCATGCCATAGTTGCAGTCCAGTTAGAGGAAGTCCGGTTTTTGCATTTGTGAAATCTGAAGTCATACTACAGTAAAGAAAAGAGAGATATCCGAAGAATGCTAAGATCATTTTCCACAGCTTTCCAGTACGAAATCCTGGAATATCAGAATGTATCGAAGAAAGCGTAAATCCAGGTTTTCCAATATCAGAGGAAATATTATCATGTAAAGCTGCCTCAAGTTCCTCGATCGTCTGGAAACGTTCCTCAGGATTCCATCGAATACATTTTGAAATGACGGAACGATATCTGTCATCTGCCAATTGATGTTTTGGATATTCTCCTGTCAATAAGCGGTTAAAAATAATCCCCAATGCATAAATATCAGAGCGGGCATCAGACTGCCCAAATCCATACTGTTCTGGAGGGGCATATTCTTTCGTTCCAAGTAATTCCGTGTCCTGCTCCTGCCCAGATTCATAATATCTGGCAGTATCGAAATCCACGATATAGACAAGATTTTCACTGGTCAAAATGATGTTCGACAATTTCAGATCACGATGAATGATTGGAGGAGTCAGAGTATGAAGTGATTTTAACACATCACAAAGCTTACGCATGATTGCAAGAGCATCCGAATAGACCAGCGTTGCCTGTTCCGCGAGCAGCTGTTCCAAAAGCTGTTCCAAAGTTTGTCCATGAATATAATCTTCAATCAGGATCAAAGAATCATTTTCAAGAATCAGGTCATGAATTTTTGGAATTCCGGAGATTTGTAAGTCCCTCAACTGTTTATAAACATCCAAAGAAAATCTGGATAAAACTTTCTTAACGAAAATCTCACCAGACAGTTTGTGTTTAACTAAATATATATGATTGTGATTTCCAAGAATCGTCAGTTCCTCATAGCAGGATAGACGATATTCTTCTTCTAAAGTCATGTGTTAGGATTCCTTTTTGTTTATGTAATATGTCGTTGAATAATTGTTATATAATTAGTTTAACATAGGTTGATTGTGGAGGAAAGATGTAGAAAAAGTGGATTGAAGATAGTAGGATTGCATGATGTGTAATTAAACAAAATGAGTATTGAAAACATGAAATAACTATAGTATACTAAAAATAAATAAAATATGTGGAATAAACTGGAAAATACTTGCTAATATTTGTAAAATAATGTAAACTAAAAATATGATGAATCTAGATTAAAATCAACAATGCAGATCTGCAGATTCAAACAAAAAGATGATCTGGAACGACAAATAGAGAATATGAAATTGTATCTTACTGCACAGGGCAAAGCATTTGAAATAATTAGTGATATAGGTTCTGGTATAAACTATAAGAAAAAAGGATTAAAAGAACTGATAGATGATGGTGGTGAAGAAGATGATAAAAACAATTCGAGTCATGCTGATCCCAAATAATAAACAGAATACAAAACTTTTTCGATATGCCAATACTGCCAGATTCGCTTATAACT
>JAXJNA010000009.1:0-7689 GCA_036312945.1 Anaerostipes hadrus
AGACTAAACGGCTTTGTAATATAATCATCTGCCCCTGCTTCATATCCCATAACCTGATCCATCTCCTGATCTAGTGCTGTAAGGCAAATAATGTATGTATTATAATTGCATCTCATCCACCTTACAAATTCCAGTCCATTCACATCCGGAAGAGTCACATCACAAAAGGTAACATCCACATTATTATCACTTGCAATTCTTTTCGCTTTTTTCACTGATTCTGCTGAAAAAACCTCATATCCGGATTTTTTCAGTGAAAATGTAATTCCACGATTTAAATTTTCATCATCTTCAACCACGAGTATACCTGGCATAGCATATGCACCTCTCTTTATTAACTATTTTTCCTATTCGTTACATATTTGTTCTGCCTCAATATCCTCGGCAGTGACTTTCCCTGTAATATCCCTATAGGCTTCTTTTATTCCATTTTTGACCGCCCACTTAACTATAAAATATAATGCAAGTAAGACGATTAGTGCTGTGCCAAAACTAATTCCTAATTCTTCAAACATTTCATTACCTCTGTCAATTCCAATTTGTTAAATTCATATCCGCATTATAGCATAAAAATAACGACACTGTATATCACTTTCGTAACATACAATGTCGTTACTTTTATTTTCTTCGATACACCAAACAAAACATATTCCTGTATACGATAATATCATATACAGAGTTCGACTTGTTCAGCTTTAGTGGACTAGGTGGGAATCGAACCCACGTCCAAAAGCCAATTCACATGAGGCTCTCCCATTACAGTCAGTCTTCTTTCATTCCCTCTACTATGCTCCGACTAACAGGATCACAGTTTCAGTAGCTTCATCAATACTTTAACCGGCACAAAGCTTGACCGGTCAAGGGTCCTGCATGTTTGAAGCCAGGATTCCAGACTACAGGTGATCTAGAGCTGACTGCTGCAAACTAGGCAGCGTACGCTAATTTATTATCTGCGTTTATATTTAAGTTTGTACCGTAAGGTGGTCCCTCCCAATGGCTCCTCAAGCTTCATAACCCCTGTCGAAACCTTTACTAGCCCGGAATTAATTAGCTTGGTTCGAGACTGAGATTCTTCCCAGTCTCGAAATCATATTATATAGTCTCTTATATAAGATGTCAAGTCTTTTTGTATAAGTTCTTATACAATCTTTGCTCTTTATCCAAAATTACGCACTTTGAAGTCTCTCTGTGCTTCTCTTAACTGATCTCTCTTTGAGATATCCTGTCGTTTGTCGTAGAGTTTCTTACCTTTACATAATCCGATCTGAACTTTCACCAAACTTCCACTAAAGTATACTTTTAACGGAATCAATGTATATCCTTTCTGATTGATCTGTCCGATCATCTTAGAAATCTCAGATTTATGCAATAATAGTTTTCTTGTACGAAGTGGATCTTTGTTGAAGATATTTCCTTTTTCATAAGGACTGATATGCATCTGATGAATGAATACTTCTCCATTATCAATATCAACAAAGGATTCTTTGATGCTGCAGTGCCCTTGTCTTAAGGATTTTACTTCGGTTCCATGAAGTACGATCCCTGCTTCAAAACTGTCTTCTACAAAATAATCATGTCTTGCTTTTTTATTGTTTGCAATGAGTTTAATTCCATCCGTCTTCGCTTTGCTCATAATCATCATCCTCCACTAACTCAAAATCAATATTCTTAAGCATCATATCCACATCTTTGACACGGATCTTCGCTTTCTCTCCTAATTTAAATGTCCTTCCAGTTCTTTCTCCTACCATGGAATACGTCTTCTCATCATAGTAATAATAGTCTCCCGGAAGAATGGATACATGCACCATTCCTTCAATCGTATTTGGAAGTTCCACATAGATTCCCCAGTTTGTCACACCGGAAATGATTCCTTCATGGACTTCTCCGATTCTCCTTCTCATGTATTCCGCTTTCTTAAGCTTACATACTTCTCTCTCGACTTCTTCTGCACGGCGTTCCATCTTAGATGACTGTTCTGCGACTTTCGGCAGGATTGCATCGTAATGACTGAATCGTCTTGTTGTAAATTTATTATGCAATGTTTCTTTGATGATCCTGTGAATCTGAAGGTCTGGGTATCTTCGGATTGGGGATGTAAAGTGGCAGTAATATCTTGTGGACAGTCCAAAATGCATAGAACTGTATGCAGAATATTTTGCCTGTTTCATGGATCTTAATGTCAAACGGCTGATCAATGGTTCTTCTGGTGTCCCCTCGATCTTTGTCAACAGCTTCTGTACTTCTTTTGGATGAATCTCATCGTGGCTGCTCTTTAAATAAATTCCAAAGTTTTGTAAAAACACCTGTAACTTATCAATCTTCTCATGGTCTGGAATCTCATGGATTCGATATAAAAACGGAATCTCTCTCCAGTAAAATTCTTCCGCGATCGTTTCATTGGCACACAACATAAAATCTTCTATGATCTTTGTTGCTGCATTTCTTACCTGCGGATAAACATCAACTGGACGGCCCTTTTCATCTAAAATGATCTTAGATTCTGGGAAATCAAAGTCAATACTTCCTCTTTCATGTCGGCGATGTCTTAAAATGTCGGATAATTCCTTCATTAACTCAAACATTTCTACAAAATCTTCGTATTTATTACGTTCTTCTATATCCCCATCCAAAATTTTAGCTACGGATGTATATGTCATACGATGATCAACGTTGATCAATGTCTCCGCGATCTGATGATCGATAACCTTTCCACTTGGATCAACTTCCATGATACAACTTAATGCCAATCTGTCGCATCCCTGATTTAAGGAACAGATTCCATTCGACAATTGATGTGGAAGCATCGGGATCACACGGTCTACAAGATATACACTCGTTCCTCGTTTTAACGCTTCTTTATCTAATGGAGAGTACTCTGTTACATATTCGGATACATCCGCGATATGTACTCCAAGCAAATAATTCTTTCCCTTTCTTGATAATGTGATCGCATCGTCCAAGTCTTTGGCATCTTCCCCATCGATCGTTACCATCGGCCAATCTCTGATATCCATACGGTCTTTATAATCAGAGGCTTTGATCTCAGACGGGATTGTATCAACCTGCATTTTAACATCATCCTCAAACTGTGTTGGGATTCCGTAGGCTTTCACAATAGATAATATATCAACTCTTGGATCATCTTTATGTCCGAGAACTTCTATGATCTTCCCTTCTGGGCTTCTTCTGATATCTCCATAATCTGTGATCTCTACCATTACTTTAAATCCACTGGTAAGATTCTTACACTGGGATTTGGATACAAAAATATCACTGTCAAATCTTAAATTATCTGGAATCACAAATCCAAAGTTCTGGTTCTTCTGAAGCGTTCCTACTACCGTCTTGATTCCTCGCTCCAGAATCTTGATGATCTTTCCTTCTTTTCTTCTTCCAGAAGTTGGATGATCATCTAATACCTGCATCAAAACAGTATCTTCATGAAAAGCTCCATTCATGTTCTTCTCATGAATATAATAATCATCTTCTTCCCCTTCCACAGTTACAAATCCAAAGCCTTTGCTTGTACAGCTAAATGTTCCTTTCACTGTCTTCACACTTGGCGGCATGTATTTTCCGCGTTTACTTACTTCAATCGATCCTTCTTCTACCAGTTCATTCAAGATCTCAACAAACTCGTCGCGATCTTCTGGAGCTACCTGCATCAGGTATCCAATCTCTCTTTGTTTCATTGGCTGGTAATAAGGATCGTTGATCAACGCTTTAATTTTCTTCTTTCTGTTAAATCGTTTATCTGTCATTACGTTCTCCTGTATATTTAAATCTTCTTAATCTTTTTATGGAAATTCTCTTCGACATAAAAAGCACCTCTTAAAACAAGTTTAAGAAGTGCTTATCTTTTCTAAATAAATCTTGAGCAAAGGATTGCTGCTGTTACGAAAAATACGATCGTAAAGAATGTTGTCACCTTGATCAGTGTTCCTTCCTTAGAACGACCTTTGTTCTTGCTCCAGTATGTTCCGCTGTCTGCTGAACCAGTTAAAGAACCTAATCCTGCTTCTTTTCCTTCTTGCATTAATACTAATATGATTAATAAAATTGATGCTATAATAAAAATTACAGTTAATGCTGTTTTCACAATATGCCTCCTAATATATTTCCATTCACTGTGGTTCATTCTAACATATACATATCAAACTTGCAAGGAAAACAACAATACTTTGCATAGTTTTTACATTTTTATCCTTTTACCAGCCATATTTTGATAAACTTCCAAGCTCTTCTTCAATACGTAATAAACGATTGTATTTTGCAGTACGGTCAGATCTGCATGGTGCTCCTGTTTTGATCAGTCCTGTATTCTTTGCAACTGCAATATCTGCGATCGTTGTATCTTCACTTTCCCCTGATCTATGAGAAATGATCGTTTTGTAGCCTGATTTTGCAGCTGTTTCAATGGCATCTAATGTCTCTGTCAATGTTCCGATCTGATTTGGCTTGATCAAAATACTGTTTGCAATATTTTCCTTAATTCCTTCTCTTAGCCGTGCAACATTTGTTACAAATAAATCATCTCCAACTAACAGGATCTTCTCTCCAAGACGGTAAGTCAATACCTTCCATCCTGGCATATCTTCTTCATTTAACCCATCTTCAATAGAAAAAATTGGATAATCTTCGACAAGCTTTTCATAATACTGCACCATTTCTTCAGAATTTCTTCTTACTTCCTTGCCTGCCATTCTGCTTTCTCCCATAAAATGATAAACTTTCTCATCTTCATTATAGATTTCTGATGCAGCACAATCCATGGCGATCGCAATTTCTTCTTTTGTTTTATACCCTGCCTGTTCGATTGCCTGCACCAAAAGATCTAACGCCTGCTCTGAGCTTTCCAGATTCGGGGCAAAACCTCCCTCATCTCCAACACCTGTATTTAAATGATTTCTCCTCAAAATGTATTTTAATGTATGATACACATCAGTTCCCATCATCAAAGCATCTTTGAACGAGTCTGCCCCAACTGGTGCGATCATAAATTCCTGAAAATCGACAGTGTTATCTGCGTGCTTTCCTCCATTTAATATGTTCATCATTGGTATGGGAAGTTTCGATGCGAAGCTGCCTCCAAGATATTGATATAGTGGAAGACCTAATCCATTGGCTGCTGCCTTGGCGGTTGCAAGAGAAGCCCCAAGGATTGCATTTGCTCCAAATCTTTCTTTGTTTGGGGTTCCATCTGCTTCTAACATAATCTGATCGATCTCAATCTGGTTCAGTGCATTTTTACCGATCAGGCGGTCTGCAATCTTGTGATTCACATGATTAACAGCTGTTTCAACACCTAATCCACGATATCTTTTTTCGCGGTCTCTTAATTCTAATGCCTCATATTTACCTGTGGAAGCACCAGAAGGGACAATTGCTCTTCCCAAGGCTCCATTTTCTAAAAGTACGTCAACTTCTACTGTTGGATTTCCTCTCGAGTCTAAGACTTCCCTTCCGATAACATTTTCAATGCATAAACGATTTTTCAATTTTTGTCACATCCTTCTTTATGAAAATAATAGTGGTATTATTTCCTTGTCTGGATGTTTTTATACATATCACTAATATCGATCAGATACACTTCTTTCCCATTCTGTACTAACATCTTCTTCTCTTTTCCTGCCAGATACATTTGCGTATCATCCCTATATTTCTTCGGTAATGTAAATTTCTTATATGTCTTATTTCTCAAATTACACAAATAATCATTGCCTTGATCATCGTCAAACAAAACATAATCTCCTGCATCATCGATAATATATACTGTTTTGATATCTGGAATATCAATGGATGTTTCATATGCCAGATGTTTTAAACGTAACTTTCCTTTCTTCTGTTTGTATACATACCATTCGTTGTTTGAATATTGTTCTTTTTGGGACCGATCATCCCATTGTTTTGTTGTTTTGGCTGTTTTTAGATCAATCTTGTTCCAGACATTATATTCAGAATTTTTTGTCATAATCGGATCTCCCATCGCTACAATCTGGTCTTTTCCAATAAAACAAATTTCCTCATTATGTGCATATCCATTGATTCCTGGCTGTTTAATCTCTCTTTTTGTTTTCAGATTCAATGCAGTCCAATATCCTTCACTTCTGTAATTTAACAAAATCCATTCCCCATCTGGCGACATCTCCATATTACAGATTTTTGTGTCATCTGTGATCTTTGTTACTTCCCCTGTCTTGAGATTTAATTTTGCAATACATTCTTTTTGTACGATATCATCTTTCTTGTTTACATGATATAAAGAAACATAAATCATATCTTTGTTCCATACTTTCCAGAAAACATCACTGATATTTCCTTTCATATTGTATACATAAATTTCTCCACGAATCACAGCGTATTGAAATGAAAATTTTCTTCCATTATAAGTTCCATGGAACCATTTTTTCTCTGGTTTTAATTCTTTTAAATGATTTCCTTCGATTGTATACACTTTGTCTGTCACTTCGATATCGTATTTCCCTTCATAATGATACTGGCAGATAAAACTTTGATTGTGTCCTTGTTTGATTTCCATGTTATCTTTTAGCATAATCTTTTGATTTTTCTTATGATCGCTAACATCTTTGGTTTCTGTCACTTTATGTATGGTCTGTGGCATAAATGTCTTTTGAATCCATTGTCGAAATGTCTTGGATGTCGCTGCTGCCACGGTAACACTTATTCCTAAGGTCAGAAAACAGATCAATGTGATCGTTGCTGCTTTCACCATTGGTGTCATCTGCTTAAATTTTGATTGTTGTTTATGATTTTGTTTCTTTCTCTTCTCCATATCTTCCAAAGTTTCCATCAAAAATTTGTCATCCACTGCATCGATTGCCTGAAATAATGTTTTTTTCTCATCCTTATTGTCTTTCATATTTCAAATCCCTCCTCTTTCAGATATTCTTTTAACTCTTTTCTGATCCTTAACAGTTTGACTGACATATTCTTTGGAGTCACTTCATAATCTCTCGCCATTTCTGAAACTGATTGCAAAAACCAGTATCTTCTTAGAAATAAAATTCTTTTTTCTTTTGGCAGTTCATCAATGAACTTTGCAATGATCCATTTTAACTCTCGTAATTCAATCTGACTTTCTACATTTTGTCCTTTGCTGATGCATTCTTCTAATTCTTCCAGTGAAAGATCATATTGGCTGTTTCTCTTTTTTGCATGATGATATTCATAGCGTTTGAGTGATAGATTTTTTATGATCCTGCAGATATACGCTTTGAATGGATTCGGTTTCTTTGGCGGTATCTGATTCCACAAGGTAAGCCATGTATCACTGACACATTCTTCACTGTCTCTGATATCGTTTAAGATTCCCATGGAAATACTTGTACATAATCGTCCGTATTTTTTATCTGTTTCGTGAATTGCTCTTTCTTCACGGTTTGTATATAGATCTATGATCTTTTGATCTTCCATATCCTTGCCCTTCCTTTGTTTATTTTTTGATGATCATCTAGTTATATATACGGAATTATTATATAATACTACATAGAAATTGTAATTTGTATAACGGAAATGTATTGAGTATTCATAAAAACATAAAAAAGATAGAGGTACGAAAAACGAATTCCATTGACGGATTTTTTGCAAAACGCTGATCCGCCAACACTCCTGCACAACTCACTGCGTTCAAACAGTGCCCGTGTTGGCTGCGATTTTGCAAAAAAT
>JAXJNA010000010.1:0-73279 GCA_036312945.1 Anaerostipes hadrus
GTAACTTTCAACGCGAGTTATCGCAGGAGATCCAGCGGATAAGCGTTCTGTCAAAACTCCGTCAATGGAATTCGTGTTGCTCACATGCTATCTTTCATTTTTTCTCTAAATACTCGATGACCTTCAACTCATACAATTAAAATTTTATACTTCTACCATATTCATCTGTTTCTTTCATACACTGAATAAAGCTTTCCTTCGTAACCCTAGCATTCTCAGGTTTGAAGTCCCATTCTGTAGTGGTCATTGCTTTCTCTGCCATTGCATCAAAATCATCTTCTGTGATCTCAATGTCTTCAAAGCATACTGGCAGTCCCATACTTAGGTTGAATTTTGCGATTCGTTCTCTTTCTTCGTATTCTTTTCCGAAAGTTAACAGGCATAGCACACCTAATGATACGATTTCTCCATGTAGATGTTTTTCTCCGCCTTCTGTAACGGTTGATCCGTAATATACACAATGTGCAAGGCTTGAGTTATAGTAATATTTTGGTGCTGCACTTACCATGTTGGATACTAATCCTGTACTGATGATGATGTCTAACGCTACCTGTTCTAATTCATAAGATACTTTATTCGCTCTTAAGTCGTCTAATGCTTTCTTTCCATATTCAACAAGTGGTGTAGTACAGATCTTGCTTAGCTGTACTCCCATCATTGGTGTATGGGATAATTCGTCTTCTTTGGATGCAAATACTGCTTCACATTCTTTGCTTAATGCATCTCCGATTCCTGCCCATAATAATTCTTCTGGTGAATCAGCGATGATGGATGATTCAATGAATGTATGGTTTGCATTCTTTGGATAGTAATATTCTCTGAATGATCCATCTGGGTTATAAATTACAGAGATTGCTGTGACAGATGCACAGTTTGATGCTACGGTTGGGAAGCAGAATAATGGTTTATCCATTTCATTTGCCACATATTTACATGTATCACAGGCGCGTCCTCCACCGACTGCGAAGATCATGTCTGCTTTCTTGACAACGTCCATGTCGATCAATGCGTTACCATTCTCATAGGTAGAATCACCTCCGTACCAGATGAAATCAAGAATTTCTACATCGGAATCTTTGATTCCTTCTAAGATCTTATCTTTTGCTTTAGACATTGCGATCTTTCCACCGATCACAACAGCTGTTTTTCCATAAAATCTTGTTGTATGCGGAATTTCTTTATAACATCCCTCTCCGATCGTATAACTTGGTAAATTCACACTATAATAACTCATCTTGTTCGTTGCCTTCTTTCTCTTTATTCTTTTGACTCTTTACATTGGCTACATTATAGTCCTCAATTCTCAAAAAATCAAAGAATCTTGTGTTCTTTTTCTTATTCATGAATTTTATTCCACATTGATAAATTTCACTTGATTTCCATGCAACTTTATGACATTCACAAGATCGGCAAGTTTCATCCAGATTGTTGCTGTATTATCATTTGGATGAACTGCAATGTATTCATATTCTTTCAGATCTTCGTCAAAGAATACCGGAATCACACATTCCTGATCGTTCAAAACGCCTAACGGCGAAACAGATCCAGGTTCAATATTTAAATATTTCATTAGACGCTCGGCCGAGGCAAAACTTAATCTGGAACTTTCAATCTCATCTCTTACTTTCTTAAGGTCCGCCTGCTTGTCTTCCCGAATGATCACAAGAAAATGATGCTTTCCGCTGCCATCTCGTAAAAATAAATTCTTAGCCCCTATTCCATTCTCATGATTCCACAGATCAGAGTCTTCGATTTCATCGACTGTGTATACCGCTTGATGTTCAAACATTTCATATTCGATGTTCTGCTCATTTAAAGTATCTAACACGATTTTTCTATTTTCATTCATTTTATTCATTATCTTATCTGCTGCTGTCCGCTTGCTGCATAAATCTCGTACCATTCATAATGCTCTAATTTAACATCCATTGCTTTCACTGCAGATTCAATCCTCTCAACCTTTCTGCTTCCAACGATCGGCATTGCCTGTACTGGATGATACATGATCCATGCATACACGATCGTATCTGGTTCACAGTTATGTCTCTCAGCGATTTCTTTGATCTTATCCATCGCTTTCTTGCATTGTAGATCATCTTCTTGAAATAATCTTCCTCCTGCAAGTGGTGACCATATCATTGGATGAATTTTATTAACTGTCAGATAATCCATCATTCCAGAATTGAAATGTTCAAAACATACTGGGTTCCATTCAATCTGATTCGTTACAAGTGCTCCGTCAACCGCTTTATTCATCGCATCAAATTTAAATGGATCAAAATTTGACACTCCGATTTCTTTGATCAGCCCTTCTTTCTTCAGATCCAGCATTGCTCTGCCTGCCTCCCATGGATCTAAAAGAGGATCTTCTCTGTGAATTAAATATAGGTCAAGATAATCTGTATGTAATCTCTGAAGACTTTCTTTACAGGATCGTACGATTCTATCATAAGTTGTATTATAATACCCAAATGATTCTCCATTAATTTCTTGTTTGTAAATTCCTGTTTTTGAAATCAGCTCTACTTTTCCCCTTAATGCCGGGTCTTTGGCAAATGCTTCCCCTATCTGAGATTCACATAGAGTATCTGCATAAATCTCTGCTGTATCAAAAGATGTTACACCTAAGTCTATGCTTGATTTCATGTTATCAATAAGTTCGTCTGTTGATAATTCCCAAGTATCCAGTCTCCAAAAACCTCTGATGATCTGAGATAAGGAAAGGTTATCTGTTAATTTAATCTTTGTCATATTAATATCCTTTCTGTTTTTTCTTTCATCATAACATATTTTCTTTCAACAACGGATATTTTTTTACCTGCAGGAGCTTGTGATTTCTTAAGGTCCCTGAGACTTAAGCGGTACTGGTTAATAATTTTTGTGTTTATTAACAGAAGGTAAAAGGGCTTCTACAGCACCGATTTGTCAAAATATTCAAAATATAAACTTAAGAGTGTTGAATTAATATTGTATATTATACAAAATTTAATAAACAGAATATTTTAATTGAATAAGTATACATGGTTTGATAAAATAAAAACAGGTGTTACTTCACTTTGACGTGAATGGCGGTCACTTCCTACGTGGGAGTTATAGCCCCGATTACATAGATCATCTCTTGAAAAAGAGAAATTCGACGGAAAGGGGACTTGAATTATGCTAACGATTGAAAGCTTAATTGCTGTACTATCATTGTGTATCGCATGTTATAGTCTTGGCTACAATCGCGGAAAGCATGATGCCAAGACAGAAAAATGATCGCCCTAAACCTGTCAATTTAAGCGATCATTTTTTGATTCATTAAATATCAGGTGACCGTCATATCGGTAGCACCTTTTTCTATTATTATACTAACATTTGTATACTTTTATGTCAACGGTGATGGTTGAAAATATAAGTGAGTGTTAGTATATATAGATTCTCTCCAGCATAGCTGGGGGATTAGCATTTTCATTTATTCCAATCATAAAAATCCTTTCGACTTTACAAATGTCGCAGATTCACACGATATTCTTTTAAAGACGCTTCATCGGCATTGGAAATCTGGTATTCCAAATGCTTAATCAATTTTTTCTTGTCGGCTGGCAGATTGCCCCGAACCTGTATTAGATTGGACGCACCATCAGTCACAATTCTTGTGTTTATTGTAAGATTTTCAACAAGCGTCTTTAATTCAATAAGTTTTTCTATTTCACTTTCTTCTTTCCAGTTTCCCTTTTGAATCTCTTGATACAATTCAGATGTCTTATAAATTGTCAACATAGAAGATTCAATGATTTTAGGATTTAACTGGTTGAAAAGCATTGCTGTCTTTTTCGCACCGATTTCTCCACGACCGGCTCCATAAATTCCTGTTAAATAAAAGAAATTATAGCTGATTCCTGCTTCGTCCAATTTTCTACATTGCTCTAATACATCTTTTGACTGAAAGCCCTTATTCATAAAGATAAGAGATTCATCATCGCCTGTTTCCACACCAATCGTAATACCATCATACCCTAAGGCTCTTAATTCTTTTAATTCTTCAAGACTTTTTGGCATTATATCGGTAATTCTTGCAAAACAGCCGATTGTTTTATAAAAAGGGCAATATTCCCTGACCATTTTTGCTAATGTTTTTAATTTTTCTGTACTTAATACAAATGGATTTGCACCAGTAAAAAATATACGAGATATTTTCCGATAATATTTACTTGCTTCTGCCAAGTCAGCTTTAACTTCTGAAAATGGAGATAATTTGAATTTAAACGGCAAATCCTCATAAAGTGTACAAAATTTACATGAATGGTGTGTGCAACCTGCTGTTACTTGAATCAACAATGAGTATGCTTCGTATGGTGGGCGCCATATTGTTCCTGTATAATGCATAATGATTTCCTCCTAGTTTTTAACCAACAATACCTCTGATTTCATCTAAGGTTTCAATGTTGTTTTCTTTCATATATTCTGTTAATTTTGATATGATTTCTGGCATAACAAAAGGATTGTTAAAATTTGCTGTTCCTATTGCGATACCAGTTGCTCCAGCCATGATAAATTCCAAAACATCATTTATTGTTGCAATTCCACCCATACCAATTACTGGAATTTTAACTGCATGACAGACTTGATAAACCATTCTTAATGCAATCGGTTTTATTGCCGAACCAGATAAACCACCTGTTTTATTTGCAACACAGAATTTCCTTTTCTGTACATCTATTCTCATACCTGTAATTGTGTTGATTAGAGAAATAGAATCTGCTCCACCTGCTTCAACCGCTTTTGCTATTTCTGTTATATCAGTTACATTAGGTGTTAATTTCATAGAAATAGGCTTTTGGGTTATCTTTTTTATTTCACTGGTAATGTATTCCACCATCTTTGGCTCTTGTCCAAATGCAATGCCACCATGTTCAACATTCGGACATGAAATATTGATTTCCAGCATATCGACAACAGTTTCAGATAGTCTTTCTACAACTTGTAAGTAATCAGACACCGAATTGCCACACACATTAACAATTATTTTAGTATCAAATTTTTGAAGAAAGGGAATATCACGTTCTATGAATACGTCAATTCCAGGATTTTGTAATCCAACAGCATTTATCATTCCACTGCTTGTTTCCATGATTCTGGGGACCGGATTTCCTTCCCATGGAGTTAATGAAACGCCTTTAGTAACTACTGCACCTAGTTGGTTCAAATCCACAAATTCACTATATTCTTGTCCAGAGCCAAATGTTCCAGACGCAGGCATTATCGGATTTTTAAATGTAATTCCTGCAATATTGATTGATGTGTTAATTGTTGTCACCGCCTTTCTTATTTCAAATTATAGCAAGTATGTAAAAATTAAAAAGTACTGTCTTTT
Source organism: Anaerostipes hadrus (assembly GCA_036312945.1). Lineage (GTDB taxonomy): Bacteria > Bacillota > Clostridia > Lachnospirales > Lachnospiraceae > Anaerostipes > Anaerostipes hadrus_C. The sequence continues at coordinate 5,357 of JAXJNA010000010.1, forward strand.
TTCGTTTATAGTGCTAAAAATAATACTAAGTACAAAAAATAATAGTACCTTGTAATAATGATTTTAAAAATATATAATGCCATTAAAGGAGGAATTGTATGAGCAATATGAAATCGCCACTCCCTCAATGTGCATCCATGGTTCGTATTCAAAATATTTTAAGTGGAAAGTGGAAAATAACTATTTTATGGTATATTTCAGAATATGAAATACAAAGATTTGGAGAACTCCGCCGAAGATTAGGCGATATTACACAATCTACTCTGACAAAGCAGCTTCGGGAATTGGAACAAGATGGATTTATTTCACGATATGTGTATCAAGAAGTTCCACCGAAAGTAGAATATTCTTTAACTGATTTAGGAAAAAGTTTTGTACCGATTCTTCAAGATATGAAAAAATGGAGTGACTTGCATTTAATGTAACAATAAAAAAAGGATAACGATATACATGTTTTATGTACAGTCGTTATCCTTTTCGATTCGTAATCTGTTATGTGAATAATCTAACATACAACTAATTTTTCGTCAAAATCTCTTTGTATTTACTCTTTCCACAGAACATCATCACTTGTTACGATTTTTATTCCCTTGTTGGTAAAATTATATAATTGATCTTTATTATTGATCGTCCAAATGTTAATCTTTATGTTATTTGTTTCAAATAGCTGGATCATATCATCCGACAAGATATTTTTATCAATACTTACATTAATATGATATTTCTTCATCCATGAGAGATCGTTCTGAGTAAAATCATGCCTAACATATTCTAATGGCATTTTATGTGCATATTTTCTCATATATGTGAGCTGTTGTTTGTATTTACAAGTAACGACTGCCTGATCTTGCATTTTTGCTTTTTTTAAACTTTGATACAATCGCTTGATCGTATCTTTTTTCATCTTTTGTTTGATCTCGATCACTGGCTTCATATGATATCTTTTGCAAATACTTAAATATTCCTCAAGAGATGGTATCCTTAATTGTTTTTTGGTATATGATTCAATATTGTTTCCTGTCTTGATATGGTATTTGCTTTGAATCTTTTGATATGTTAATTTCTTTTGATATACATTTTTTCCAGATAATCCACACATACGATTTAATGTCTGATCATGCATGATCACAAATCTGCGTTTACCTTTCTTATCTTTGGCAGTTTCATGGATATCACACTCCACTGCTTGAAAACCCTCTCTGCCTGCGGCTTCAAATGCAGGAATTGAATTCTCTGGTGCATATTTCGTATATCCTCTGTGAGCAACATAACATATATTATTTTCATTTGCTGAGACATTTGTATTTAGTTGCACGATTATGCATATCATCATACAAAATGCTGTGATGTACTTTATTTTTTTCATATAATTGTCCTCCCTGTTAAATATCCACAGCCAATTTGACTGTGGATATCTCTGTTGTCTTATCATTAGTAGAAAACTAGTTGTTATTTTTTGCTTGACGTTTACAATACATGACTTCGTAAAATCTTTGCGGACCTTAAGAAAAACAGACCCAACATAATACACCGAATACCTTCGGCATATGATCCATGTTGAATCTGTTTCTTCTTTGTCTACATACATAAAAGACTAGATACATCTTTCAAATTATTCAATAGAAAGAATCTCCATATTCGCCTGTCCTTCCACAGCTCCATATGTAAATGTGATCTTAGTTCCTTCGTCCATATCATTTAATTTATTCACAAGATCTTCATCATTCACCATAAATGTCTGGTAACTTCCATCAGACATCTCAATCTCTACAGAACTTGTGTCTGCAAATCCATTATAAGTACCTGTTGCACTCTTTGGTTTGGCCTGTTCATCTTTCTTTGTTGCTGTTGTTGTCTTTGTCTGTTCTTTTGTGCTTTCTTCTGATGTTGCTGTTGCAACTGGTTTTTCTTCTTCTGTCGTGTCTTTTTCTGTGTTTTCTTCTGTTGTAGGTTCTGCTGTTGTCGTCTCGCTGTTTGTTGATTCAGGGCTGCTTGGGCTCTTCTTTCCGCAAGCTGCAAATGTAAATGCGCTTAGCACGATGATTGTTGAAATTAATAAAAATCTTTTTCTCATAGTTCATATACTCCTTTCTGAGATAAGTTCAGTATATCCTATTTATACTTTCATGGCAAGTTTCTATCATATTCCTAGTCTTATTTTCATATCATTAGAGGTAGAACATAAAGGAGGATCTATGTTGAACGAAAAATATCAGGCACTGCTGGATCAATATGATATTTCTGTCTCTCATACCCGACGGGGCCGAGGCTGTGTTTTGTGTTTTGGGGAAAATGATGTCTATGCTTTATCCCAGACTTCTCTATCAGAAGAACGTCTTGGTGCTGTTTCTGAATGGACTTTGGCGATGCATGACCATCATTTTTATAAAACTGACCAGTACATTTTAAACAAAGACGGATATTTTCTTACTTTTGACCGGTATTACGAAACATTTGCGCTTAGAAAAACTTATTTGGGTACGGAATGTGATATTCATGCTTTAAAAGATATCAGATCTTCTGCGGAAAATCTCGCAAGCTTTCATAATCATTGTCTTGCTATTTCTTTTTCATCTGAAAATCTTAGAAAATATACATCCATTTCCACATATTATAAGCAAAAATATTTGGAATTAAAAAGTATTGCACGTTACATACGCAAACGCAAAAAGAAAGGGGTTTTTGAATATTTATTTTTGGAACAGACGAAAGCCTTTTGGGAACAGATGGAGCGTTCCATCCAAATCTTAAATGAAACCACACCTTCTCGCCGTGGATGGTGTCATGGGGCTTATAACCACCATAATATCATCATGACATCCTCTGCCCCGGCTACGATCCATTTTGAACATTTTTACCATGGATATCCGATTCTGGATGTTTATTATTTCCTAAAGAAGGCACTTGAGAAAAATAATTATAATTTTGCCTTTTGTGAAACCTTTTTATCAAACTATGACCGTTTTATGCCTTTGTCAAAAGATGATCTTTTATGCCTGTATGGATTGTTTTTATTTCCGGAAAAGTTCTGGAAGATCTCGAATCAGTATATGGCACACAAAAAACATTGGATTTCTCCACGATATATCGAGAAATTAGAGGAGTTTATCCACAATAAAGAAGCTCGCTCGATTTTCCTCGAAAAATATGTACAAATTTATAATGTTTTTTCATGAGTTTTAAGGTATAATTAAACAAAAGGCATTTTTATAACTTAAAGGAGGAGTAATTTATGAACTACAAAGAAACTTATCAGGAATGGCTTTCTAATCCTTATTTTGATGAAGATACAAAAAAAGAATTAACAGCCATCGAGAACGATGAAAATGAAATCAAAGAACGTTTTTACGCAGATCTTGCATTTGGTACTGCTGGACTTCGTGGAATCATCGGTGCTGGTATCAACCGTATGAATATTTATGTTGTAAGAAAGGCTACTCAAGGATTAGCTGATTATATCTTAGAACAGGGAACAGATAAGAAACGTGTTGCTATCGCATTTGATTCAAGACATATGTCTCCTGAATTCGCTGACGAAGCAGCCCGCACTCTTGCTGCTAACGGAATCAAAGCATTTATCTTCGAATCCTTACGTCCAACACCAGAATTATCATTTGCCGTAAGACATTTAGACTGTATCGCTGGTATCAACGTAACAGCCAGCCATAACCCACCTCAGTACAATGGATACAAAGTATACTGGGAAGATGGTGCTCAGTTTACAGATCCTCATGCTTCAGGTGTTACAGCGAAAGTTAATGCGATCACTGACATTTCAACTTGCAAGACAATGTCTAAAGAAGATGCCGTAACTGCAGGTTTATATGAAGTGATCGGTAAAGAAGTTGATGACGCTTATATCGCAGAAGTTGAAAAACAGGTGATCAACCAGGCTTCCATCGATGAGATGGCTTCCAAATTAAAGATCGTTTATACTCCTCTCCATGGAACAGGTAATCTTCCAGTACGTCGCGTACTTGACGATCTTGGATTTAAGAATGTATATGTTGTTCCAGAACAGGAACTTCCAGATGGTGACTTCCCAACAGTCAGCTATCCAAACCCAGAAGCAAAAGAAGCATTTGCATTAGGTCTTGCTCTTGCCAAAGAAAAAGATGCTGATCTTGTTCTTGCTACTGACCCTGATGCTGACCGTTTAGGTGTATATGTAAAAGATGCTAAGAGCGGAGAATATATTCCTTTAACAGGTAATATGTCTGGTTCTTTATTATGCGAATATGTATTAAGCCAGAAGAAAGAAAAAGCTGGATCTCTTCCAGCAGATGGTGCTGTTGTTAAATCTATCGTTACAACAAACCTTGTCGATGAGATCGCGAAGGCTTACAATGTGAAGCTGATCGAAGTATTAACTGGATTCAAATGGATCGGTAAAGAAATCCTTGGATTTGAACAGTCTGGAAAAGGTACATATCTGTTCGGATTAGAAGAAAGCTACGGATGCCTGATCGGTACATATGCAAGAGATAAAGATGCTGTTTCTGCTACAGTTGCTCTTTGTGAAGCTGCTGCTTACTATGCAACAAAAGGTAAGACATTATGGGATGTTATGATCGACATGTATGAGAAATATGGATACTGCGTAGACAGCATCACAGCAATGGACTTCCCAGGATTAGAAGGTATGGATAAGATGAAAGCTATGCTTGCTAATTTACGTGAGAACCCATTAAAAGATATCGCTGGTTATAAAGTTCTTAAGATCCGTGATTACAGCAAAGATACTATTCTTGATGTAGAAAGCGGTAAAGTAGAACCTACAGGACTTCCTTCTTCAGATGTTCTTTATTATGAACTTGAAGGTGGAGCTTGGGTTTGCGTTCGTCCTTCTGGTACAGAACCTAAGATCAAATTCTACTATGGTGTGAAAGCAGATAGTATGGATGCTGCTCAGGTTGAAAGCGCTAAATTTGCTGAGTGGGCTAAGGCTCAGGCATAATTTTTGATTATGTAGTTGGCCAGCTGTAGGCTTTGAGTATATGATAAAAAATAAATAAACGACAGGAAACGTGGCAAAATTCCAATGCTGCTTTTCCTGTCGTTTATTTATTTTTTATCATATACCAGAAGTCTATAGTGTGGACAATTACAGTATTGAAAAATCTGAGTAGTTGTGTCTATGACAGCCTACCTACAATTTCTCTGTAATATCTTTCAATGATTCCAAAATAATATCTGGTTTTACATCACTTGCTTCCACATCTTCCAGAGTACTTTCCCCACTTAATACCAAGAAATAAGATAAAACTAAAGACTATTCAAACCACTACACAGTGTGTATGTTTTACTGTATTGGTATTTATAATAAACACTGTCTGTCACTACAAAAATTGAAAAACGATAACACTCAACATACACACCACTTAAGTTTTCCAATCTTGTAATTGTCCACTCTATAGACTTCAGGTATATGATAAAAATAAATAAACGATCGGAAGAGCAGCATTAGAATTTTGCCACGTTTTTTACGGATTCGCAGCCGGCTTGGTGCGTTGTCTGAGCCTCAAAGAGTTTCTGTCTTGAATACCCTTGAAGGCGAGTTCGCAAGGAAAGCCGGCGGATCAGCGATCTGTAAAAAACGTGAGAAAAATTCTCTAGCTGCTCTTCCGATCGTTTATTTATTTTTTATCATATACTCAAAATCTACAGTTGGCCAACTACAAATTGAAATTTTATTTACTCTTTGCAGCTGTTGTTGTGTTCTTCGCTGCTGTTGTAGTAGTTGTTGTTGCTGTAGATGCTGTTGTAGCTTTATATTTAAACTTAACTTCTTTCCACAGATCCTGATCTACAGACTTCTTGTCATCCCACTTCTTGTCAGCATCTTTTGTCCACTTCTTGTAGACTTTCTCGTATGCTGCCTGCTGTTTTTCCTGAAGCAGTGTGGATTTGTTTGATGCAGCTGCTGTTGTGTCGTTTGGATTTAACATCTTGATGATCACGTATGCATCGTCTAATTCTACGACTCCGCTTACCTGGTTCTTCTTAAGTTTTGCTGCTGCTGTTTCGAATTTTGTTCCTAATGTGGCTTTTCCTTTTGTATAGGATTCTTCGTTGTCAGAGTTTACGCTGAACTTCTTAGCTACAGAGCTGATACTCTGGCCTTTCTTGATCATCTTTAATGCAGATTTTGCTTTCTTTAGCTGATCTTTCTTCTCAGCGGCTGTCATGTCTTTTTCTTTTCCTGTCTTGCTGTCTGTTGTCTTTGTTGTAAAGACAAGTTTGTAGACTTTGACAGTTTTGGCTTCGTCATCTGTTACTGTGACGTTTGCTTTCTTGATGATCGCCTGCATAACTTTACTTGCGATCGTGCTTTCTTCGTACAGTTTCTGGATCATATCTTTATCTGCTTCTGTCTTCTTCATGACTTTCTTACCTGTTGAGTCTTTTGCGAAGGCAGTTACGCTTTCTTTGATCTGCTTCTTCTCAGATTTTGTTAACTTCACGTTGTAGTCGTCTGCGTGTGCTGCTAAAACTTTAATCTGTTTTAACTGGTTGATAACGCTGTCTTTGACAGACTGCTGCATTGTGATCTTCTTTCCTTTGCTGTCTGTTCCGACCTGCATAGACCACATGCTGTCTCCGAAGTATGCTCCGTACTGAGCTTCTGCCTGATACTGCATGATTCTTGCATATACATGAGCTTCCTGGAATGTTACTTCTTGTCCTGCATATTCAAATAATGTCTTCTCATTCTTGCTTTTACATCCTGTAAATAAAGAAAGAGTTAACGCAAGAACTGCAGTTAAACATAGCAACTTCTTTGCTAATTTCTTCATTTCATTTTCTCCTTCATATTATGATTATATTAGGCTAATGTCTGGCGATATTATAGCACAAACTTATCGGATTATCAATGAATTGAGCGAGTTCACACAATGTTCAATCTTTTCTAACTGCTTCACTTTCTTTGTCTTTGACAGATCCAGTACAAATGTCGGATTCTTGCCTGCCTGGAAGGATAATTCACGTTTGTATTCTTCTAATACCACTGGAATTTTTTCTACGTCCACAGCTGCATCTGGTTTCATTTCAAATGAGACTTTTTCTCCTTTTTGTTTCACATCTGTCATATAAGCGTGGTGTGCTAATGATTTCAAATATGCAACATATAACAGATTGTAGACTGCTTTCGGCATTTCCCCAAAGCGGTCGATCAACTCATCTGTCATATCTTCCATTTCATCTTTGGATTCAATGGATGAAATACGTTTGTATAATTCCAGTTTTTGATATTCATTATACACATACGTTGATGGAATAAATGCATTGATGTCGAGATCGAGTGTTGTGTCAAATTCATCCTCGTCTTTTAATTCGCCTTTTAATCTCAAGACTGCTTCATTCAGCATCTTGCAATACAAATCGTATCCAACTGCTTCCATATGACCGGATTGTGCCTGTCCCAAAAGATTTCCTGCTCCGCGGATCTCCAGATCTCGCATTGCAATCTTATAACCGGATCCCAGATCTGTAAATTCCCGGATCGCCTGTAATCGTTTTTCTGCGGTTTCTTTTAACAGTGTGTTCTTTTTGTACATCAAAAATGCAAATGCATTTCGATTCGATCTTCCGACACGTCCTCTTAACTGATACAACTGGGACAGTCCAAGCTGGTTGGCATCGTGAATGATCATTGTATTTACATTCGGAATATCTAGTCCTGTCTCGATGATCGTTGTAGATACCAATACATCGATCTCATGGTTCATAAATCCCATCATGATCTCTTCCAGTTCGCGTTCTTTCATCTGTCCATGTGCAAATGCAACTTTCGCATCTGGAAGCAATCTCTGTAATTCGGCTGTCACTTCTGCGATATTATTGACGCGGTTATACACATAATATACCTGCCCGCCACGTGTCATTTCGCGGTAGACCGCTTCTTTGACCAGTTCTTCATTATATTCCATAACATATGTCTGGATCGCTCTTCGGTCATGCGGTGGTTCTTCTAATACACTCATGTCACGGATTCCGATCAGACTCATATGCAGGGTTCTTGGAATTGGTGTAGCAGATAATGATAAGACATCGACATCTTTTTTCATTGTCTTGATCTTTTCTTTATGTGTCACTCCAAAACGCTGTTCTTCATCAATTACGAGCAGTCCCAGATTCTTATACTGCATGTCTTTGGACAATAAGCGATGCGTTCCGATCACGACATCTACCGTTCCATTTTTGAGTCCTTCAATCGTCTCTTTCTGCTCTTTTGCTGTGCAGAATCTGGACATCATGCGTACGGTGATCGGGTAATCATGAAATCTCTGTGCAAATGTATTGTAATGCTGCTGTGCAAGGATCGTGGTTGGTACGAGATACGCCACCTGTTTTCCATTGTCTACTGCCTTAAATGCTGCACGGATCGCTACTTCTGTCTTGCCATACCCGACATCTCCACAGATCAGTCGGTCCATGATCTTCTTGCTTTCCATATCCCTTTTCGTATCATCGATCGCATTTAACTGATCCTGCGTTTCATCGTATGGAAATAATTCTTCAAACTCTTTCTGCCATACAGTGTCCTTGTCATAGACATATCCTTCTTTTGCCTGTCTTAGTGCATATAACTGCACGAGTTCTTCCGCAATATCTTTGACTTGACCTTTGACACGTGTTTTCGTCTTCTTCCATTCATTTCCACCTAATTTATGAAGTTTCGGCTTTCTTGCATTTGCACTTGCGTATTTTGCGATCTGGTCTAGGGCTGATGCTAAAATAAATAAATTATCACCGCCCTGATATTCAATACTGATGTAGTCCTTTTCAACCCCATCTGTTGTGATCTTATCGATTCCGCGGTAAATACCGACTCCATGTTTTTCATGAACAACGTAATCACCGATATTGATATCTGCAAAACTTCGGATCTTTTCTCCTTGTTTTTTCTTCTCTTTCTTTCGGCGCTTTTTTTCTTCTCTTCCTTTGAAAATGTCTCCTTCTGAGATCAATACCCATTTGGCTGCCGGGTATTCAATTCCTGTCAGAAGCTTTCCTGCTGTGACAACGATCTGCCCTGCTTCCACTCCATATTTCAAGTCCTTATCATATGTCACAACCAAACCATTTTCTCTCAGATCACTGCTTAGACGTTTCGCTCTTGTAACAGATGGAGAAGCAACAACGATCCTGTAGTCCTTACTCTGATATTTGGTAAGATCTTTGACTAACTGCTCAAAACTGTTGTTATAAGACTGAATGGATTTTGTATCCATAAATAAGGTTCTAGCAACTCTAAAATCATTGATCTCAGCAGATAAAATCGAATAACATAGCATCTTATGTTTCTCGATCTGATATAAAATACTCTCATAATCTGTCACCGTATTTGCCTGTTTAGGCAAAAGATACCCACCTTCCAGACGGCTTTTCATACTCTCTGAGAATTCCAGATAAAATGCATCTGCACGTTCTCTGATATGTTTTGGTTCATCCATATAGATCATGCTTTCTTCTGGAAAATAATCTAAGATGCATTCTGTATTTTCATAAAAATATGGGAGATAACCTTCTACTCCGATCAACATATGAAGTTCCCTTAATTCCTCACGAACACGGTCCATTTCTTTTCTTAGGCGGGCTTCCTGATCATATTTTTTTTCTTTTTTAAACTTCTGTGATAACTTCTCATAATCTTCTTCCATATTTCGAAGACCATGTTCAATCCTTGGCTGGTTTAAAATGATCTCTGATGCCGGATAAATGGTCAGAGTATCGACTTCTTCGATGGATCTTTGGCTTTCTTTATCAAAACTTCGGATCGAATCAATTTCATCTCCCCATAGTTCGATACGATATGGGCTTTCCTGCGTGTATGGGAAAATATCAATGATTCCTCCTCGCACAGCAAACTCGCCTGGAGCCTCAACAAATGGTGCTTTTTCGTAGCCTCTGGCAACAAATTCTTCTGCGATCGTTGCCTCTTCCAGTGTCTCTCCCATTTTAAACGTCATCTTATGATTCTTGATATCACTTAATGGAACAACCTGATCCATCACAGCATCGATTGTCATCACAAAGGTTCCACATTTATCATCCACGATTTTCTTGATCGCCAGCATACGGTCTCTTGCGATTGCATTTCCATGAACATCGGCTGTATAGAATAATGGATCTTTTGCTGGAATATACTGAACCTTTTCTCCAAAGAAATGACTTGCCTCAACCCATTGTCTTGCTTTGTTCTCGTCTGGTACGATGATGATCTTAAATTGCTTTTTCCTATGATTTCCGATCAGACTGGTCAGATGCCATTTGGCTGTATCGGTGCATCCTGATACAAGAACCGGGCCACAGTAATCTTGGACCTCATCCTTTAATTGTCTGTATACCGGATCGTCTTTTAATATATGTTCTAACACTTTCTATCCCTACTTTTTCTTATTGTGGCGGTTCATCGCTTCTGTGATGTCGCCCATAACGATCAGCTGTACTGCATCGTACACTTCATCAAAACGTTCCGCAAAGATTGCCTGTTCTTCTTTTGTAAAATGTCCTAATACATAATCTGCCAGATCATATCCTTTTGGTTTCTCTCCAACACCGATCTTCACCCTTGGGAAATCCATACTTCCTAAATGACTGATGATACTTTTCAGTCCATTATGTCCCCCTGCACTTCCCTTTCTTCGGATACGCAGTCTTCCAACATCAAGGTCGATATCATCATGAATAATGATAAAATCTTCTGGCTCTAATTTATAGAAATCCATGATTGGACGAAGACTTTCCCCGCTTAAGTTCATAAATGTCTGTGGTTTCACAAGAAGGACTTTTTCTCCTCCTATATAACCAGTTCCGATCAATGCTTTGTGTTTCCCTGTATTTATACTTATGCCTTCTTTGTCTGCAATATAATCAAGGGCTTCAAATCCAATATTGTGTCTTGTGTTGTCATATTTCTTTCCCGGATTCCCCAGTCCGACGATTACTTTCATAAGATATCTCTCCTTTTTCCCTAGAATCTATAAAACTGACAAACACCCGGAAATCAATGGATTCCCGGGTTGTCTTTTTCTTTCTTTAGTTATAGTATATCCTAATTTACAATTCTCAGCAAGATTTTTTCTAGTTATAATGTCTGAAAGAATTCTCTTGTCTTATTTACCTTCTTCATCAATGTATCAAACTGTTCTGGTGTCAGTGACTGTGGTCCATCACATAATGCTTTGGCTGGATCATTATGAACTTCTACCATTAATCCATCGGCCCCAGCTGCGATTGCTGCTAATGCCATTGGCTCTACCATATCTCTGATTCCTGTTGCATGAGATGGATCTACCATGACTGGAAGATGGGATTTCTTCTTGATCATAGGGATTGCAGAAAGGTCTAATGTATTTCTCATGGCTGTCTCGTATGTTCGGATTCCTCTCTCACAAAGAATTACATTTTCATTACCACCTGCCATAATGTATTCTGCACTCATTAACCATTCTTCGATCGTTGCTGCAAGTCCTCGTTTTAATAAGATTGGTTTGTTGATCTTTCCTAATTCTTTTAATAATTCAAAGTTCTGCATATTTCTTGCCCCAACCTGAATCAGGTCCACATCTTCGAATAATGGAAGATGACTTGCATCCATGATCTCTGTAACAACTGGAAGTCCTGTTGCTTTCTTGGCTTCTAATAATAATTCTAATCCTTCTCCATGAAGTCCCTGGAAAGAGTATGGGGAAGTTCTTGGTTTGAAAGCTCCTCCTCTTAATAATCCTGCACCAGAATTCTTCACATCATTTGCTACTTCTGTGATCTGTTCTTTTGTCTCAATAGAACATGGTCCTGCGATCACCTGGAAGTTTCCACCACCGATCTTTACTCCGCTTACATCAACAACAGTATCGTTTGGATGGAATTTTCTATTGGCTTTCTTGTATGGCTCCTGAATACGCTGTACATTTTCAACGATGCTGTTTGCCATGATATGACGCATATCTACAACAGATGTATCTCCCACTAATCCAAGGATCCTTGTGTTAACACCTTCGGATTCGTGGATTCCCAGTCCCTGCTCTTCCATCTCTTTCTTTAATGCGTTGATCTTTGCTTCTTCTGCCTGTTTCTTTAAAATAATAATCATGATGTTCGTCCTTTCCTGGCAAGTCGTTTCTATCCTGCTTCTCTGGTGCGGCCTTTGTTTCTTTGAGTAAAAAGAAAAGGCATGCACTCTGTTGCAAGAATGCATGCCTTAAATGTTTTACTCTGTCGGTTTAAAGTGACATAAGTTTTGGCGATGATTCATTGCAACAAAAATAGTCAGGATAAAAATAATAACCCTGAAAGCTAAAGTAATAAAATGTGCAATTATTCATCTTACTTGTTGTCATCTTAGTTTCTCCTTGTTTTGATGTTTTTACGATACATGAAATTTTTTTCTGTGTCAATAGATTTATAGATGTTTTTTATAAAATCCATAGACCGTATTTATGATTTATTTTATGAATTATAAAATTTATTTTTTGCGCACTGCAAGAAATGATGCAATCAATGCTGTGATCGGTACTGTTAATACAACACCAAGACTTCCAGATAGTCCTTGCATGATCTCAATTCCGATCACATAAGAGTTCGCTAACTGTCTGTAGCTTAGATCATATGCGTAATTGATCACTAATGTTGTTATTGCACCGCCCACATAAGCAAAGATCAGTGTATTCGTCATCGTTCCCATCATATCTCTTCCAACATTGATTCCTGATACAAAAAGTCGTTTCATGGACAGTGTTTTGTCTGTTTCATAAATTTCCTGAATCGTAGATGCAATGGACATACCAACGTCCATGACAGCTCCTAATGCTGAAATGATGATTCCGGCAAAAAGCAATTCTCCGATCTTTATCTTCGTATTTTGTCCGACATAGTTCAATGCTTCGATATCCGATACATTATATCCTGTGATTCCTGCTGCTTTTCCAAATGCCATCGCTGCCACTGCTGCGATCACGACTCCGATCGCTGTTCCAAGGATCGCAGACACTGTTTTGCTCGAATATCCACCGAGAAGTCCTAATGTTACGATCGTTGTCAACACTGCCACAATGATCGTCAACACGATCGGTGAAATTCCCCGATACATCATCGGAAACATGATACCAATGATACATGCAAACGCAAATACAAGACTTAAAATGGCATAAACACCTTTCTTCCCACCGATCGCACATACCACCGCTGCAAAGATCAACGCAAATCCATAGATTGCCATGGTACGGTCCTGACTATATACGGTAAATCCTGCATTTGTTCCACTTTTATTTACGATCACGATGATCCTTGCTCCTACTTTACAATCCGCTCCAAATAAAGTTCCACTTGGATTGATCGCCTGTTTTTCTTTTCCTTTGTAGGTTCCTGTTGTCATTTTGACCAGAACTTTCTGTGTTCCATAACGACTTCCATCTTCTGCAAGATTATCTTTGATGATCTTTGTTACAACTGCTTTTTCATATTTTTGTCCTTTATAGGATGCTAATGGTGTTTTCTGAAACTGATTACATTTGAAGATGATCCCTGCAAATAAACACACTGCTATTGCGAGGATCAAGATTTTTTTCCATGATACTGCTTTTTCCATAAGTTGTCTTCTTTCTATAAGAATAAATCAGAGAATGCCTGTGTCCGGATTCGTCATTCCGGGCGCAGGCTTTTGCTCTGATTTTGATAAATTAAGTTACGACACTAATTCTTTATCATCTCTATTTGATTGTTGTTTTTTTGGCTGTGCTGTAGGCTCCATAAATACGTTTTCCGTTAACTGTTTTGTAAGAACGGACTTTTGCGTAATATGTTTTTCCTTTTTTCAGACCTTTGACTTTGTAAGATGTTGTTGTTTTTGCTTTTCTTACTGTCTTTTTACCTGTAAATTTCTTGTTTGCAGAGTATACAACTTCATATCCTGATGCTTTCGTATTCTTTTTCCATTTGATCGTCAGCTGTTTTTTGATCTTATTTACTAAAGAGATACTCTGTTTCTTTGGTGCTACAGTTACTGTAACTGTTTTGGAAGCTGCTTTGTAGTCTGTAGTTGCTGCCGCTTTCACTGTGATTGTTGCAACTCCTGGTGCTTTCACTGTTACTTTTCCGTTAGCATCTACTGTTGCAACTGCTTTGTTTGATGTTGTGTAAGTAAGTTTACCATTTCCATTGGTTTTTGCATTTAATTTGAATGCTTTGGATGTTTCGCTCTTCTTATAAGATGCTGTTGCTGTGATCGTCTGGTCTTTTGCCTGTACTTTTGTATCATCTTTCTTTGTTGTATTTGAGTTTGCATCATCTTTTTTGGTATCTTCTGCTTTCTTCACGATCTTATAGGAAGATGATCCATCTAATACTTTTCCTGTTTCTGCATCGTATGTTGTAACTTCAAAAGAATCATCTGTTACATTTACCACAGAATAACTTGGTGTCCATGTCTGGCTTCTCTCAGAAATGAAATCCTGTTTTGCTGTGATCAGATTGTAGAATTTAGATCCTGTTGCTGAGTTTGCTTCTAAATATACAGTTCCTTTTGGATTTACAACCGTTCCACCTTTTGTTGTATCAACGATTTCGTAGCAGTTGTTTTCTTTTGCATAATTTGCTGTATTTTCTGTTTTTGTAAATTTATCATGTGCCTGTCCATCACTCTGTAACTGGTATGTTCTGGAGTATGTATGGTCATGTCCCTGAAGTACAACATCAATATCATATTTATCCATTAATGGTGTTAACTGTGTTCTTAAAACCATTCCATCGGAATCTGAATGATCATATCCTGATCCATAAATATCCTGATGGAACATTACAACTTTCCATTTTGCATTTGGATTTTCTTTGATCGCTTTACGCATAACATTTTCGTGAGTTGCACAGTTGTAATTGTTTGTGTCTAATACGATAAATAATGTATTTCCGTATGTGTAATAGTAGTCTGTTCCTGCTGCTGTCTTTCCTTCTGTATACTTTGTTGTATTTTTATATCCACTTGTCTCAAATGCATTTGGATTGTTATAATGCATGCTATACTGTGCTGATCCTGAATCGTGGTTTCCGATCGTTGTTGCTACTGGAAGAGATCTTAAGGCATCTGCTCCAAGGTAACCTGCATACTGTTTTTCATTGTTATTGTTATTTACCTGATCTCCTGCGGATGCAACAAAACTTAGATTTGGATTCTGTTTTACTGCATTATTTAATACGTTATTCCAGTTATAACTATCATTTCTTGCTGCATAGTTATTATCTTTCATCACATCTCCTTCAGTACTTGTCTGTCCTGAAGAAGCTCCGATCTGAGGATCTCCTACATATAAGAAAGAATAGTTTTTAAATGATTTTGTAGAATATTTCTGTACATCCTGATATTTTCCGTTCTGGAATACCTGATAGTAGTAAGTTGTATTTTCTTTCAGGTCATTTACAGATGCTTTGTTAGAATAGTACTGAACACCTTCGATCGCTACTGCCTGTGTCTGTTTTCCTTCGACTTCTTTTGCATCAGACATATCTGCTTTTGTTGCAATCTTAACTTTTGGTGTTTCTTCTGTCTTGCTGTAGTATGCAAAATTAAGCTGTGATTCTGTCGCTCCTGGTGTTAGGGATACATTTTCATAGTTTGTACTGTATTTATCCCAGTTTGCTTTCCATGTGGACCAGCTTTCTGTTTTAGAAGCAGATGCGTCATTCCAGTGTTCTGTCGCTGCGCTGACTGTTGATGAAAGGATTGGAGATGCCATCATAACTCCGCCTGCTAACATCATGGCTGATACAGTTGCTTTTGCTGCATATTTTTTTGCATTTCTTGCTATGTTTCTGCGAATTGTTCTCACAATAAGATCCTCCTTTTATATAGTCAATCATTCTCTGTTGTGTTTAACTATAAACTTGGAAGATTAAGAGAAGGTGCATGGGAATGATAAGTTTTTGTAAAGTTTTTTAATTGTATGAGTTGAAGGTCTGTCGAGTATTTAGAGAAAATTCAGGATGATGGATGTATGTGATAAAAAAAGCTGTCGCATCTAGCGACAGCTTTCTGTGTTTTTGGAGTTTTATTTTTATATATGTTTTATAAAGGATATTTATATGTTAGGAATTTGTATGACATTACGCCATCTTTATTTATTTATTTCTATAAACTTATCAAGTTCTTCTTTTGTTGGAAGTCCTTCATTATCACTGATGTTCATTACCTGGATTGCTCCAATGGCATTTCCTCGTCTTACACTTTCTTTGATCGTTCTTCCTTCAAGGATTCCGCTGATGACTCCGACTGCGAATCCATCACCGGCTCCTACTGTATCGACGACTTTATCCACATGGAATCCTGGAACTGTATAAGCATTTTCATTTTCTTTTACAAATGCTCCCTTTGATCCATCTTTAATGATGACGATCTTTGCACCAGCTTTTTGATACATCTGAGCTGCTTCTTCCATATCTGTTGTTCCGAGAAGAATCTTACATTCTTCAATTCCTGGAAGAACTACGTCTGCCATAGAAGCTAATTCATTGATCACTGAGCGCATTGTTTCTTCATTTTCCCATAATGCAGGGCGTAGGTTTGGATCAAATGTGATAAAAATTCCTTTATCTTTTGCACGTTGCATCAGACGAAATGTCGCTTTTCTGGCGCTTTGTGATAATGCAGGTGGAATTCCTGTAATATGTACCAGATTCACATCTGTAAGATCGATCGCATCAATTTCTTTTTCTGAAATATGTGATGCTGCTGATCCTTTTCTATAATATGGTGCATATGGATCACTTCCATCAGTAACTCTGTTTTTCAACTGAATTCCTGTTCGATAAACAGGATCATAACTAAGAAGTGAAATACCAATCTGATTTTCTCCTAATGTCTTAGCAATATAATGACCAAATGGATCATCTCCTAATCTGGTAAGATATTCCACACTGTGACCTAATCTGGTCAATCCGATCGATACATTGACTTCTGCTCCTGAAAGTGCTCTTGTAAAATGCTCTACATTTTCTAATGGTCCTGTTGTATCTGCGATCAAAAGTGCCATTGGTTCTCCAAACAGTATTGTTTTTCCCATGATCTTGCCTCCTTTCTTCTATGATAATGCTGGATTTCTCACAAGATGAATTGCAAATCCACCAACTTCCTGTGCCATGTAAACAGCCTGCATCTTTCCATCTGGGCGATATACTGCACTGTCTTCATTAAATGCAATATTCTTTTGTTCCAGATAAGCTTTCGCACGTTCTACTGAATTTACCGCAATTGCAATATGTCCTTTTGTTCCTAAAAATGGAGTTTTCATTGTTTCTACATAAGTATCAGAGAAAATGGAACTTGGATTTTCTTTTGGTGCAAATCCAAACATAAAATCAAATGCTTCCGCTACTTTGTGCGCCTGTTCTTCATTGTCACAGTTAATTCCTATATGTGCCAGTTTAAACCCTAGCATTTTGTGTACTGCCTGTGTTGTCAGGTTTTGAATTTCATCAAATTTTTTCTCTTTGATCAAATTATCTTTCACCATCCACGTACCACCACAGGCAATGATCTTATCAAAATTCAGATATTCATTTATATTGTCAGGATTAACCCCACCTGTTGGCATGAATTTCATCTGATGATATGGTGCTGCCATTGCTTTAATCGTTTTAATTCCTCCTGCTGCTTCCGCTGGAAAAAATTTTACAACTTTCAGACCATATTTTATTGCCTGTTCAACATCACTTGGATTAGCACATCCTGGTAAGATTGGAATATTCTTTTCTGTACAGTATCCGACAATTTCAGGATTAAGTCCTGGACTTACAATAAACTCTGCACCTGCATTAACTGCTTCGTCCACTTGTGAAGTTGTAAGTACTGTTCCTGCTCCAACAAGCATTTCTGGGTATGCTTCTTTCATATTTTTAATAGCATCTGCTGCCTGTTCTGTACGAAATGTGATTTCTGCACATGGTAATCCCCCATCACATAATGCTTTTGCAAGAAGTTTTGCATCCTGTGCATCTTCTAATTTCACGACTGGCACGATCCCTATTTTTTTGATTTTGTCAAATAATATTTCTTGTTCCATAATGTGCCTCCTAAGAAAGATGGTTGATTGGATAGTGAATTTCTTCACCATTTGCAAAACGTACAGATTCTTCTGCTACTTTCCTCTTTAATTCCTGTGCAGCTTCCTCAGAATACCATGCCATATGAGGTGTAACGATGACATTTTCATGTTTAAATAAAGGAGAATCTTTTGATACTGGTTCGCCAAGCATGCAGTCAAGCGCTGCTCCTGCAATTTCGCCATCTGTTAACGCCTGGTCTAAATCTTCTTCGTTGATGATTCCACCTCTTGCCACATTAATGAGTACTGCGTTATTTTTCATCTTTTTAAATGTTTCCTTATTAAACAGATCAATATTTCCATCTGCTGGGCAGTGAAGAGAAATCACATCAGATTTTTCGATCACTTCTTCCATTGTCACTGCTGTAACATATTCATCTGTCTCTGGTGTTGGCTTAAAATATGGGTCTGTTCCAATGACTTTAAATCCTAATGCATTCATTTTCTTCGCAAAATTTCTTCCAATACGGCCTAATCCAATGACTCCAACTGTCATCTGATTAAAACGATGTACAGGAATCGAATTTGTATAATCCCATTTTTCTGCTTTTGTAAATGCATTCATTTTTACGATTTTTCTTACCATTGCAAGCGCTAGTGAGATCGCATGATCTGCTACTTCGTTCATTCCATAATCTGGTACATTTCCAATCTGAATTCCATGTTTTGTTGCAGCTGGTACATCAATCGTATCTACACCTACACCATAACGAACAACATATTTTAATTTTGGACAATTATCCATTACTTTTTCTGTAATTTTTGCATACTGTACTATAAAAATTTCTGCATCTTGGCATTGTGCGATCACTTCATCTTCCGTGATCGCCTGTTTTAATTCAACTTCCATTCCTGCATCTTTAAATACTTTTTTCTCAATATCAATACTGTCATGATCGCAGTCTGTAATAATAACTTTCATGTCTATCCTTTCTATATTCACCAAATCTATTTCTTCATTCATTAACGTACTAAATATCCACCATCAACTGGAATAACTGCTCCGTTGATATAATCAGATGCATCAGATGCTAACCATACAACTGGTCCTTTCATATCATCTGGTGTACCCCATTCTTTTTTAGGAATACGGTTTGTGATCGCTGCATTTCTAGGATTTGAAGGATCTAACAGTGCTGTATTCATTTCTGTTGCCATATATCCTGGTGCTAAAGCATTTACGTTAATTCCTTTTTCAGCCCATTCATTACATAATGCTTTTGTTACCTGTGCTACACCACCTTTTGATGCTGCATATGCTGGAACTGTATATCCACCAAAGAAAGAAAGCATTGATGCAATGTTAATGATCTTTCCTTTACTATCCTGTTTCATAAATGTCTTTCCTGCGAGCTGACATAATGCAAATACACTTCTTAAGTTAACATTGATCACAAAATCCCATTCTTTTAAAGGGAATTCTTCACTTGGATATCTTCTCTGTACACCAGCTCCGTTAACTAAAATGTCAAGATGTCCACCTAATTTTTCAACTGCCTGTGAAAAAGCTGCTTCTCTTGTTTCATCATTTCCAAGATCTGTAATGACTGCCTCACATTCATAACCTTTCTCTACAAATTGTTTTGCTGTTTCTTCTGCTTTTGGATTAATATCCATGATACATACTTTTGCTCCAGCTTCCATAAGCCCTTCTGCCATTCCACAGCTCAATCCCTGTGCTGCTCCTGTTACGATTGCTGTTTTTCCTGTCAGATCATTTAATTTCATATCTCATTTTCCTTTCTATCGATTTTCAATTCTATTTATCAAAAACTGGGTCATTGATCGCTAGATCATATCTTCTGCTTTCTGGACGAAATGCTGCTAATACCCACAAATATGCGTTGCGGCTTCCAGGACTTGCAACTGTTGGATGATATCCACATGGTGCCTGTACCATTGTTCCAGAATGTACAGTATGTGTTACAATGTCTTCCACTTCACCACTCTTTAAATAACTGATGTGGAATCCGAATTTTGGAAGTGGCATATCAAAATAGCAATAAACTTCTTCCAAATCTTTTTCATGCTGATGTGGTGGCCAGCTTGTCCATGCACCTTCTCCTGACCAAGTCAGTCCACAGATCAGCTTTGAAGCTGAATCCTGAGGTGCCAAAGTAAACATAACTTCTCTCTGTCCTACTCCTTCACCATGGATCTGATGCACATCTCCAATAGGAAGTGTGATGTCAAATTTTCTAAAATGTGGTTCCCCGATTCCTTCATATTTTGCTCCTGCAATGTAGAAGATACAGTCTTCTTTTGCAGTGATCGTTAACTTATCATTTCCTGGAATATAGCAAGAATCGAATTTCTCCATGTCCTGATCAAGACTTGCATGTCCACTTAATTTTGCCTCTCCTGCCAAAAGAACTGGATGTAATTCTAGCTCTTTGGATTCTAATGTATATGATTCTCCTGCTGGAAGATTTAATCGAAACATTTGTGCTTCCTGACACTCGCAAGTGTCTGGTGTGATTACTTTATGAAACCCTTTTTCATCTGAAGACTGAACTTTCCAAGTCTCCATTCTTTTCTTATTTTCTAGATTTTGCATGATGTCCTCCTTATTTATCTCTATCTAAAATATAGTTATCCAAATATGTGGCTAAATCCTGGGACTAATACTACCAACAGGAATACCGCTATGTATCCGATGAAGAATGGTATCTGACCTTTTACGATCTCTCCCATCTTTAATTTTGATACCGAAGCTGCCGAGAAAATATTTACCGCTACTGGTGGTGTCATCGTTCCAACAACGTTTGAAATAGAAACGATCATTCCAAAATGAACTGCATCAATTCCAAGGCCTGCTGCGATTGGCCATAAGATTGGTACCATAAGTACACAAGTTGCAATTCCTTCAAGGAAAGTACCAAATATCAGAAGAATTACTGCGACTACCAGACAGAATAATGTTTTATTTAAATTCATTCCCACAATAAAGTGTACTAAGTGTCCGGAAATTCCTGAGTAAGCAAAGATCCATGAGAAAGCTGTTGATGTAGCTATGATGAATAAGATCATTGCTGATCCTTTTGCACTATCAAGGAAAATTGGAACAAGGTCCTTTACTGATACTTCTTTATAGATAAACATTCCTGCAATGAATGCCCATACAACTGCTACCGCTGCAGATTCTGTTGGTGTAAGTAATCCTGAATAAATACCACCCAAAATAATAACTGGAAGTAAAATTGCTGGAATCGCTTTTACGAAAGTCTCTCCAAATTCTTTTAGAGTTGGTCTTTTCTCTGCTTTTGGCCATTTTTCTTTGCGAGCTAATAAGAGTACTACAACCATCAGAGTGATCATGATCATAATTCCGATACACATTCCTGATGTAAACATTTCACTAATTGATGCTCCTGTAATCGTCGCATAGACAACCATGATGATACTTGGCGGGATAATAGGTCCTAATCCTCCAGATACTACCAACAGCCCGGCTGTACGATCCTTTGGATATCCCATCTTCGTCATTTCCGGATAAAGCATAGATCCAATGGCGATAACTGTCGCTGGTGCTGAACCAGATAATGCTGCAAAGAACGCACATGCAAGTACAAGGGCTAATGCCATTCCACCTCTTACACCACCTACGATACTGTTTGCAAAGTCAACCAGTCTTTTTGAAATACCACCTTTTGTCATTAGGTTTCCTGCTAGAATGAAGAATGGAATTGCCATGATCGATGTAGATTCCAATCCTCCAAAAATTCTCTGTCCGATAATTCCTGTTGTTACAAGAAAGTCAGGGCTAAATACAATTGTTGTCCAGACGGCTGCTCCTAAAGCAAATGCAATCGGAACACCGATGATCAGAAACAATGCCATTGAACCAAATAATAGTAATCCTGTTCCCATTATGCTTCCTCCTCTTCATTTTTTCCTTTGGCAAAATCTATGATCATACCGATCATCAACATGCCCTGCACGATCACGATCATTGCAAAACTGATAACTAATGCTGCATATGGAACTGCCATTGGAAGATGTAATGCTGCTGATGTCTGTCCTGTAACAATCTGTTGATTTACCATATTAACTGCTGCGATCAGTACAGATACTGAGAATATCAAAACAACGATCTTAGATGCGATCTGTACTATCTTCTTGCCCGCTCCATGCAGTTTGTCTACAACTGCTGTTACCGCAATCTGTGTTCCATCTCTTAATCCTATTTCCGTTCCGATCAATGCCATATAGATCATGCAATAAGTAGATGCTTCATCAAACCATGCGATTGGTAATTTAAAAATATTTCGATTTACAACCTGAGCAAAAGAGCTTGCAACCATGATCACAAATGTTGCAACCATAATGACTTGTTCTACTTTTGTAAGTGTACCAAGTACTTTTTTCATCTTTATTCTCCTTTCGTTGGATGTTCCTTGATCGTTTGATCAACTGCTGCCTGCCATTTAGGATCAAATGTAAAATTCTTTTCTTTCGCTTCCTGTTTATAAGCTTTTCTTAGCTGATCCATATCAATATTCCAGAATTTTACGCCTTTTTTCTTAAGTTCTGTTACGGCCTTATCATTCTCTTCTTTCAGATATTGACGTTCTGCCACATATCCTTCTTTGCATCCTTCCATAAATTCATCTTGCAGGTCTTTTGGAATCTTCTTCCATGCTTTATCTGAAATCATTACTGGAACATAAGTAAATGCATGATGTGAATAAGTTACGTTTTTTGTAACTTCATAATATCCGTTAGATAAACAGTTACTTACTGCATTTTCACATGCATCGATCGTTCCTTGCTGCAATGCAGTAAATACTTCGTTATATGCCATTGCTGTTGGCATTGCACCAAATGACTGGAATGCCGCCATATGATACTGATTCTGCATTGTTCTGATCTTAATTCCCTTATAATCTGACATTGTTTTGATTGGCTTTTTAGAGAATGTATCTCTGAATCCTGACTCAAGATATCCGATCACATGTACATTCAATTTGTCATATGCTGCTTTCTCGATCAGATCACCTACCGGTCCATCAACCGCTGCATGTGCCTGTTCTTCATTCTCCCAAAGATAGGCTTGGTCAAGGATATTCATTTCAGGAATCCAGTTTGTTAACACTGAGTTCGCAGCAGATGCAATATCCAGATCTCCTTGTGAACAAAGTTCTACAGAACCTCTTTCATCACCAAGTGCTCCACCTGTTACTACTACGATCTTGATTCGTCCATTGGTTTTCTTTAGAACCTCATCTGCCATTTTCTTAGCACCTTTGTAAATTGGAGATGCCTCTCCATCTACAATTGCCATTCGAAAAACAATCTGCTCTTCTTTTTTTGCCGAACTCGTTTTTCCACACCCTGTTGCGGAAAATACCAGCAGTATTGATACAAGCATCAATGCTATTACTTGCTTTATTTTTCCCGCTCTTTGTCTTGCCATAATTTCTTCCTCCATTCTCACATTTTGTTTGTCATACTCGTTTCATCAAATTCATCCGATGTATTTGTTGTGTTTATCTTCTCACTTGTCCGATGATTTGTCAATTATTTTTGATATTTTCGTTATTATATACATTATTTCATTTTATTTTTGTGTATTTTATACAATACCAATTCATTTTCCTTTCATTATTAGTCATACAACTTTACTTTTTCTTGTCGTACCTATTTACTTTTTTATTTTTCATGTTATAGTTTGATGTAAGTGGCAAAATCATTTTGAGCACTCTAATAATCAAATTTTAAATACCATAAAGGAGATCATCTATGAAAAAAGAAAATTGTTTTTACTGTACAAAAAACCATGAATTATCTGATTTAATGATTAAAATCTGTGATTTTGAGAATAGTACTTTGTATCTTTTCAAAGATCAACGTTATCCAGGTCGATGTGTCCTTGCTTTTCACGATCATCGAGAAGAACTTTTTGAACTTTCAGAAGAAGAACAAAAAGTATTTTTTAAATCACTCTCAGAAGTTGCTTCTATTTTGAAGAAAATTTTCCATGCAGATAAGATTAATTATGCGATATACGGTGATCTTGTTTCCCATTTTCATGTACACATCGTACCAAAGAAAAAAGATGGACCTGAATGGGGAATACCATTTACAGATACGAAAGAAAAGATTTATTTAACAGATGAAGAATATCAGTCTCGAATCAAACTTATCAAATCTTCTCTTTGATCAGAACTATAAATAAAAAATAGTCATCATATCAGCTTGTTTTCGCCGATATAATGACTATTTTTTACTTGTTTTCTAATATTCCATTTCTCAAAATATTAAGGTGTGTTACCATGCTATATTTTGCTTTATATATATCACGTTCTACGATTGCCTCTGCAATATTTCTATGCTGTATGATCGTATCATCCTTGTATCTATCTCTTGTAACTCCAATATTAAGTTGAATAGATGACGTGATCACTGGTATTAATTTCTTGACAACTGTATTCCCACTGCATTCTGCAACCATCTGATGAAAAAGTGCATCTTCCTGTCGATAAGGTTTATTTTCTTTAATTAGTTTTTCTACCTTATCACACACATTCATCATATTCTTTATCTGTTCTTTCGTTGCATTAACACATGCAAGTGCTGCTATCTCTGGTTCCAGCATCAAACGAACATCCATCATATCTAACGCAAGACTTTCATCTGACCCTTCAAAAGCTAATCCTAACGGATCCTCCGGAATACCATTCTTATATGAGACAAAAGTTCCAGCCCCTCTTCTAACTTCTAATATATTTCTAGAAACAAGGCTTCGGATCGCCTCACGAATCGTTCCTCGTCCAACGTTCAAACGTTTTGCCAGATCATATTCATTCTCAAGCCTTTGACCCGGTTCCATATTATTATCTTTTATTAATTTGATGATATCATCTGCTGCAATCTGTGCAAGAGATTTTGTTTTTCCTTCTTTTTCCATATTGTTCTTTCTATTATACCAAAGAGATTACTCACGGAACGTAATCTCTCCTGTTTTCTCATCCATACCATCTACGATCGCAAGGGATTCTAAGTGTGTCTGTTTTCTTAAGAAATCTCCTCCTGGCTGGAATCCTTTCTCAATAACAACTCCTGCTCCGATCAGTTCTGCTCCGGAATCTTTGACTAATTTTGCTAATCCTTCTAAGGCTTTTCCGTTGGCAAGGAAATCATCGATCAGTAATACACGATCTCCTTCTCCTAAGAATTCTTTGGATACGATAATGTCATATACTCTTCCGTGTGTAAATGACTCTACTTTTGTTGTATATACATCTCCCGCGATGTTCTTTGTCTGTGTTTTCTTTGCAAATACGACTGGTACATCAAAAATCTCTGCCACAACACAGGCGATTCCGATTCCTGATGCTTCGATCGTAAGGATCTTATTGATATCTTCGCCTTCAAAACGTTTCTTAAATTCTTTACCGATCTCACGGAATAATTTTACATCCATCTGATGATTCAAAAAGCGGTCTACTTTGAGGACATTTCCTTCTTTCACGACTCCATCTTTTCGAATTCTCTCTTTTAATAATTCCATCACTTGGCCTCCACGCTCTTTTGTATTTTAAATAATATTTTAACTACTTTTTCCTCGCTTTGCAAGCATTGCTTGCATTTCTTTTGGATAATCTATATCGCAAAGTTCGGTTTCTTCCAATACCTTGAAGAATCTGGCATTCTCTATGTGTTTTTTGAGGATTTTCTTGCCGCCTTGATCTTCTGTAAGCGATAATAATTCTCGTTTATATTTCTTTGAGAACCATACTGGATTCCCAAGGTTTTCTTCTGTTCTGACACAGCCAAGTTCACAAGATTCATCTGCCATAAAAGAGAGAAATCTTTCGATTGTCTCTCTTTTCATATTTGGCTGGTCTGCTACGAAAAATGCATAGAATTCTGCATCTTTCGCTGCTTTGATCCCTGCTTTGATCGACCATGAAATCCCATATTTACTTTCTGGACAAAACACTGTCGTTATTGGATCGTATTGCGTTTGCTTCACAATTTCCTGATACTGTGTAACAACAATGATCTCAAACTCTTCATGTTCTTTGCATAGATCGATCAATCGGTCCAATCCGTAACGGTACATTGGCTTGGTTCCGATCATTTGCAATAATTTATTCTCCTGACCGAAACGTTTGCTGTTTCCTGATGCAAGATAAATGACCGCTGTTTTTATTTTATCCATATTATATTATTCTTTCTCCAGTAATCCCATAACGATCTTTTCACTGGTGATCGGCAATTCTCGGATCCATAATCCGGTTGCATTAAATACGGCATGGGCTAATGCTGGAGATGGTGTGTTGATAACGATCTCTCCGATGGATTTTGCTCCAAATGGTCCTGTCGGCTCATAACTGCTCTCGAATTCTACGCGAAGCTTTCCAACATCAACTCTTGCTGGAACTTTGTACTGCATGAAAGAATTTTGTTTCACATATCCATTTGGTGTGTAATCAACGCCCTCATACAATGCCATTCCGATTCCCTGACCGAGCCCGCCTTCTACCTGAACTCTTGCAAGATTTGGATTGACTGGTGTTCCACAATCTACGACTGCGACATAATCTAAGATTTCAATATGTCCTGTCTCTTTATCAAGCTCAATCTCAACCATTCCTACCATAAATGGTGGTGGGGATACTGGAGAACTGTTTGTCTCTGTCACTTGGAAAGTTTCATTATTGTTGCACATAGATGCTGTTGCGATGTCCACTAATGAGACTTCTTTGCCGCTCTCTGCATCTCTGACTTTCTTTCCATCAAATTCCAGAGTATCTGTATCTGCAACTTCCATCATCTCAGCTGCTTTATTGAAAATATGTCCCTTTAATTTTTCGCAGGCACGTTCTACTGCTTTTCCAGTGACGTAGGTAGAACTTGACGCATAAGATCCAGAATCATATGGTGATGTATCTGTATCTGCTCCGCTGACCATGATATCATCAATAGAACATTCCAGGCATTCTGCTGCCATCTGGGCCAGGATCGTATCACATCCAGTTCCCATATCCGCTGCCGCAATAGAAAGTGTATACAATCCATCGTCATTTAATTTGATCGTTGCAGAACCAACGTCAACGCCAGAAATACCGGAACCCTGCATTGCCATTGATAGTCCGACACTTCGAACTTTTCCATTTCCCATATCTTTGCATGGATATTTTTCATCCCATTTGATCATTTCTTTTGCACGGGCAAGGCATCGATCCAGAGCACAGCTGTTTGCTGTCTCTCCATAATATGCTGGCATCACATCGCCTTCACGGACCATGTTCATCTCACGGATCTTCGTTGGGTCCATTCCTATCTTAGCTGCAAGTTCACTGACTGCTGATTCCAGTGCGAACACACCCTGTGTTGCACCATATCCACGATAAGCCCCAGCTGACATACGATTTGTATACACAACATCATATGCAAAACGATGTGCTTCCAGATCTCGATATAATGGAATTGATTTATGCCCAGATAATCCTACCGTTGTTGGACCATGTTCTCCATATGCTCCTGTATTGGATAATGTATAAAGATCGATCGCACGAATCTTTCCATTCTTGTTTGCTCCAACACGGACTGTTACTTGCATCTCGTGTCTTGGTGAAGATGCGATCTGAGATTCTTCTCTTGAAAAAATGATCTTGGATGGTTTCTTTGTCATCCATGTGACAAACGCTGGATATACTTCGGAGATAGAACTCTGTTTTGCTCCAAATCCTCCACCGATTCTTGGTTTTGATACACGAATCTTTGATTTTGGAATGCATAATGCATTGGATAAGATTCTTCGTACATGGAATACGATCTGTGTGGAACTAACAACATTCAATCTTCCATATTCATCAATAAAACAATAAGTTCTGAATGTCTCCATCATTGCCTGCTGATTTGCTTTTGTATGGTATGTATGTTCTACAACCACGTCGCAATCTGCTAATACCGCATCGACATCTCCCTCGTGTGTTTCTTCTGTTGCACACAGGTTTTTCTTATTATCTGCACCAATATTACATAATGCTTTCCAGTTATCTTCTGGATGCACTAGCGGTGTATCTTTGTCCATTGCCTTACGTGGATCTAAGTTTGCTGGCAGTACTTCGTATTCCACACGCAGCATCTTGATTGCTTGATCAACACACTTTTCATTCTCCCCGGCAACGATCGCAACGGGATCTCCAACATAACGGACATGCTGATCCAGAATCTGTCTGTCATATGGGCTTAATTCCGGATATGTCTGTCCTGCCATCGTAAAACGTTCCTGTGGCACATCTTCCCATGTATAAATCGCCTCAATCCCTGGCACTTTCATAGCAAACTGGGTGTTGATCGATTTGATCATTGCGTTCGCATATGGACTTCGAAGTAATTTCACGATCAGACATTCTTTTGGTGCCTTATCGTTTGTAAATACAGGTTTCCCTGTTACAAGTGCCATAGCGTCTTTTTTCATGATCGGCTGGTTAACTACTTTCATTCGGCACCTCCATTTTTATTTTTCTTATATTCCAAAAAGTCTAAGATCCCTCGAAGCTGTCCTTCATATCCAGAACATCTGCAAAGATTCCCCGCAAGGTATTCTTTGATCTCTTCTTCACTCGGATCTGGAATCTCTCTAAATAATGCGATCGCATTCATGATCATTCCTGGGTTACAAAATCCGCACTGTTCGGCCCCTTGATTCGCAATAAAAGCTCCAAACTCAGCTGCTTCTTCCTGTAGTCCTTCTAAGGTATCGATCTTATGTCCATCAACTCTTGCTGCAAGAATGGAACATGATAAGATTGGCTGGTCATCCATAAATACCGTACATAATCCGCAATTTGATGTCTCGCATCCACGTTTCACACTGTAACAACCAAGATCTCTGACAAGATCGATCAGGAGAGTATCTGCATCAATCTGTGGGGTTACTTTCTTTCCATTTAATGTAAATGTAATCTCCATGTTTATTTTTCTCTCCTTTCTTCTAACTGTTCAAAGCCTCTTCTTAATAAGACTTTTGATAACTGTTCACGGTAAGCAGCACTTCCTCTCATGTTGCTTCCAAAATTCATCTGACTTGTCACTTCATCTGCGAGTTTTCTTCTTCCTTCATCATCTTTGATCTGTTCCATCCACTGATCTGATAATCTGACTCTGCAAGCTCTGGATGGTCTTGCACCGACAACCGCATACGCCTCTTTTTCACCTAATGAAACTGCGCATGTCAAAACTGGAAAATCTGTCTTTGTATTTCTATGAGAAAGATAAACACTTTCCTGTGGGTGCTTCTTAATGATCAGACGCACTAAAATATCATTTGGATATTTATTTGCTGCAAATTGATCCAATGGAATGATCCCTTCATGATGTAATTCTACATAACTGTCAAATGCCAGAAAACAGCTTAATACATCAGAAAAACCGAACTTTCCAAAAATACTTCCACCTACTGTCGCAAGATTACGGAACTGTACTCCGACAATGTGTGTCACACTTTCTTTTACCGCTCCCTGACTCCATATATTTAATCCTTCATGAAGTTCGATCTGTCTTAGTGTTACCATTGCCCCAATTGAAAATTCCTCATCATTTTCTTCGATCTGATCAAGTCCAAGACCCGACAGATCAATTGCTTTTTGTACATTTCTTGTGACCATCTTAAGCCACAACATGCCACCGATCACGCAGTTAGTCTTCTTCTGATTCAGCTCATAAGCTTGCTCAAGACTTTCTGCTTTGACGTATTCCTTGATCTTTAACATCTTACTTTCTCCTTTAATTTTTTAAAATATCCCTTGTTTATACACTCTTTCACATTCTATAGAACAACACAAGCAATCGACAAAAAAAGAGAGTACTTTCTGAGAAAGTACTCCTTCAGGTATCGTCCTATAATCCCCAGTATTCTCCATAGGTATCTTTGATGTTCTGTACATCGCTGTCTGTAATTCCATCAATCGTACTCTTAACAAACTGGTAAGTTCTTGGTCTCTTTGATCTTAATGCGGATGGATGCTCCTTATAATCCTTGTAGGATTCTGCAAAATATTCAGATGCTGACTTGATCGCATATGCTTTGTTATATCCATCATATTTATTCTTCTCAGCATTGTAAATTGACTTCCATTGACTCGTTCCAACTTTATCTCCTGCAAGGAAGTTCGCAAAGTGTCCTAATTCGTGAAGTAATACAGAAGATCTCGCACTCTGAAGCGCAATCTTATGATTCTTAACACTAAATACACCTGTAGCTTCCGCATTCTTGTCAATCACCATCTTAAACTTCAGATCTTCAAATGCATTCAGAATCTTACCATCTGCCTGAGAACCAAGTGTCCTCAATGTTGTTCCTGAAACGCCAGACATCTGACTCAATTCAACCGTTGTTGTCTTGATCGTTGTCTGAACGACTGTCTTGATCGTTCTCTTCTTAGAACCCTTCTTGTCATAATCCTTCTGTGTTTTGACAACTTTTGTGTTCACAACCTTACGTCTGGAATGATTCTGAGATGTTGTTGTTCTTCTATTTGTCGTTCTTCTTGTTGTTACTTTGCTTCTGCTTGCTTTCTTCTTAAGCTTCTGGATTCTTGTGCTTCTCTTTGTTGTTTTCTTCGTCGTTACCTTCGGTTTCTTGCCAAGCGGTACTTGAATCCCATCAATTGATGTTGTCGCTTCGCTTGGATGCTGCATGGTATCAACACTCTCATAGGAAGCCATCTGCTTCTCAAACTTCTCCTGCTGACGGTTATTGTAAAATGTGACTCCACCAAAAACCAATGCAACAGCTACTACCACGGACACTAATCCGACCATGACTTTCTTCTTCATAACTCTCGCCCCTTCTTAATATTAATATCTATACTCTTTGCTTTTATCTCTCAATCCCCATGTGAGAGACACTCACCCTATAATATATTTTTATCGTACAATATTCGCACTTTTTTGTCAATAAATTCCGATGGATTTCAGCCTGTTTCTGACCGTATTTCTCAGCGGATCCTTTTTGTTATCATTTCTGGATTGGATGCATATAAAATAGCAGTTTCTTTGCTGATCTTTCCTTCTTTATATAGATTGATCAATGATTGGTCCATAGATATCATTCCGCTTCCTGTAGAGGAGTAGATCAAACCATCTATTTGATGCACTTTATTTTCACGGATCATATTACGGATCGCCGGAGTTACTTCCATGATCTCAAATACAGGGATCAATGTTCCATCCATTGTTGGTATCAGCTGCTGGGAGATCACTGCCTGTAATACAGAAGCCAGCTGGATCATGATCTGGCGTTGCTGATTTGGTGGAAATACATCTATGATACGTTCGATCGTATTCGCTGCCCCAATGGTATGAAGCGTTGAAAATACCAGATGACCTGTTTCTGCAGCCGTCATAACTACCTGAATCGTTTCATAATCTCTCATTTCCCCAAGCAATATCACATCCGGACTTTGTCTTAATGCGGCTCTTAAGGAAGTAACATAATTTACAGTATCCATATTTACTTCTCTCTGACTAACGATACTTTTCTTATGTTGATGTAAAAATTCCAAAGGATCTTCCAATGTGATGATATGGTCTTCTTTTGTTTCATTGATTTCTTCTATCATACATGCAAGTGTCGTGGATTTGCCACTTCCTGCTGGTCCTGTCACAAGCACAAGTCCTTTGTTTAATTCACTTAATTTCATTACCTGATCTGGTATCCTTAATTGCTTATAGTCTGGCAGGCGGAATGCGATCACGCGGATCACTGCCGCTAAGGATCCTCTCTGTTTATACGCACTGACACGAAATCTTGACAATCCAGGAATTGCGAATGAGAAATCATCATCTCCTGTCTTCAACAGTTGATCTATGTCTCTGTCTAACGCTTTCTCATAAATCTCCCGGATCATTTTTTCCGTATCTTGCGGCATCATTTTTTCTTCATTGATGCGACGCATCACTCCATTTACTTTCATCGTCAATGGAAGCCCTGCTACAATAAACAGATCTGAAGCTTCCTCTTTTGCTGCTAATGTTAAAAATTCTTCAATATTCATGTTGACCCCTTTTACTTATTTCGATAAACCGGAAGGGAACCATCCTTCTTCCATACCCCAACAGCTTCTTTCTTCCATTTGATCACTTCATAACACGGATCATTCTTTTTCTCTGGATAATAAATCTGCAATTTCACAGATAACTGCTGTTTGTCTGTGATACTTTCTTGAAATGCAATTGTTTTCTCTTTTTTATTATATGAAATTCCCTTCCTTTTTGTAAACGATCGTCCAACTCTTTTCATATAATCTTTTTTATTCTTAGATCTGCGATACAGCTTCCATAGTTTCTCATCAATCGCTCCAACCTGTTCATTCGCTGCATTGGATGCCTGATAAAAAGCCGACGTACGTTCCAAATTCTTTTTACTTAATGTATGATCCCCCTTGGCACTTGAAAGTGTCAAAGCTGCAAAAACTGCTAAACAGACCATGGCTAACACGAGCACGATCGAAGCTGCTCCAATCCCTAAAAATGGCATTTTACGATCTTTCATTATCTTTCCTTTCCTGCCTGTGTCTTAAAATATCAAGCTGATAAATCTGTTGGTTTCCCCTCCACATCGTAATCTTTCCCAGAACTTTCGCTGGCTGTTTTTCAAGCTTTATCGTCATATGATAACAGGCTTTTGCTTTCTTTATCTCATTCCAGTCCTGATCAAAATAACATTGATAATCTCCAGCTTTACCGTCTATTTGTGTAAAATATTCTTGAAAATCTTTGATGTCATAAGCACCCGCTTCTATCAGTTCTGCTGCTTGTGTTACATAATTCTTTGTCTCTGTCATTTCCCTTGCTTTTGCACTGATGTTATGAGCTTTTACAAATACCTGAAGCAGGATCGATCCACAGATCGCAAAAAAGAATAATACCATCATTAATTCCATCAGGATCAAGTGTGTTCCATTGCTTTTTTGTCTCATACTCCCTCCTAATTCCTGCTGTGTCTGTATACACAGTTCTGATATATCTTACCATCATTTCCCTGAATTTTTATATGATACAGCTGTTTTGTTTCTATTACAGAAAAATCTTTTGCTGCCACGATCTTCTCTCCCTGCATCGTTGTTGTATCCAGACCTTCTCTTACCATCAATTCTCTTAACGCACCCTTCTCCTGATAGAGATATATATTGTATTTTTTTCCATTGATCCTTTCTGTATGGATCAAGGCTGTGTGTCCATGAAAGCTGCCGATCTCGATGCTGTCCTTTTCATCCCACTGTCTTATCTTTTCTGTTACATAAGAAATATCGATCCGTTCCTCATAATCCTCATTCATCACAGAGGCTGTATGACTATATACATTCGCCCCGATCATACTCAAGGAAAATGCACAAACTGCAAACACTGCAAATAAGATCACAAGAAACATCTGATCTGTCATATGTCTTTGTTTTTCCAAAAACCTCACCTCTCATTCAATGGGATCACCGTAACTTGTGGCATGCGGTTGGACCCAATGATCTCGTATGAGATCACAAACTCGTCTTTGTCATACTTCAATCCATAATGTTTCTCCAGATAAGAAAGACTTTCTGGATATCGTCCTTCTACACTGTAACATTGTACCGCCCCTTTGATCACAGCTTCTTTCAGACTTTCTTCCTGTCTTTTCTTTGTTTCACGGAAAATCTGGCTGCTGCTATTCCATAACACAGCCGCCATAATGCCACAGATCATGATCGGCAGAAAGATTCGGATTTTATTGTCAATTTTTCTTTGTTTTTGAAAACGATTTCTCAAAATCTGCCTCCCTTATCCGATCCCCGCCATAATACCAACTAGTGGCAGCATGACAGATAACAAAATGATCCCTACGATCACACATAAGATTCCTACCAGTGTCGGTTCTAAAACAGCGATCATCTTCTGAATCTGATCCTGCAGTTGTTTCTGGTACAGATCTGCTGCCTGTTCCATTACCTCATCTACAGCACCCGTTTCATAACCAATGATCATCATTCTTTCCTGCATTCCATCAAAAATATGTGCCTCTTTCAATGCTTTCGAAAATGTTTCTCCTTCTTTCATCTGTTCCTGACATTGCTGAATCTTCATTTTCAATGGTTCATAATCTGTCAGTTTCTCAGCAAGTGACAAACTTTCATCCATGTCAAGTCCACTCTTTAAAGCCATCGCCATTCCACTTGCGAATCTTGTTCTTGCACGTTTCCATGCGATTTTCTTCATAAATCCAATGGTTTGTATCTTCGCGATAAGTTTAATTCTCGCCTTTTTATAAAAAATAGCGAAAAATGTTATGATCAAGATCACCACTGCCAAAACTACCAGAACAATTGCTGACTGCCTCATCCAATCTCCAATATTCAATA
This sequence comes from Anaerostipes hadrus, assembly GCA_036312945.1. GTDB lineage: Bacteria > Bacillota > Clostridia > Lachnospirales > Lachnospiraceae > Anaerostipes > Anaerostipes hadrus_C. The sequence goes on from JAXJNA010000010.1 coordinate 39,807, forward strand.
ACTGGCGTGCAACTCCTGTCATCTCTTGCCCTAATTGCAAATATACCTGTTCAAATACTGGCATAACCTTTATAAATAATACTGCAACGATCATCAACAACATCCCGAGCATCGCAACCGGATAAGTCACTGCACTTTTGACCGCATCTAATGTTTCTTCTTCCCTCTGGTAATATGCTGCCAATGCTTCCATTGTCTCATCCAGTCTTCCTGTCTGTTCTCCGATCTCCGTCATATGAAGTGCATATTCTGGAAAAACTCCTGTTTTCTCCATTGCAGGATAAAGCATTCCACACATTTCAAGTTCTTCGCGGATCTCTTTTAATATCTCCCTGCCTTCTGTCTGAGCATCTCCATCTTCCATAATGTAAATCCCCTCAAGCGATGAAATCCCAGATTTCAAGATCAGAGCCATCTGACCACAAAATGTGATCAGTTCTTCGTTGCTAAGTTTCTTCTTCATATCTATCCCTTCTTAATAACTATACTGAAGTACATAATGTTCTCCATTCCCAATATATTCTTTCACATCTTCCTTGTTATCACTATTCGCTGCCAGTGTCGGATCCATTAACTCCCAGCTTTTCCCGTCAAACTGAATGATATTGTCTACCCATCCCTTTTCATTCAGCCAGGTACTGATCCAGGCATGATAGATATCCCCTGAATACCCGATCTCAAGCTTGGTCGGAATCCCCTGCGAACGCAGCATTGCCGTCATCAGCGCAGCATAATCAAAGCAGATTCCTTTCTTTGTCTTCAAAGTCTCATCCACCGATGGCAGATATCCACTCTGAACATTCTCTGCTTTCTCATCATCATATTTTACATTCTTGACCACATAATTATAAACAGCTTTGACGATCGCCAGATCATCTTTGGAATCTTTTGCCAGTTTCTTTGCTTCCTTTACCGCTTTTGTCTTATTTGTAAATTCTACATACTGGTTAGGATATAAGAATGGCAGAAATTTATTTTTTAATTTCACCTCAAAACTATCCATCATCAAAACACTGTATTCATCGTTCTGCACATTTTCATACACAGAGATCTGATATGTACCATTTCCACTCGTCAACGGAAAATATGTCGGCTCTTTTGTCTGTTCAATAAAATATTTGTATACTTTATTATTCTTCCCGATCACTTCAACACTGATCTTCTTTGCACTTCCCTTATATCGCAATGCTACATAGCCTTGATCCACATTTGATATATCAACCACAGCCTCCCCATGATCCAAAACTTCCTTCCCCGGTGCTTCCGGCTTTAATACCCTTGCTTTCTGGGCTGTTACCTGCTTCTTCCGGCCGCACCCGCCAAATGGTAACATAATGATCAGGCATGTCATGATCAGTATTATTTTTGTGACATACTTCATAAGAATTCTCCTTATATTTACTTTCTTTAGTATAGCAGATTCACAATATGCCTGCTAATTTATATAAATTCAGCCAGAAAATCCATGGTCTTTAGACCGTGGGATGAATGGCGTTAGACTACTTTTACTTGCGTCATTACAGTTGACCTTGCTGTAATGCGTTTGCAATTACTTAATTTTGGTGTTTTGTAGCCTCTTGGCATTGTGCTAAAGTCAATCTTATTGCCATCAATATCCATAAGAATTGCATATCCCGTAGACATTCTTCCTTTGATAAAGTAATCATTTCCAAAATACCGAACCTTATCAAACTTTCTAAAACCACAAATCTTATCTGTAACAATAGGTTGTTCAGAACGAATACCTTTAGTCTTTTGAAAATCACCATCAGAAACACATTTCTTTTTGTAAAGATTACTCTTTACATTAAAAGCATTTCCTTGTGTTGCGATAGTACAGGCATCATAATAATGTTCTTTGTCTACACCTAAATGCAAACGATTCGCTTTTGTTACATATCCAAAAGTTTCAATAGCATTTGGATAGAATATGAAAAGCTGCTTACGGATAGAATTCATCTGTGTAGCATATTTAAGGTTACCCTTAACTTTACCACTCAATTTGGGGTTGATCTTTCCACTATGCAAGTCTTTATGGCAAGTATGACATAAAGTAAGTAAATTACTTTCTTCATCAGAGCCACCTTGACTGCGAAATACAATATGATGGACTTCTAATTTGCTATCCTTATGCTTGCCTTTACAACATTGACAAGTATAGTTATCTCTATTAAGCACCATTGCTTTGGTATTTTCAAATCCATAATTAGCACCTTTTTGGTATCCCCATGGTCTCACTTTTGAGTTGGCAAGACTTGGATTTTTCATAAGCTGCATATCAAACTGACCTGTTTCAAATACCATTTCTGTAACGGGAAGAATAGACTGAATGTATTCTATTTCCCTTACATGGCTGTGAAGTTTGCTCTGCATTGTAGGACTAAATCTGTCTTTTTTGATAGAACTTGCACGATTTAACCATCTTGCTTTTCTATAACGAGTTTTTCGATTTCGTCTATTTCTGCGATACTTTGCTCTTTGTGTCATTTTGTCAGTAATGTCGTTTCTTACAACAACTTCTGACATATAGACAATATCTCCATTGTCTTTACTTACAGCAGTGCCAATAGTTCCGCTTCCAGTATCTACACCAAGAGTTAAGCCTTGAGTGTAATTTGTTGTTTCGTAAGTCAATTTAATTGTAAATGGCTCACGCTTCTTAACTTTTGCTTTGCCTTGCTTAAGTAATAATCTTGCTATTGGATCACTACATGGCATTAGTGGTTTACCATCTTGTGAAATCACATAAACCATAAATAAGTTCCTCCTTATAAATACTCTACCAAATGGTAGGTGATGCGTACTTTGCTGTACTGTTACCATACAACTGTTCCGACTTCAACTCGACAATGATATAAAGGCTTTTTCGCATACATATCACAAGGCTGTTCTTACTCTGACCTAACTTAAATATGTACGATAGAGCGACGGTCTGTTGCGTCAACCGAGGGTATCATGACCTAAATATCGTAGCATCCATTTCTGAATGCTTAGTCTGGTGAACCATTTGACAGAAGCCCTCTACCTTTAGGTGGTGGGTAGTTCACTTACGTATACAAATGCTCCCTTACATAATTTAAAAACTGCTTCTTTGCATAATCCAAAGGCTTATTTTTTCTATAAAATAGTGAGATCACAGAATGTAATTCATCTTCTAGCGGTATCATTTTAACTCCAGCACATTTAGCTTCTCTATAAACCGTTGAAAATGTGACTGTAACCCCAACCCCTTCACTTACAAAACTCATGATCGTATTTGCTTGTGGAAATTCAAAAGCTATTTTAGGTTCAAATCCTGCTTTCTCACAACTTTTATAAAATACTTCGTAACTTCCGCTGCCTCTCTCTGGAAAGATAAAAACATCATTTTTCAATTCTTTCAGTTGAAGCCGGTCTCTTCCATAAAGCGGATGTTTTTCATATAACACTGCACACAATTTATCATCATACAGTGGGGAAAAACGGAATTTTTTCTGATCTTCCATCATATTTTCTCTCAAGATCAAGAAATCATAACTGTCGGAATTTTCCTGGATCTCACTTGCGATCCTTTCATCGATCACAAGTTTGATGTCTGGATATTCTTTCCTGAAATCCGCCACCAGCCTTGCAAAATGATATGGTGCAAGAACCGGCATACAACCAATCTTAATTTCTTGATTTTTCTGAACATTTTTCAGCATCTCTTCATAGGTTTCCGTCATTTTCCTTGCATAAGACAAAAAGATCTCTCCTTCTTTGGACAACTCAAATCTTCTTGTATTTCTGCGAATCAGTGTAATTCCTAACTCATTTTCCAACTTACGGATCTGTTTTGATAATGCACCTTGTGTCATGTTGCAGGCATATCCGGCTTCTGTGAAATTTTTCTGTTTACATAATTCCATATAATAATATAACTGCTGTATTTCCATTTTTCATATCCTTTTCAAGCACCTTTGTATATTCCTATTTGGAATATATCAAATCTCAACTGGAATTGCAATACTTCGCTTCCCCTGTATATAATAAGCATACATAAAAGAGAATAAAATTTATAGAAATCTAGAATTTTAATGAGAGGAATTGCTGATATTATGAAAAACGAAAAAAGATTTTTTTACCATAGATTGTTATTTTATATTTTAGGACTGTTGATCATGTCTGTTGGTTCTAATTTATTTTTGAAAGCAGCTCTTGGAGTTGCACCTAGCTGTACGATGGCTTTGACATTAAGTTATCTTTCCCCAGTTCACAGCTATGCTTTATTTAACTTCCTGATCAACTCTACTTTCTTGGTTTGTGAAGCTCTGATCCTTCATGAATTCGGGAAAATGCAGTTGACTCAACTTGGTTTGACTTTTGTTTACTCTTTATTTATCGAATTTACTTCTTATGGTTTATTCTTTATTGAACCTCATGGACTTGCAGCTAAGATTTTACTATCTGTCATTGCATGTGCTGTGCTATCAATAGGTGTCGGATTCACGATCAGTTCTGGGTTCGCTGTTATGCCAATGGAAGGACTTGTGAAAACTATCTCTGATAAGAAAAATATAAGCTTTGGTGCTGTCAGAGTTTGTCTGGAAGTTTTATTTACTATATGTTCTGCGATCGCTTCTTTTGTATTGCTTCCAGAATTACCATCCGTTGGAATCGGAACTGTGATCGCTGCTTTCTTAAGTGGTAATATTACAAATATATTTTCTTCTCTGTTTCATAAGAGAATCAATGCCTACCTTGGATTTCAGGCATGATCCTATAGAAAAAACCGTAATCTCAAATGAACCTCTTGGGATTACGGTTTTTTATTTCACCCTGATTCTTTAGTTTTTGCTTATTCCCATGGATCAATTTGCTGATTCATCGGTACGACTTTGATCTTCTTTGAAATCGTTATCTTTGTCCCTGTTTTTAATTTTACAGAAATCGTCGCTGTTCCAGCTTTATTTCCTGTGATTCTTCCATTCGAGTCAACAGATGCCACGGATGGATTACTACTCTTCCATGATGTGAAAGATGATGCATTGATCACCGTTGGATACACACCATACTCTTTCATCATTTTCCCTTGATACGTTGGCTTCATCTGCATTTTTTCTGTTTCCCATATTGTGCCATATCTGCTGTCTAGTTTTAAATAGCTCTTCTTTAAATATGAATTCTTTGTCACAATATTTTTTGTAAATTGCTTTCTTGCCTTGGATTTTTCTACTTTCTTTGCTTTGGAACTGCTAAAGTCTAATACCCAGGTATTGGCTTCGTATCCGTCTCTTGACACAACCGTAACTGCTGCAACCCCTACGCTTTTTGCATTCGAAAGTAACAGACCTTTTCTATGTGTGGAAGAATCGATCCAACCCTTTACGATCTGTTTCGGTGTAGTTCCTGCGGATTGTGCACAGTTTTCATAGATGATCTTCTTGTTGATACTTTTTGATAGCTTTCCATTGGGTCTTCTATGCGGACTTGTTTCTGGAATATAGATCGTTGTTTCAAATCCACGCATAATTGCTGAATTTGTCAATCCTCGATCCATCTTCAATGCTTTGCGTCCATTTTTCTTACGGTATTTATTTACCTCTTTTAAGATTTTCTGTGCATCGTTATAATCCTGATATCCTGTAACAGATAATTTCCCTGTGGAAGCAGCCTCTACCTTCTTCTGACTGACTCCCGCAGTTGTAAATAACATTACCGCTGCTAATGCAATACTGGCAGCTCTTCTTGATAGTTTCCTCATAAACTTTCTCCTTTCATACTTTTGACCATAGGCCCTTTATATAATTTGTGCACAGATATCATTCAAACAACATCTCTCACAATGAGGCTTTGTTCTTGCCGTACAGATATCTCTTCCATGCCATACCAGCCTGTGGCAGAAATCACTTCCTTCTTCTGGTGGAACGATCTCCCATAATGCCATCTCAACTTTTTTAGGGTCTTTTATCCCATCAACCAATCCAATTCGATTGACCAAGCGGATGCAATGTGTATCTGTAACGATCGCAGGTTTGCCAAAGACATCTCCCATGATGAGGTTTGCACTTTTTCTTCCGACCCCAGGAAGACTTAGGATTGATTTAAAATCGGTTGGAATCTTACCGTTATATTCATCTCTTAAAACTTTCATACATTTGCTGATATCTCTTGCCTTGCTCTTTCCAAGACCGCATGGCCGTACGATTTCTTCAATATCTGCAACGTCTGCTGCTGCCAATGCTTCTACTGTTGGATATTTTTCAAATAATCCTTTTACCACGACATTCACCCGTGCGTCCGTACACTGAGCTGCCAATCTTACACTAACTAACAGTTTCCATGCCTGATCATATTCCAATGTGCAGTCTGCATCTGGGTATTCATTCTTCAGACGCTCAATGACTTCTAGTGCTAGTTCTTTTTTATTCATGTAACAGTGTCCTCCTTGAAGGTTGTTTTATCATTATTATACATTACATTTTTGCATATTTCTATGCTATAATGATTTTGTATTTTTTGTTCAACGAAAGGAGAATTTTATGAAAAAAAATTTTTTAAAAGGTACTTCTATTTTTCTGGCATCTGTATTAACATTAGGTATGTGTTCTGCTTATAGTGTAAATGCGAAAGCAAAATTTTCCCTACCAAAAAAGACAACATTAAGTTATGACAACAAAAATAAAGATGGGAATGGTTTTTACACAAATATGATCTATATCAAGGGAACAAATCGCTCTAATTCAGAAGCCATCCTGCGTAATGGTATGAAGGTTAAATCTTCAAACAAAAAGGTTATTTCTACAAAAACTTTTGGAAAAGATTATTATCTTATTGCTGATAACAATCAGGTAGGAATCGGTGTAAAACTTAAGAAAACAGGATCAACAAAAATCACTGCAAAATTTAAATACAGAGGTAAGACATATTCTGTAAAAACAACAGTCAAAGTTATAAAATACTCAAATCCTTTTAAGAAGATCGTAGTGGATGGAAGAGACTGTACTTCTGATTTTAAGAATAAAAACGGATCTGGAATCTCCTTTATGGGACGTAACATCAAGATCACTCCTAATAAGAACTGGAGAGTAAAATCTATTTATACTTACAAGCCAGGAGCTACTAAAATGAAAAGAGTAAAAGGTTCTTCCGTTACAATCCCAACAAACTGCCGTGCTTTTATTACAATGGAAAATAAAAAGAATAAATTAACGGAAAAAGTTACTTATGATGAAATGGATACTTATGAAGATCCTGGATTCACATTCTAAATTGAAATTTTAAAACAGCCCAGAATCGTCTTTTTATACCTGACGATTCTGGGCTGTTCTTATCTTCTACAATTTTTTATTTGATCTGTCTCATGTTAAATCAATGCCATTTTCTGCCATTTTCCTTGTATGTATCGTTTGACAAACAGAATTCCTCTGAATACCCAGTCTAATGTCATTGCTACCCAGACTCCGAAGACTCCAAGTCCCATCCATTTTCCAAGAACAACACTGCAGAAGATCCTAAATACCCACATCGTGGCTGATGCTACAACCATACAGTATTTGACATCATTTGCGGCTCTTAATGTGTTCGGGATCGTGAATGCTGGCGGCCAGATTGTTACACAACATAAAGTATGGTATAGTAAGATCTTTCTTGTGATCGCTGCTGTTTCTGGTGATAAATGATATACCTGAATGATCAGTGGTAAGATCATGACTACGATGATATTTAATGCGATCAATGCTGCATAGGCTACTTTTAACAGCTTCTTTGTATAGTATCTTGCAGCTTCATAATCTCCAGCTCCAATACATCTTGATACAACAGTCAGCACTGCAAATCCTACTCCGATTCCTGGGATCAGCTCAAATGATGCTACTACATTTCCGATGGCATTGGCTGTGATAGATGATGTTCCAAATCCTGCAACGATACTTAATACCATGATTCTTCCTAACTGAAACATACTATTTTCGATTCCGTTTGGTACTCCGATATGTAAGATCTTCTGTATTAAATATCCCTTAAAATGAAAATGGATACGTTTGCTTAAATGCACGTCCTGGTTTTGTTTTCCGATCAGTCTTACCATGACAACTGCTGCAACAATTCTTGATACTAATGTTGGGATTGCAACTCCTTCAACTCCAAATTTAAACCCATAGATCAAAATCGCATTTCCTGCGATGTTGATACCGTTCATCAGCATAGACATATTCATAGAAATCTTTGAGTTCCCCATGATACGGAATAATGCTGCACATCCATTATATATTGCAATAAATGGAATAGATGCTGTGACGATCATCAGATATATTTCTGCGTTATGCATAACTCCTGGTTCAATATTTCCAAACACTACATTTAAAATAAAGTTTTTACATGCATAAATTCCTGCCATGATCACTACAGATAATGAAACAATAAATAAGATCAACTGATCTGCTGTCTTACATGCCATGATATTTTTTCTCTGCCCGAGAAACTGCCCTGCAACGACGGCTCCACCAGTTGCCAATGCTGAGAACAGATTGATCATCAATACCATAACACTGTCTACTAACGAAACTCCTGATACAGCTTCCTCTCCAACATTCGCTGTCATGATAGAATCCGCGAGTCCTACCGTTACCGTTAGCATCTGCTCAATGATCAACGGTATGATCAGTCGTACGAGATCTTTATTTGAAAACATCCTGTTCCTTGCACTATCTGTGATTTCCATATTATTTCCTTTCTTTTTCTGTGTTTTAAAGATTATTTCTGTGTTTTAGCCTTTGTTTTACAGTTTTTATCTTATCACACTTTTGATTTTGTTCAAGGTCTGATTAAAAATATTTACATTTTCTCATTTTTATACAAAAAATATACAAGGTACCTTTTGATACCTTGTATACATTGCATATCATTGTTTTTTATTTCACATAATCCATGATAATTTCGACTGCTTTCTGGATTCCCGTCCTTGCTGAATTGATCATGAGATCATAATTACCGGGATCTCCCCATTTTTGTTTTGTATAATAATTATGATAAGAAGATCTCTCCCAATCGGTTTGTTTGATCATCTTCTTTGCTTGTCGTTCTGTCACATGCTCTGTCTCTACGATCCGTTTGATCCGTTCTTCTACTGGACTGTGGATAAAGAAACTGTAGCAGTTTTCGTGATCTTTGAGCACTACATCTGCACATCTTCCCACGAAAATACAGGATTCATTCTCTGCTGCCAGTTCATGGATCACATGTGCCTGGATCATAAATAATTTCTCTGGTGTCATGATCTCTTCTGTATCAACGCCTGGAAATCTGTGTCCGATCGGTACATTGATAATGTGGCTGTAGACTGCATTCTCCTCGTGATTCTTTACAAATTCTTCCGACATGTCACTTTCTTCGGCAACTCTTGCCAAGATCTCCTTGTCGTAGAAAGGAATTCCAAGCTTCTTGGATAACTGCTGTCCGACCTCTCTTCCTCCACTGCCGAATTCTCTGGAAATGCATATGATCGTATTTTTCTTCATATCGCAACACCCCTTTTCTTAGTTTGCTATGGTGTTAAATTTGTTTTTATCTTAATACAATTTTAACATACCTTTCGGGATGCAACAACCTATGCTTTAATTTTGCTTCCTAACGATCGCATACTCATCATCCATCTGGAAATAAGGGCAATCCCAATCGCTATAGCTCATAAATCTTGCCATCTCATCTTCATCTAAATTGACATCACATACATAATATTCATAATCTTCATCATACACATAATTACTACAATATTCGCACCCTGCGCTTTTCTTCTTTGCCATACATTCTCTCCTTATTTTTGTGTTTCTTCTATATTTAATGTTACACTCTTTAAGATCTCTGCAAATTCCAGCAATGATTCACATTTTCCAAATAAAATATCATCAACTTTGCTTGTATCCTGCACGATATCTGGGATCATCACTGGATTCATGCCTGCTCCATGTGCGGAACGGATTCCATTGATCGCGTCTTCTAATGCGATTGCTTTTGATGGATCGACTTTTAATTGTCTGCATGCTTCAATATAAATATCTGGCTCTGGCTTTCCATGTTCGATCATATTTCCTGTGATCACGGAGTCAAAGTAGTCAAAAATCCCTTCTCGTTTCAGATTACTTACTGCGTGTTCTTCACTGGAAGATGTTGCAACTCCGATCTTTAGTCCTTTTTCTCTGAGGACTTTCAAAATCTCATGAAGACCTTTCTTAGCTGGCACACCGTCTTCAACCAATTCATAATATGCATCCCTGTATCCATCTAAAAATTTATCAAATGGAAAATCATTTCCGTAATGTTCTAGGAAATATTTCTTACGATTTGTAAGGTTTGTTCCCAATGTATTGACAATATTATGCCCTAGAGGTCCATATCCCAGACGTTCTCCTGCAATATCCCATGATTTCTGTACATAGCGTTCACTGTCAAACATCAGCCCGTCCATATCAAAAACAACGGCCTGTATCTCTTTTAATTTATTAAGATCCATCGTCTCTATTCCGCCTTCCTTGTTGATCATTCCTTTATGATACCACGGATTCTTCCTGATTTCATCTGGTTTACAAAAATCGAATGGACTGCTATCATGGATTTTAGAATTAGGAGGAATTGATTTATGCAATCATCATCAAATTTAAAATCATTATTAAAAAATATTGACCGCAAAGGATATCCTGCATATAAAAGTACACAAGGTACTTATGATTTTGGAACTTATTTTCTTTCCATTGATCATGTACAAGGCGATCCTTTTGCATCTCCATCAAAATTAAGTATCCATGTGAAAGGAAGATCGGCTGGATTTCCTGCTTCTTTTTATGATACAAAATATAAACAGGTTGCTCTCTGTGATCATTTGACACGATTATTTTATCAAGCTTTATCTAAGATTTCTTTTCGTGCCAAAGGTTCTGGAAAAAGCGGTTTATTTTCTGTCAGCAAATGCGGACAACAGGTATTAGAACGAACTGCATGTACGATCGATCCTTCGAACGGTGACGTCTCTGTTCATTTTGAAGCTGGTTTCCCTGCAAATGGGCGAACTGTAAATGCGAGAGAATTGGATAAAATGTTGTTTGGACTGCTGCCAGATTGTGTTTCATCTTCTTTGTTTTATAAAAATATAAATCAAAAAATGTTAGAAGAAGTCATCTATTTATCCGAAGATCAACATGCAATCCGCAAAAATCTGTCTTCTATGGGGCTTGTTGCATTTATTGCGGACGGCTCTGTTTTGCCTAGAGAAAGTGGTATCTCACAGAAACCTTTAAGAAACTGTGTAAAATTCCAATCGCCAGATACTTACCGTGTATCTTTTGAACTTCCACATCATGGAACGATCACAGGTATGGGAATTCCAAAAGGTATCACATTGATCGTCGGTGGTGGTTATCATGGAAAATCCACATTATTAAAGGCATTGGAACTTGGTGTTTACGATCATATCAAAGGGGATGGTCGTGAATTCGTTATCACTGATCCAACTGCTATGAAGATTCGTGCAGAAGATGGAAGAAGTATTACAAATACCGACATCTCTATGTTCATCAATAACCTGCCAAATGGAAAAGATACGGTTTCTTTTGACACAGAAGATGCCAGTGGAAGCACCTCACAGGCTGCAAATGTAGTTGAAGCCATGGAAACAGGTTCTTCTTTATTCTTAATTGACGAGGATACGAGTGCTACAAACTTTATGATCCGTGATGAATTGATGCAACGGGTAGTTCTCCGTGATCAGGAACCGATCACTCCTTTTATTGAACGGGTTCGTGAATTGTATGAAAGATATGGAACTTCTTCGATCATCGTTGCTGGAAGCTGTGGATCTTATTTTCATCCTGCAGATCATATTATTCAGATGGATCAGTATGTTCCGAAAGATATCACGACTCTTGCAAAAGATACTGCAAAAGACTTTCCTATGGTTTCACTTCCAGAAAATAAACATCCGGATCCTTGTTTTGACCGTTGTTTCAAATCTGGAAATCAACTAAAAAAAGAACGCCGAATCAAAATGAAAACACTTGGGAAAGATGCTTTTTCTATCAATAAAGATACGGTTGATCTAAGATATGTGGAGCAGATTGCGGATGCTGAACAGACAACTGCTCTTGGTTATGCTTTGTTGTATGCAAAACTTCATTTGATGGATGGGAAGAAAGATCTTTGCATGGTTGCGGATGAATTGATGCAAATGATTGAAACAAAAGGGCTTTCTGCCATCTTGGATAGTAAGTACGTGAAAAGTAATCTGGCAATGCCTCGGAAGCAGGAAATTATGGCAGCGATGAATCGTTATCGAAAATTGTGATTTGAATGACGGAAATTATTGGTAGAATATTATAAAAAGAGATCATGTGTCTGCAACCCACTCGCGTTCGGACTCCCACGTAGCTGTACTAAGCTCCTGAATGGCCTAACGACCATCCACTCGCTAAGTGCAGACGTGTCCGTACGGTTGCTGACACATGATCTCTTTTTATAATATTCAAATAATTTACGTAATTCAAACCACCACACAGTGTGTATGTTAAACGATACTGGTTAATAATTTTTGTATTCGATAACTGAAGGTAAAAGGACTTCTACAACACCGATTTATCGAGATGTTTACGAAGCATAATAACATACATTACCTTCTGTCTGAAAATTCCCTATTTTGCAATCACTGCTGTCCTCCATACACACCCACTTAAGTTTTCCAATCTTGTGAATTGTCCACTCTATAGACTTCAGGTATATGATAAAAAATAAATAAACGATTGGAAGAGCAGCATTAGAATTTTGCCACGTTTTTTGCGGATTCGCAGCCGGCTTGGTGTGCTGTCTGAGCCTCAAAGAGTTCTGATTTAAACACCTTTGAAGGCGAGTTGCACAAGGAAAGCCGGCGGATCAGCGATCTGCAAAAAACGTGAGCAAAATTCTCTAGCTGCTCTTCCAATCGTTTATTTATTTTTTATCATATACTCGAAATCTACAGTTGGCCAACACACAAATTAAAACAAATTAAAACTTATCAGAAATCTGTGCATGTAATCCCTGTAATGAATTCACTTCTTCATTCTGATCCTGATGTGCTTTTACATAAGCGATTCCTTCAGCTGCTGCTTTGGCTGCTGCGATCGTTGTATAATATGGAATCTTCGCTTTGATCGCACCTTTTCTTAGGTAACTGTCATCGTTCACGCTGTCTTTTCCAACTGGAGAGTTTACAATAATATCGATATTACCATTTGTGATAAGGTCAAGGATGTTTGGTCTTCCTTCGCTTAATTTATTGACTTTCTCAGCTTCAATTCCAGCTTCTTTGATCAGTTTACATGTGTTTTCTGTTGCAAGGATCTTGAATCCGTCGTCTGCGAATGCTTTTGCTACTTCTACAACTTCTTCTTTATCCTTGCGGTTTACAGAAATCAGTACCGTTCCTCCTAATGGAAGTTTCGCTCCAACACCTTCCTGTGCTTTGTAGAAAGCTTCTCCATAGGATTTGGATAATCCAAGAACTTCTCCTGTAGAACGCATTTCTGGTCCTAGAACTGGGTCTACTTCCTGGAACATATTGAATGGGAAGGCTGCTTCTTTAACTCCATAATATGGAATTGCCTGTTCTTTTAATTCTGGTACTGGTGATGGTTTTCCTGTTAATTCAGATGTGATGATCTGTGTTGCCAGTGGAACCATTCTCACATTACATACTTTGGATACCAAAGGTACTGTACGGGATGCACGTGGGTTCGCTTCTAGTACATAAACCTTGTCACCTTCGATCGCATACTGCATATTCATCAGTCCTTTGACATGCATTTCTTCTGCGATCTTTCTTGTGTATTCTTTGATCGTTTCCAGGTTTTCTTCTGAAATATGAACAGATGGAAGAATACAAGCGGAGTCTCCTGAATGAACTCCTGCAAGTTCGATATGTTCCATCACTGCTGGTACAAATGCGTGTGTTCCGTCACTGATCGCATCTGCCTCGCATTCCATCGCATGATTTAAGAAACGGTCGATCAAAATTGGGCGGTCTGGTGTTACACCGACAGCTGCTTTCATATATCCTGCCATGCTTTCATCATCATAGACAACTTCCATTCCACGTCCACCAAGAACGTAAGAAGGTCTTACCATCACTGGATATCCGATCTTTCCTGCGATCTCTAATGCTTCTTCTACCGTTGTTGCCATTCCTGATTCTGGCATTGGAATCTCTAATTTATCCATCATTTCACGGAACAGATCACGGTCTTCTGCAAGGTCAATGACAGATGGAGATGTTCCAAGGATCTTCACACCATTTTTCTCAAGTTCAGCAGCAATGTTCAGTGGTGTCTGTCCACCAAACTGAGCGATCACTCCTAATGGTTTTTCTTTATTATAAATACTTAATACATCTTCCACTGTTAATGGTTCGAAATATAATTTATCAGATGTATCGTAATCTGTAGATACTGTCTCTGGGTTACAGTTTACGATGATCGTCTCGAATCCCATTTTCTTCAATGCCTGAGATGCATGTACACAGCAGTAGTCAAATTCGATACCCTGTCCGATACGGTTTGGACCTCCACCTAAGATCATGATCTTTTGTTTATCTGTGGATACTGGGTTCTTGTCTTCTGCATTGTATGTTGAATAATAATATGCACTGTCTGGTGTTCCGCTTACATGAACTCCTTCCCATGCTTCTTCGACACCGATTGAAATACGTTTATTTCTGATATCTTCTTCTGGAATCTCTAATAACTGACTTAAATATTTGTCAGAGAAACCATCTTTCTTCGCAGATGTTAACATTTCATCGGATGGCATATTTCCTTTGCATGCAAGAAGCTTTTCTTCTTCCTCAACTAACTCTTTCATCTGCTCGATAAAGTATGTTTTTACTTTTGTCAGTTCAAAGATCTCATCGACAGTTGCACCTTTTCTTAATGCTTCGTACATGATGAAATGACGTTCGCTTGATGGTGTCACTAATTTCTTTAATAATTCTTCTTTTGTTAAAGTATCAAAGTTGTTTGCATGTCCAAGTCCGTAGCGTCCTGTCTCTAAGCTTCGGATCGCTTTCTGGAATGCTTCTTTGTATGTCTTACCGATACTCATAACTTCACCAACGGCACGCATCTGTGTTCCAAGTTTGTCTTCAACACCTTTGAACTTCTCAAATGCCCAACGTGCAAACTTGATAACGACATAGTCACCATCTGGTACATATTTATCTAATGTTCCGTATTTTCCACATGGAATATCTTTTAATGTTAAACCTGCTGCAAGCATTGCAGAAACTAAAGCGATCGGGAATCCTGTCGCTTTGGATGCTAATGCTGAGGATCTTGATGTTCTTGGATTGATCTCGATAACAATAATACGGTCTGTCACTGGATCATGAGCAAACTGTACGTTTGTTCCACCGATTACCTGTACAGAATCTACGATCTTGTATGCCTGTTCCTGTAATCTCTGCTGACATTCTTCAGAGATCGTGAGCATCGGTGCGGAACAGAAGGAGTCTCCTGTATGCACTCCTAATGGATCGATATTCTCAATGAAGCAGACAGTGATCATATTTCCTTCTGCATCACGGACAACTTCTAATTCTAATTCTTCCCATCCAAGAATGGATTCTTCTACAAGTACCTGTCCAACTAAACTTGCCTGAAGTCCTCTTGCCATAACGGTCTTTAATTCTTCTTTGTTGTATACCAGTCCTCCACCGGCTCCACCCATTGTGTAAGCTGGACGAAGTACCACTGGATAACCAAGCTTATCAGCGATCTTCAACCCATCTTCTACGCTGTAAGCAACCTCGCTTCGAGCCATCTCGATTCCAAGTTCGTCCATTGTCTTCTTGAACTCGATACGGTCTTCTCCACGTTCAATACTATCTACCTGTACACCAATTACTTTGACATTATACTTATCTAAAATACCCTTTTTATATAACTCTTCGCATAAATTTAATCCGGACTGCCCACCTAAGTTTGGAAGTAAAGCATCTGGACGTTCCTTCGCAATGATCTCCTCTAAACGTTCTGCGTTCAGCGGTTCAATGTAAGTTTCGTCAGCTGTCTCCGGATCTGTCATGATCGTTGCTGGATTGGAGTTGACCAATACGATCTCATATCCAAGTTTACGAAGCGCCTTACACGCCTGTGTCCCCGAATAGTCGAATTCGCATGCCTGACCGATGATGATCGGACCAGATCCAATGATCAACACTTTGTTAATATCTGTTCTTTTTGGCATAAAAATAATTCCTCCTTTAGACTTTGTTATTATTATATAAGAAAATCAGTGAAATCGGAATCATTTTGTGAAGTTTTTGTAAAAAAGAATCATATAATGATGAGAGTGTCAAAAGTAAATTTTGCCACTCTCTGATGTACCCGGATTGTTCCATTGCTACGCAATTCCACAATCCTCGAACACCTCGAACTCCCATAAAATGGCGCATTCACACCATTTTATTACGTTCTCGTTGTTCGGCGTGTCAATAAGTATAAATTGCTTATTTGTGCAAGCACAAACGCAATTTATACTTTTGACACTTACATCATATAATTTCAACTTTACATTCTCTTTCGGTATCATAAGAATTTCTTAATGACAATTTATAAATCGTTTATATTTGTTTATATTCTGTATATTGAATCTCAAAATGGAAATGATTATACTATAACCATACCTCAAGGAAAGACCTAAAAGATAAGACAAAAAAAGAATTTCAGGAAACATCCTACAGGTATAGTTTTTTCATATATATTTTTAATCCTCTCTTTTCAAAAAGGAAACCATCACACCCCAGATGGTTTCCTTTTATTTTTGTCAGATTTTCCCGCCTTGCTTTTCATTTTTGCCTATAATATAATGATGTTTGTTACTTTTTTATGGATTTTCAATAAAGAAAGAGAGGAACGTATGTTTTTACATACGGAAAAAAACTATGTTGGAAAACTTATTTAAATTAAAGGAGAATCATACCTCCGTAAAAACTGAAGTCATTGCTGGTATTACTACATTTATGACAATGGCTTACATCCTTGCGGTAAACCCAAGTGTGCTTTCTGCAGCTGGTATGGACCCTACTGCTGTCTTATTAGCTACATGTATCGCTTCCTTTATCGGAACTTTATGTATGGGACTTACTGCAAATCTTCCATTCGTACTTTCCGCTGGTATGGGATTAAATGCTTATCTTGCCTATACCGTTGTTGGTGTGATGGGTTATCACTGGCAGGTTGCTTTGCTTGCTGTATTCGTTGAAGGTATCATCTTCATCGTATTATCTTTGACCAATGTTCGTGAAGCGATCTTTGATGCGATCCCTTTGAATCTTAAGAAGGGAGTTTCTGTCGGAATCGGTATCTTTATTGCCTTTATCGGTCTTCAGAACGCAAAACTTGTTATTGGAAATGACTCTACATTAGTATCTATCACAAACTTTACAAAGGATTTCCATACTGCTGGAATCTGTTCTTTACTTGCAGTTGTTGGATTATTGATCACAGTCATCCTTTATATCAAAAAAGTACCTGGATCTATCCTGATCGGAATCCTTGCTACATGGGTGATCGGAATGCTCTGCCAGGTAACAGGAATCTATGTTCCAGATTTCAAAACAGGTTATTACAGCCTTTTCCCTACATTTGCAATGACAGATTTTTCAAAATTAGGAGAGACTTTCGGTAAATGTTTCCAGTATGACTTGGGCAAAGTCGGAATCTTTAATTTTATCGCCGTTGTGTTATCTTTCTTATTTGTCGATCTGTTTGATACACTCGGAACTTTAGTCGGTGTCAGCACAAAAGCCGGAATGCTTGACGAGGAAGGTAAACTTCCTGGAATCAAACCTGCATTAATGGCAGATGCCGTTGCTACAACCGCTGGTGCGGTTCTTGGTACTTCTACTGTTACAACATTCGTTGAATCTTCTTCTGGTGTTGCTGCGGGTGGACGTACTGGTTTAACAGCTGTTGTTTCAGGATTCTTATTCCTGATCTCAACATTATTTGCGCCGCTCTTTACAGCAATCCCATCATTTGCGACAGCACCTGCGCTGATCATGGTTGGATTCTTAATGTTCGGAGCGATCTCTGATATCAAATTTACAGATGATAATATGACAGAAGCCGTACCTGCTTATCTTTGCATCATTGCAATGCCATTATTCTACAGTATTTCTGAGGGAATCTCTATCGGGATCATCTCTTATGTGATCTTGAATGTAGTTTGTGGTAAAGCAAAGAAGATCACTCCTTTAATGTACGTACTTGCAGTATTATTCATCCTGAAATATGCCGTTTTATAAAGTATAGAAAAACAGCCGTATCATCAATCGATACGGCTGTTTTATTCTTATCTCATATTTTAAAATGCTTGTCCTACTGAACGATTCTTCTGACACCCCATACAGCTCTGTAATCGGCATTCCGCACACTGATTCCAGTGTCTTTGCTTCCTGCATGAATGATCTGGTTATCTCCAATGTAGATCGCTACATGTCCTACACCGTTCACTACCTGATAGCAGATCAGATCTCCTGGCTGCTTCTCATCCCATGATACTGCTGTTCCTTCATATCTCTGTGCTGTTGAACTGTGTGGCAGTGAATATCCAAAATGTTTATATACCTGCATCGTGAATCCAGAACAGTCAACTCCATTCGTAAGGCTTTCTCCACCCCATACATAAGGATTGCCTCTAAACTGCATTGCGTAATCTACAACACTTTGTCCTGTTGCCGTTCCATAAGTTCCCCATGTATCTTCTTCCGGTTTTGACTCAGATAGATACTGTGAACTTACATAACAATAAACCCCACTATATCTTACCGTTGTCCATCCAGATCGTTCTCCATAACAGGTGATCTGTGTACCTTTCTTGTACGATCCTGCCTTTGCTGCACTTGTCGATGCTTTCTTACGGATCGTCAAAGAACTTGCTGTTACATATCTTGTATATGTCTCTGTTGTTATATTTGCTGCTTTCTGTGCTGTTACAACAACTGGTTTCTTCTTTGACAGATATCTTGTTGCGATATATCGATAATATCTTCCATATTTGATCTTCGTATAAGATCCTTTCTTCTTGTAGCAGCGAACCTTTGCTGCTTTCTTGTATGATCCAACGATTTTCCCCTTATTTGATGCTTTTTTACGAACCACTACGTTATTGGCTGTTACATATCTTGAATAGGAAGCATATACATCATGTGTATGTGAACTCATGGATAAGACCACCATACAACATATACTTACTATACAGGAAATGAGGATTCCAGTAGTCTTTCTCTTCATATTTCCTCCCTTTAGTTCCATTTTTTACCGACTACTTCTAGTTTACTACCTCATTTTTCATATGTAAACCATTTCGTAATAATTTTTTCATAAATTCTTATGAAAAATGTACCTATTTGCAACATTTTTCATCGTTTTGAATCAAATCTTTGATCGTCTGCATAGACAAGTCAATCGATGCAATCTCATCTGCACAACGTTTTAATTCCGAACGGATCAATGTTTCATCTTTAATATTTTTCTTATACTTCATCTGGTGTTCAAGATTTGCCCAGAAATCCAGTGCGATCGTGCGGATCTGAATCTCTGCATTTAAATTTAGGTCATTCAGATGAATGATCATATGATAGCTTCGATATCCATTTGGTTTTGGGTAGGCAATATAATCTTTGATATTGATCACTTCGATATGATCCTGTGAACTGATCCAGTCTGATACTTTGTAAATATCATCCACAAATGATGTGATCACACGGATTCCTACTGCATCATTTACTTTACTGACCGCATTTTCATTTGTTGGCTGCTCTCCTTTTTTCAAAAGTTTCTGTGTCATGCTTTCTGGACTTTTGATTCTAGAGCTGCAGTAAGCAATCTTTTTTTCTGTTTCATTTTTTTCAAACTGATCGATCAGCGTGTTTAGGTTTTCTTCTGCTTCTTTTAATATCGGATACTTTTCTTTATAAAATTCCTCGTGTGTCATAGGCTCTCCTGTATTTTACATTTTTAATATGACTGTGATCCGCAGCGATCTTCCATCTTCACTTGATGCTGTGATCTTTCCATGATGCGTTTCTACCACTGCTTTTGCGACTGATAATCCAATTCCATACCCGCCTGTCTGGGAATTTCTTGACTCATCGGTCCGATAGAAACGATCAAAGAGATGATCGATATTTTCTTTTGTTAACTCTTGTGCTGTATTGTATACAGATAAAATGATGTTTTTTCCTTTATGGCTGACATTTAATCTGATCTGTCCTTGTTCTGTGCAATATTTTACTGCGTTATCAAGAAGAATTGATAATAACTGGCGGATTGCTTTTTCATCACCTTTGAACGTAAGCATCGGTTCGATATCCACCTTGAAATCTTTTCCTTTGACCTTCGCAAGATTCTGAAATGACTGTGTTGCTTCTTCCGTTACTTCTGAAAATGGAAACTCGATCATGGAGATCTGGGTCTGTCCTTCTTCCATTCTAGACAAATAGATCAAATCATTTGTAAGACCTGCAAGCCGCTTTGTCTGTACCTGAATATCATC
Organism: Anaerostipes hadrus; assembly: GCA_036312945.1. Classification (GTDB taxonomy): domain Bacteria; phylum Bacillota; class Clostridia; order Lachnospirales; family Lachnospiraceae; genus Anaerostipes; species Anaerostipes hadrus_C. Next base: position 60,342 of record JAXJNA010000010.1, read on the forward strand.
AAGCCACTCATTCTCTCCGTATTCCATCTCTAAGATCGATGTATCTGCATCAATGATCGTAAGCGGTGTCTTGATCTCATGTCCTGCATCTGTGATAAATCGTTTTTGTTTTTCATAGCTTTCTGCCACTGGCTCGATTGCCCGTTTGGATAGCAATACCACCAAAATAAAAACGGCACTGACACCAAAAACAGAGACAAAAATGCTGCTGACTAAGAAGTTTTGGAATGATGTCATGGATTTTGTACAATCCAGAAAATATATTTTTACTCCGTTTGAAGTATTTTCTTTCATATATCTGTATTTTGAAATGAATCCACATTTCTTGTTACTTCTATTGATTTTTTGTGCATATTTGATTGCTGTTTCTTCATCGATTGCTGAGATATTATCGGTATTCGCTTCACATATCTGTCTGTTATTGCTCAAAAAGACAGAAAAATAGCGAGATTCAAAGGATGTTTCTGGTGATATTCCATTTGTCTTTTTACGTTGGGATTTATAGAGATTTTCTGGCAATTCTCCATCATTCTCTTTCAGGAAATCTAAGATCGTATCTGCATTATGACTCATTTCCCGGTAATTCAGCAGATTGATCGATCCAAGAATCAGAAATAATACAATGATCGTTGATATCATGGAAATCGCTATAAATTTTATTCGAAGTTTTCGGATCATCCTCCCACCTCCAAAATATATTCTGCGTGACCTGCCTCTTTGATCTGGAGATTTGCGTGGAGTGCTTCTAGTTTCTTTCTAAGATAAGAAATATACATCCATACAACGTTCGTCTGTACCTGCTTTTCATCTCCCCAGATTTTTTCCAACAGACGTTTTTGTGTGATACTGTGGCCCTGATTACATAAAAACATCTCCATCATCTGAAATTCCTTATTCGCAAGGCGAAAACTTCCTGTTGGTGATGTCAGTTCAAATGTCGCTCTGTTTAATGTGATATTTCCGGCATGCAAGATCGATTCAGTCTGTGTTGTCTGCGTTCTGATCATGGTACGGATTCTTGCCAGCAATTCTTTTGCCGCAAATGGTTTTGTGAGATAATCATTCGCTCCAAGATCCAGTCCTTCGACTTTATCGTCAATCTCTGCTTTCGCTGTCAGCATCAGGATTGGAATCAGATTTTCTTTGGCTCTGATTGTCTTTAATACTTCCAACCCATTCATCTTTGGCATCATGATATCAAGTACAGCTCCATCGTAATTGCCACTTTCTATCGCTTCTAATGCTGCCTTTCCATCATATACAGCATCAACCTCAAATCCATTTTTACTTAAAATCGTAACTAATGCTCTTGATAATGATCTTTCATCTTCTGCAAGCAATAACCTCATTGTGGAATTCCTCCTTTTTTGCATACTTCTCTGATTTTTGATTTATTATAGATGGAAAATGTTATGAATTTGTGAGAAATTCGATTGTTCACAGAACTTTGACATTTTTATGTATCTATCAACGGAAAAAGGCATCCAAACTTAGAATTTCTATGCTAAGCCTGAATGCCTTTTTCCTTATTATTTTTTAACTATATTATCTTACAATTCTTCGAACACAATTTACTGATCTGTAATTTGCTACTGATGTATGTATTCCTGTTGCCGTGCTTCCTGCATGAATCACACGATTATTTCCAATATAAATTCCAACATGTCCGATTCCATTGATCGCATTATAACAGATCAAGTCTCCCGGCTGCTTATTCGCCCATGAAACTGCTGTTCCATAGCTCCTCTGTGAAATGGAGCTGTGTGGAAGATAATATCCAAAATGCTGGAAAATCTTCATTGTAAATCCAGAGCAGTCAACACCTGTTGTCAGACTTTCCCCACCCCATTTGTAAGGTCTTCCCTGAAACTGGAGTGCGTAATTAACTATCTGCTGACCTTTTGCAAGTGTTGAAGTACTGGAACTTCCATAGTTTGCAACTGCACTGCTTGTTGTAGTTGCTGGTTTCTTTGTGGATAGATATCTTGTTGCTACATAGTATTTATGGCTTCCATATTTAACCCTTGTCCAGCTTCCTTTTTTGCTGTAGCAGGTTACCTTGGCTCCTTTTTTATAATATCCTTTCACTTTTCCTTTGGAGGATGCCTTTTTACGGACAGTAAGTGAACTGGCTTTTACATATCTTGAATATGATGCATAAACATTCTGTGGTTTACAAAATACGATAAATGCAAATATAAAAGAAATGCTTAAAACATAAGAAAACGTTCTTCTTGTTATTTTGTTTCTCATAGTGTCTCCCCTTCATTTTTCTGATGGTTCTTATTTTACTATGAGCTTCTTAATTTGTAAATAGTTTTGTAACATTTTCTTAATATTCGGAATCGTTTCTTAATTTTTCACAGAAATAAGAATTATAGCAATATTGACATACACACATAAGAAATAGCACCTCAGCTCTGGCAAAGTAAGGTGCTATTTCAGTAACTCATATCGCCGGAAACGGATAGGTTTCATCTATGCTACCGACTTCCTTATTATTTTATTTTTATTACTTATTTTACTTTTATTACTTTTTTGACTTCTGGACCGTTTCCGTATCCTTTTCCTAATGCTGTACTAATTCTGATCGTCAGCTTTTTACCTTTTCGTGCCCCATTAGGAACCCATACGGTATAACTCTTCTTGCTTCCTTTTACCCAGTTGCCAGCAACCCACATACCGCCAACTTTTGGTACTTTTTTCTTTAAAGTTACTTTTACTTTATATCTTGTATAAGTATAAGGTGGTACCCATTCATAACGTGAAACACGTCCACCGATCCAGTGTTTTCGCCACCAACCTCTCACTGTTACTTTTTTCCTCTTTACAACTTTTATTGATTTCACGGCTGGTTTCTTGCTGGATCCTGTTTTCATCGTTACTACGTCAGATGGATCTCCTGTCATACCATTTGCGTAAGACTGTAAACGGAACTTGTAGTTTGTCAAAGGCTTTAATCCTTTTATCGTCACTGGATTACTAGTGCCACAAGAGTAGTATCCTATTGTTTTTGCTGTCGTCCATTTACCATTTTTCAGAACCTGAATCCTTACAGAAGTGTTCCGTTTATTCGGATAATCTATCCAGAACTTCGCAGAATTATAACCAGTAGCCACACGTGGTTTTTTCAATTTCTCTGCTGGACTGATCACGTAAGTTGTAAAGGTCTTTCCATTTGTTGTCTTAAATGTGATCCATGCATGTCTTCCTGGTGCCGTAGCTTTTGATGGAATTCCATCATAATCAACTGTGTTGGAATTATACCAATCCCATGTCTTTCCAGTAAGATGGTCATATACCTCAATGATCTTATCATCAGAATTCGCTGGTACCGTCTGTGCTATAACTTTTTTCTTGCCTATATCCTCAAGATTGATCTCGCTTGGTGAACAAGTAACTCCATTCGCATAAATCCAGTTGTGACCATTTAGGTTGAACATGAATGTTGCTGGATAATAAGCTGACTTATCAACAGATATACATACATAATATGTATCCTTTGTTAAAGTTATCGGACCTGGATTCCACTGTTCTACCTTACTACTCAAGTCACTTTTTGCTGTAGCTTCTTTGTATATCATTTCACCACGAGAATTATACATTCGAATATAAGTATTGTTCGAACCAAAATGACCGCTTCTTTCTTTTTCAGCCAACTCAAACGTTGGATTGATCACTGCTCTATCACTAACATTAAACTTATACCAACGCTCATCTTTTCCTACCTGAGCTGTAACACCTTCATAGAGGCTGTACTGCATACCGGATAATGGAATTTCTATTGCTGCATCTTGATTAAGACCAATGGCTTTGTCTTTACTCTTTACTTCTTTATTGAGATACTCTGATTTCATAGTAATTGTAGCTGAAGTAGCACTTGAAGCTAAAGAAGCAAAATTAACTTCACAGGCATTCTTCATTGTCTGCCCTGGATACAGATAAAGTACATTTGCATCAGCCGACACTACATTTTCACGGCTAACACACTCATGACCTCCCACTATTATCTGTATACGATAATTCTTACTCTTTGGTGTGACATTATTATCCAATGTTATTTTCACTGGTTTCGCTGTTCTATTAGTTATCTTAAAAGAATGCGTAGAATCTGATGATTTAGACACGGTAATAGATGATGATGGTTTTATACTTCCTGATTCATCAACATAATAACTATGCTCCGCTGCGTTAACATCAACACCTGCTATAAATCCGAATCCAAACACCAAAACACATAGCAGCAATGCCTTCATAAAATAGTTACATATTCGTCTTTTTCTCTCTTTTTTCATAATTCGCCCTCCTGTTTATTCTCCAACGAAGTTGGGTGGGTTTCCGTTCTAAAACCATTAAGTTTTCTAAGAAAATTATAACAAATATGTTCTATTTTTACCCTGTCCTTAAGTACAGGTTTCTTGTTTTTGTTGTATATATAGACTGAATTATCACATATATTTTTCTGAGCTGCTTGGGATAATAAAGTTCTTATTCGTGACTGCAATCGCAAGCCTTGTTTTATTGGCATATCCAGTTTTGGATAAAATATTGGATATGTGAAACTTTACCGTTCTTTGGGATATATGCATTCGTTCAGCAATTTCACTATATTCCAATCCTTCACACACAAAGCGCAGCACTTCGATCTCTTTTGCGGTAAGCTCTGAACTATCAGCAAGCCCCAGCTTTACACTCGGTGTTTTATCCGGGAAAATACTTTCTCCTGCCATTGTTCGTTCTATGACATCGATCAGGTTCTCCGGGCTGATATCTTTATACCAGAAGCTGTCCACTTTCGCTTCCTTAGCTCTCTTTAAATATCCGACTTCTACCATTGAAGTTACGATGATTATTTTTATGTCTGGGAATTCTGCTTTAATTTCTGTTGCCGCTTCTATGCCGTCTTTATTCCCCGCTGTACATACATCCATCAAAATCAAGTCGATCTGCTCCCGTCTACATACGGCCAGTGCAACATCTGCTCCATTTACACTAGCAGAAAGTGCGTATTTGCCACTATCTAAAAGTATTCTTTCCATATTTTCACGAGGCATCCTCTGATCCTCTACGATCAATACTTTCTTCATTTTTCCTCTCCTTCTTCTGAAATGTTATTGTCAATGCAAAATACGGAATAGACTGTATCTGCATTTCCCCGCTATGATCAAATATATGCCGGGAAAGATTATATAGTCCCCCTTTTGGGACAACTTCTTTCTCCGGTGCTGCCCCATTATTTATAATGCGGATACGATAAAAATCATTATTTTCCTGCATCGTTATAAAAAGTTCTGTCGCGCCAGCATGACATACACCATTCGTCAGACACTCTCTCATCGCAAGTATATATATATTGGCATAATCTTCGTTCTTCGGCAAAGAGCCACGGCATTCTATCTTCACACCAAGAGTTTTTGCATCCTGCAGAAATTGTTCAAATTCTCCTTCCCCAAAAGGCTGCTGATTGTCATTCCAGATTGCATTGACCGCCTGACAAAGTAATCTGACCGCATCGCTGTAATCCTCACTTCCCTGCAGTAAATTCTGCCGGATTGCTGTCAATCCCGCACCCATCTGATCATGCAGTTTTGTCTTGGCAGCAAGCACTTCCCTTTCTCTTGTCAAAATCAATACATTATCCGAAAGATATCGAAGTTCCCTTGACATTTCTTTCAGCTTCTCCGTCTGCTTTGTCAAAGTTATTTTCTCATGATATTGCTTTGTAACATCCATAAAAACAGCTTCTATATAAATCTTACCATCTCTGTCTCTGACTTCATTTTCCCGATAATCCCATACCTTCCCATCTGGGAAAATATAAGTGTCTTTTTTACCTGTAAGTCTGATCACGCCGTTTTGCATACTTGTATCAAGTGCATCTCGTAACTCACTGAGTTCCTGCAGATCTTTATGCGCAAGAATCCTAAAAAGCTGATATATCTGCGTATTGGCAAGCTTCACTGTTCCATCGGAATTAAAATAACAGATACCTGTCGGAAGAAGATTCATTGCTTCTTTGATCGAATTCCGATTAACTTTTTCTTTTGATATCCTTTTTAATCTGATGCCTTCCCAAATAAGCAAAAAATCAATGGCTCCTACAATACACCAGATACCCCATATCGGAACAGTCAGCACTTCATAATAGTTTGCTCCCTTATTGATCTGCCCGAACGAATATACCAGATGATTCAACAGGAAAAACAAAAATAAAAGAGCTAAAATATTCCAATTCCATTTCTCCAGGCGCATATCATAAAATATAATAAGCAAAAATAATGCACCTGCCAGACTGAGCAACACCATCGTCATCAACAACGTCTGCATTACTTTTCACCTGCCTTTTTTATGGTAAATGTAAATTTCCATATACCGTCTTCATTTTCACCTTGATCTGTCTTGTTAAAAAATGAGTTCAGATCGTCTTCACTTTCTACTTCCATACAAAAAACCATCTCTTCTCCACACGGACGAATCTTTACCCACATAAATTTAATGGAATCTACACAGGCTTCTATTATTGATTCAAAAAAGCTATAAATGCGAACCGCATCCCTCACATAAATACGCTCCCCTGCTGGGGCTGTAAGAGCACATTCTATCCCCATCAGCCTCAAGCTGCTAAAAGACTCCTCAAGACAGGCTCCAAGCTCTGCAACATCTGATACTGCTTCTCTTTCTCCAATAAAGATCAAATTCCCATATCTTTTTATGTATGTTCCGATCAAACTGATCTTAGCCAGCAGCCTGCGGCTCTCTGCAAGATCTTCTTCCTCTTCGTATCGAATCAGCAATTCATTCAACAACCCGATCTGTCCAGCAGTCTGTGTCTGAAGTTTGTCATATAAGCGGTTCTTTTCCCGCAACATATAAATCTTTGCCTTTGTCTGATAATTTTCCTGTTCCAGACAATTACTCTCTTCGATCGTCTTTCTATTTTCTTCCAATCGATCAAGCAACCTCATGATATCTTCAATATCTTCCTGCCATAAAATATGTCCGCCCTGAATCGGTCTGTTTTTGATCATTGTTTTCTTATCAATCCTAACTTCTTCCTTCTCCGCTTCCCTCATCACCATTTCCGAAAGCTTCATTGCATTAGCAGAAGTATATATGACATGATAATCCTGATCTGTGATCTGTGCTCCCATTGTACATACTTCAAATAGCTGTTCATATCCTGTATTTGTCTGGATCAACCCGCAATGAAGGCAGCTCTCAAATATGCACATAAACATCAGACATAACGCCGCTGTGATATCTCCGCCAATAACCTGCATCCATTCTGCACCACTTGCATAAATAATGGCATAAATAATAGAAATACAAATCCCTATGATCGGCAAATACTTCTTTCTCCGAGATGACCTGCACTTATAAACCATTAAAACAAATGCCGATACTGCACAAATAACATCCCACAACAGTACGATATAATATCCCCACGCATAACTGTAACCTTTATCCGTCCATACCTTACCTGCCGAAAAAGAAAACACGAGCTGATGAAAATCATTTGTCAAAACAAGCAAGGAGCAAAGCGTTGTAGGAATATATAACAACTTTGACCATTTCGGTAAAGTATACTCTTCTGGCTGTCCAAGAAGAACTGCCATCTGTACCGCCGCCTGGGGAATGAACAACATCGGCAGATAATAACTGTACCATAAGTAACGCTCTACATTTACATCCATCGCGAAAAAGTACTTTATACTACGCACAATAAACCAGAAGATCATTAATCCTGATATAAAAAGCAGTGTATTTTTTGCGGCTTTTTGAACGACTCGCCTATTAATACTGATCCCCCCATCCAATATATAGTCCAATATAGATCAATGTTCGTAAAACCCCAGCGATAATATAAATATATCTTGAACTTACCTTGCCTAAAATACGACATATTATTGCAACGATCACCAATCCTGCAATAATAACTTTATTCAGATTTTTATTTTTCTGTCGTTCTTTTGTATTACAGCGCACATGCCACTTCCTTTATTTGAAATGTTTATTTTAACACTTACATCATAGCAAGTAATATTTTTATTGTCCATGTCTTTGACATATACACATAAAAAAATAGTCACCCTGATTCTTGGCGGAACGAGTGACTATTTAAACGAATTTTGCCCGAATCGGATAGGTTTCAGCTATCCTTTCCAGTTGCCTTGTTAAGTATATTATAATCAATTTTCTTAGAATTATCAATATTTTTTCAACTAAAAAAGCCATAAAACCTAGGTAACTCCTAAGTTCTAAGGCCTTTTCAGAACATCCATTTTTCAGTGAACATTATTTCTTCTTTTTATCTAGGTCAAAAAATGCAAGACATGCAGCCCCAATCAACCCACAGTCTTCTCCCAACGCCGCTGGCACAATCTTCACATTGCTTTTTAGCGCATCATATACTTTCTCTTTTGCACGTTTTTCAATTTCTTCGATAAATCCAGGAATCTTTAATGCAACACTTCCACTTAGGACAAATAGCTCTGGATCAAGTACACCATAAAGTGTTGCAATGAAACTTGACAGATATTCATAAGCATCTTCCATGATCATTGCCGCAGTTTCATTTCCTTCCTGTGCAAGTTGATACACTTCTCCTGCATGGGCAGCTTCTAATCCTGCATCATTTGCCCTCTTTGTGATGGCTGTTCCACTGGCAATTGATTCAATGGAACCTTTCTTTAAATCTCCCTGTGATGGACCATTTTTCCATAAGATGCAGTTTGCTACTTCTTGTGCAAATCCTTTTGCTCCACGATAGATTTGTCCATCAATACATAATCCTGCACCAACTCCTGTTGAAATGGTCAGAAATTCTACGATCTTCTTTCCTTTTCCGGCCCCGATCACGGTTTCTGCAAGTCCTGCAAGGTTCGCATCATTTTCTAACTGCACAGAAATACCTGTGATCTTTTCTAGTTCTTTTGTCAGTTCAAAATTATGCCATCCTGGAAGGTTGGGTGGTGTCAAAATAATCCCATTGATCAAGTCTAATGGTCCCGGGCAAGAAATTCCAATCCCTTCGATTTTTTCTCCAAACCCTTTGATCACATCATTGATCTGGTTTAATGTTTTTATAGGATTTTTTGGATCTGATCCAAACTGAACTCTTTCTTTGATCTCATATTTCTCGTTGATCAGCGCAACTCTTGTATTTGTTCCACCAACATCAATTCCTACTGCATATTTCATGATTTTCTTTCCCTCCTAATATAAACGAAAAGGGGGACAACCGAAGCTGTCCCCTCTTTATGTTGTTGTTTGTAAATATCTTATTCGTAGTAATATTTAACTTTGTCTGCAGAATCAAATAAGTTAACTTTGTGAGCGATAACTTCTCTACAAGCTTTGATTGGTTCTGGATAGATTTCAAGAGGCTCTCTGTATTCTGGATGAGCGTTTAATACTTCTCTACATTTATCATAGAATGCAACCTTGATATCACTTGAAATGTTGATCTTAGAAATACCAATTTTAACTGCTTTTGCAATTTCTTCATCTTTATTGCTTGATCCACCGTGTAATACCAGTGGGATATCAAGAGTATCTTTTAATGTCTGTAAGATATCAAGACGGAGTTCTGGTTTCATATCGCTTGGGTAGATTCCGTGAGCTGTTCCGATTGCTACTGCTAATGTATCAATTCCTGTTTTTTCAACAAAATCTTTTGCCTGATCAGGATCTGTATAGATAATTCCTGTTGTTCCACCTTCGATAGAGTTTCCTGTTGTTCCGATTGTTCCAAGTTCACTTTCTACAGATACATTCGCAAGATGTGCAACTTCACATACTTTCTGAGTGATCGCAATATTTTCTTCATATGGAAGTTTAGAAGCATCGATCATAACAGATGTGAATCCTGCCTGAATTGCTCTTACAACTGTTTCATATTTATCACCATGATCTAAATGGATAACAACTGGTACATCTGTTTTAGATGCTTCATAAATCATACTCTGTATTAAACTGTTTTCAACAAAGTTAAATTCGTCTGGAGACATCTCTAAGATGACTGGGCTCTTCATTTCTTTTACCTGCTGCATAACAGCTTTTAATAACTGATCACTACCGATATTGAATGCTGGTACTGCGAATCCTTTTTCATCTGCTACTTTTAAAAGTTCTTTCATGTTCATTAACATAGTTCTATTTCTCCTTTTTAATGTTGATATCTTATTCTGTCTGCCGCAAAAGCTGCGGCAGACATTTGTTATGCTGATTAAATTAAACTTATAATGATTTTCCTTCTGATCCAGACAGGTGGATATATTTTTTTACTAATTCCTGGCTATCAATCTCCACCTGATGCATCATTACCCAATAATTGATGTCTGGATCTTTTTTTAGATGCTTTTTAATGCTGTCTACATTGGCATTCATAAAATCACATCCTACATTGATCTTATTGATTCCAAATTCAACACATCTTTTAATATTTTCATCACCAGAACCGCTTCCCCCATGCAGTACCAGTGGCATCTTTGTTTTTTCTTTGATTTCTTTTAGTCTCTCAAAATCAAATTCTGGTACATATCCTTCTGGATAGTTTCCATGAGAACTTCCAAAAGAAATTGCTAATGCATCAATTCCAGTTTCTTTTGCAAATCGTAATGCCTCGTCAGGATTGGTTTTCATATCATCGTCTGTATAATTATCGCCTTCACTAGCACCCATACATCCGATTTCTCCTTCGACACTTGCATCAAACTGTTTCGCAAATTCCACGATTTCTCTTGTCATTCGGATATTACCTTCCAAGTTATATCTGGAAGCATCTACCATAACACTGGAATATCCATCAACTAATGCTTTCTTTAACAATCCGATTTCTTCCCCATGGTCGAAATTTAAAGCTACTTCAACACTTGCTCTTTGTGCCAGTTTTTTGACGATTGGTGCGATCAAATTGCTATCACAATGATTTACCATATGTTCCTGTACGATATTGATGATGATCGGTGCTCTTAATGACTGAGCTGCATTGATCACCGCTCTTGCTGTCTCAATGTTAAAACAGTTGATTGCCATGACTGCATAATTGCCTTCATTCGCACGTTTTAACATTCCCTTCATTGATACATACATAGCTTATCTGTCCTTTCTGATTTTATGAAATAGTGAATCCTGATAAATCAAGATCTTCTTCTTTTTCGTCAACCATTGGTTCGTCTTCTTCTGTTTTCTTTTTCTTGATCAGTACAAGTAATACACCTGTAACTGCTGTTCCTGCTAACAGTGCGATAAGTGCTGCAAGTGGATTTGACATTGCTGGGATTACAAATACACCACCTGATGGTACTTTGCTTCCTACATCAAGACTGAAACTGATTGCTCCTGTAACACCACATCCTGTTGCTGTACAGATAACTGTACGAATGATATCATTCATAGCGATTGGGATAACACCTTCAGAGATCATGCAAAGACCCATTGGGAATGCAACTTTAATATTTTCTTTTTCCTGTGCTGTATAAATGTTCTTTTTCAGTAATTTTGATAATACTAATGAGAATGTAATTCCAAGTGGTGGAACCATAGCTGCTAATACTTTGATTGCTTCTGGTCCTGTGATTCCTTCTAATAGTAATCCATCACAGATTAAGTTAGGTACTTTACTGATTGGTCCACCGAAGTCAATACATCCAAGAGCTCCGATGATAAATCCATAAACTGCTTTTGAAGACTGGTCAAGTCCTGTGATAAAGTTTGTTAAGGCTTTTGTTGCCATTGTAATTGGTGTTCCTACTACGAAGAACATGATAAGTCCAGCAATGATCGCTGATAATGTTGGTACGATCATCATTGGCATTAATGCTTCTGCCCATTTAGGTACTTTTAAGTTATTCTTAATGAATAATGCGATGTAACCTACTAAATAACCACCAACCATTCCTCCTAAGAATCCAGCTCCTAAGAATGATGCGATCTGACCCATTAAGAAACCAGGTGCAATACCGGGTCTGTCAGCAATTGAGTAAGCAATATATCCTGCGATAAAGGATGGTAACAATCCCATACCCATAACACCAAGTGTTGTTAATGCACTAGGAAGTGTCATCTTAGATAATTCAGTTACGTTTTCTCCTCCCATTAAGTTACCGATCGCAATCAGTAATCCTGATGCTACAACTAAAGGTAACATATAGGAAATGGCCGTCAACGCATGACGTTTTAATTCCGCTCCAATTTTTTTCATTGTTCTCTTCTCCTTTAAGTATAGTTTTTTGTTTCTCTCTTATTTACCTAATTCATTTTCAATCTTTTCAATCAATTTCTTAGGTGCTTTTACACAAACATTTGTAGGAACCTTAATTGTAGGTTTCCCTTCAAATCTTTCTGTTCCTGTGATTGCAATGTCGATTGCAAGAATTACAACATCTGCTTCTTTGATTTCTTCAGCTGTTAATTCATCCTCTGTTCCGATCGTCCCCTGTGTTTCTACTTTGATTGTGTGTCCCATGCTTTCAGCAGCACGGATTAATTTTTCTTTTGCAATGTAAGTGTGGGCGATTCCTGATGTACATGCACATACAGATACGATTTTCATAACTTACAACTCCTTTCTTATTTTTCCTTTGGTTGTTTATTACCTCTTTCTTTATGTTCTAATCATACACCAGGTTCCCTTACTGTGTTCATTAAGAGAGGGCTTTTTAATGTGGCATTTTTTCCATTTCATTATGCCATTTCCCTATTACGGGCATTTTAATTAAGGTATTTTTTTGTTTCACATTTCACAATGGAAACATTTAAATACGGTAACTTTTTATTTATTTTTTACATATAAGAAATCAGGACCACCCGTCCAACGGGTGGTTTGCTCTAGGGCTATAAGCCCTTATGACTACTAGGCCAGCGTCTCAAGGCGCTGGCTTTCTCTTTCAGCTGTTGAAATCCTGTTAACACAGCCTTCCAACAGCTCCGTTCAA
>JAXJNA010000011.1:0-98177 GCA_036312945.1 Anaerostipes hadrus
AAGTGCAGGCGTGTTCCTACGGTCGCCGACATATAACCATTTTTATAATATTCAATAATTTCAGTTATCGAAACCACTGGTAGGTGTGTGTTTTACTGTATTGGTATTTATAATAAACACTGTCTGTCACTACAAAAATTGAAAAACGATAACACTCAACATACACACCACTTAAGTTTTCCAATCTTGTAATTGTCCACACTCTAGACTTCTGGTATATGATAAAAAATAAATAAACGATCGGAAGAGCAGCATTAGAATTTTGCCACGTTTTTACGGATTCGCAGCCGGCTTGGTGCGTTGTTTGAGCCTCAAAGAGTTATGGTTTGAATACCCTTGAAGGCGAGTTACGCAAGGAAAGCCGGCGAATCAGCGATCTGTAAAAAACGTGAGGAAAATTCTCTAGCTGCTCTTCCGATCGTTTATTTATTTTTTATCATATACTCGAAATCTACAGTTGGCCAATCACAAATTCAAATTTCTTGCCAATTTAACACACAAAATCAGCCATACCCCCGTCACTCCTATGATCCAGAATTCATTTCCTGCAAATGACAATGTAATGTCATTTTCCATAAACCAGGCTCCGCTTGTAATATAAAGACTTGTTGGGTTTAGCAGGTGTAATATAACATTCATAAATGTTACATTCGAATAGTAAGCACCTAGGAACAATGCCATGTTTAAGAGAATTAATATAATAAATGAAAAATAACTGTTCCTCAGCAAAAATTGGATTGCGATCGTTGCCAGTGCAATCAACAGGATGATTCCAAGATATACGGTAAGTGTCAGGATCAAGTATTGTATCTGAGTTATTTTAAAGAATGTAACAAATGGATAAAACAATCCTGAATATCTTTTTTCTGCAACCAGTGTGGAGGCAACCGAGACATTCCATAGTCCTTTGAATGATACGCAGTAGAAAAAATAAATCCATGTAACACTGCATAGTATCGCTGAAAATAAAATTCCACTTAATGTCCCCGTAAAAGCTTTATAATCCATGATTCTCTTCCCAGTTCTGGTTACATCTACAAGATCATTTGTCTTTTGCAGTCTCTCATAATCCATGATAAATAAAATGCTGAGTGCCATCAAAAGACTCATTTCCACGATTAATTTTTTCCCTAACTTTGAATATAATAACGAATGGATCTTATAATACTGTCCTGGATAAAAAGCATCTTTATATTCTTTATCAGATTTGATCTCCTCCACTCTTTTTTGCAGATACTCATAGTTATCTTTTACGAATTTCTTCATAAATCCCTTGGGGTGATACTGAACCATTTCTTCTTTTTGTTTTAGGATCTTCGTCATATCAAGTTTGTCATACAAGTCGATATTTTCTTTGTAATATTCTTGATATGCCTCGGATAACTGCTTTCTTTCATTTCTATTTTTCGCTTGACGTGAGTGGTTTGTATCATCTGTTTTTTTGATAATGTCATGCATGATCACTAATTCATTGGATGTATCCTTATTCCCTGCCTCATTGTAAATAATTAAACAATTCACAAGACAAAATACCACTGCCAATAACCAAAGCATTGGATTTTTCATGATCTTTTGAAACTCTAATTTAAAAATTCTCATAAATCCACCCTTTTCCATCGCTTGCTTCTGATCTTATAAAATATAAACACCACTATGAGCCATGCGGCGAGCGCATACAATTCCCAGTATGCCAGGGCCTGATCATTTGTGATCAGAAAGAGCATATAATAAATTTTCCTCATAAGGAACATCATCACTCCACAGACTGGAATTGAAACTGCAACAGCTCCCATATAATTTCCAATTGTTCTGCCGATAAAATCAATGACCACAATACTTGCGATTGCAAATAATAAGATCAGGGCCATATAAAGTAACATATAAGTTCCAAAAGAAAGCTTATCGCACCAGTAAGAATTTGATGCGATTCCCCAACTCTCACATCTCCAAAATACGGATAATCCCTTCAAATGCCAAATGATCCCATATACAGCCATTTGAAGAATTCCAACAAAGAGTGCAGCAAGTGCACTTGCTATCAATTGAATCTGATAAATCCTTCTTCCTGTTTTCGTTGTTGCCAGAATCGGTATAATCTGTCTTAAACGTTGTTTTACCTGATACGGAATGATCAATGCAAAAAAACAGATCATGATCAAACCACCGATCGTTACCATATCCTCTTGCAAAATGTAGAACACTCCCTCATGCACTAACGATGTGTAATCTCTTTTTACCCTCTTTTCGATTGCCTTTTGATATAACTTCGTTCCATCAAAAAATCCATCTGCTTTTAATTCTTTATATTTTTTATCCGAAACTCCATATTCATATCCTTGAAACTCTCTGATATGTTCTAAAGCTTGTATATCCAAAAAAATTTTTGATGTCTTATCATTATAGAACACATAATTTTCTAATATTTTATCAAGTTCTTTTTCCTGCTTTGATAAAGCTGTTTTCTGGCCAAGTTCTTCATACTTTTTATTAAAAATTTCATAATCCACAATCCCTCTTTTTGAAAGCTCTTGATCTTGCTTTATGATCTTTGCAAAATCTCTTTCTAATTCCTGATGTTTTTCCTGATATTGTTTTTCATCTTTTACTTTCCACTTTGGTCCCCATTCTTTCACTAGTTCTGCCGTAAATGGAATGTCATACTTTGTATTTGTTCGCTGTCCTCCTGTTGGATATCGATATATTTGTGTAAATGTCATATAGTATAAAACAGAAAACATACATAATAACAGAATGATTCGAATATCCAATATTTTTTTACATTCATTGATTATGATCCGCATATTATTTTTCCTCCCTGTAAGTGACTAGGAATACATCTTCAAGATTTGGTGTACACGGTCTTGCATTATTATCTTCTTCCTCACTGTAATATCGGACCATCATTTTTTCTGATTCCTGGCGCATGGACAAAATAATTCGTTTTTGTTCGAATTCCTGAATCTCAGATTCATCAATCAACCGCTCAAAAACCTTTCCATAAAGTTCCTTACAGATATTTGGAACTGTATCATTTTTTAATAAATGTTTTTCTTTGATCATAATGACATGATTTGCAATGGATTCAATGTCTGATACGATATGCGTTGAAAGGATCACTATTCGATCCTTGGATAATACGGATAATATATTTCGAAATCTTACTCTCTCTTTTGGATCAAGTCCTGCAGTTGGTTCATCTAATACAAGAATTTTTGGATCATTTAACATTGCCTGTGCGATTCCTACACGCTGAATCATTCCACCAGAGAATTTTTTCATTTTCTTATTGGAGACATCGCTTAATCCTACCAACTCTAATAATTCTGGGATTTTTTCTTTTGCAGCTTCTTTGGAAATTCCTTTTAGCGCTGCAAGATAATCAAGATACTGCGTTGGTGTATTATTTTTATAATATCCAAAATGCTGTGGCAGATAACCGATCACATCCCGGTATGTTTCTCCCATTTTATAAATATCCATTCCATCGTATAAAATCTCTCCACTTGTCGGATACAAAAGTGTTGTGATCATTTTGATCAATGTCGTTTTCCCTGCACCATTTGGTGCGAGCATGGCATATAAACCATTTTCAAGTTCCAGATTAATATCTTCCACTGCTGTGAATTTTCCATAATCTTTTCTAATATGCGAAAGTGTAAGCATCCTTTTCCTCCATTCTTCCAACCAAAATAAATAAAGCCACAAAACATAAGATCATTGTTGCGATTTGAATTCCTAATGGAATATGCTCAAAAAGGAATAAAATCTTTGCTTCTGGTAATCGCATGATCGCTGCAAGAAGCAATACCCACACTGCACCAAGACATGCAAAACACTTATAGTTATTCCATCTGTGATAAATATATACAGCAATGATCGCAAAGACCAACATACTTGAAACTCCAACAACTCCAACCGATAAGATTGCTTTCTCCCTAATACCACTAAGGAATAAAAAGCTGGTATTTACCAGAGATAATACGACTGCTGTATAAAATAGGCGAAGGCTCACAATATAATTCATCGAATAATACATCGTATTTCTTAATTCATTGATCTGTGTCTGTTCGTCCATATAGCAAGTAAAGTAAGAAAACAATAGAAAGAAAATGGGCATTCCTAAAAAAGCTGCCCCAAATTGTCTGATCTCTTCCTCAAAAGAAAGTACAAGTCCAAGACATACAATAAAATAAATTATGAATGTCGCAAAAAATACAGAAAGATTCTTATAATAAATGACTCTTAATCCAGGTCCTAGATAAATCTTTTTCATTCTTTTTAGAAATGAAATCTTTTGAGGCATGCCTTTTAAAATGATGTCTTCAATTTCATTTTGTATCTCTGACTGCAGCGGATAATAAACATCCATCTGTTCTACATAAAATTCCTGATTATTTTCTTTTTTCATTACTGATAGTCCACCTCGCTTTTTATTTGTCGTATCATTTTATAAAACCTTGATTTCACTGTGTTTTCGGAAATATTTAATGTCTGCGATATGTCCTGAAATGTTCTTTCTTCAAAACATTTCATATAAAAAATCTCCTGCCACTCCTGCTTATATAGCGAAACAATTTCCATAATGTCCTCTATCAGCTCCTTATTGACGATCAACTCAGACAAATCTTTGATTGCTAATCCTAAATTACTATTCTGAAGTTCCATGTTCTCATCTGTCATATCAATCGGTTCTCGCTTTAATGACAAACGATGTGTCTTACTTCGATAATGATCATATATCTTATTCGATGCAATTCTATAAATCCATGTTCGAAATGAAGCTTTTTTATGATCGAACATTGCGATTTTTTGCAAGATCTGTATAAAAATATCCTGTGTGAGATCTTTTGCAAGTTCTTCATTTCCTGTCTGCCGATATACATATGCATAGATTTCTTTATAGTAATATGAGATTAGTGTATTTGCAGCCTCTTTATCTTGTTTTTTCTTTATTCTTTTGATCAACTTCTGTTCGATTCGCATGCATGCCACTCATTTCTTGTTTTTTTGTACTGTACATTATTATATACGAAATAGTCTGTTAGAAAGTTTTAATAATTAGGAAATTTCTTATGAAATAAATAAAATCGCTGCGCTACAGTCTTTATTAGACCATCGCACAGCGATTTTGTTCATTTCCGCAT
The DNA here is from genome assembly GCA_036312945.1 of Anaerostipes hadrus. Classification (GTDB taxonomy): domain Bacteria; phylum Bacillota; class Clostridia; order Lachnospirales; family Lachnospiraceae; genus Anaerostipes; species Anaerostipes hadrus_C. Next base: position 5,145 of record JAXJNA010000011.1, read on the forward strand.
TTTTTTATTGGGTATTTTGGCATGTTTCCGCATTTTTTATTTCTTTATTTTTCCCTATTTCCGCATTTTTTATTCAGGTTGTCATACAAATAATTTTATGATTTTAATGTGCTGCTATCATCTCACTAATTTCCAGAATCTTCTTCGTATCCTCCAGACAATGTTTCTCACTCTGTACCTTTCCATTTTCCACATCTTCCATAAAATTCTGTATCTGCATTGTCATATCATTTCCTTTAAATGGATAACTTTTCGTCTCTGTTGTACCGTCATTCCAATGGATCGTATAATCAATGATTCTGTTATAGTTTGGAATCATGATTTCTCCTTTAGTTCCGACGATTTTTGCATATCTATCCATTTCTCGATCAATTGCACCTTCGGCGGTTGCGATGCATCCATCTTTAAAATAAATCTTTGATCTAAAATAATGATTGATACCTTCGATATCTTTTCTCTCAGTTTCTATCTTATCAATTTCTTCTTCATGGATTCCTAAAATAAATCCAAGCACATAACTTCCAATATCATTCAATGCCCCACCCTGTTCTTTATCAAATAAAAATGATGTCTTAGGCAATTCTAATGAATCTGAGCAGAAATTTGCATAAATTGTTTGGATGTTTCCGATTCTCTTCAGATCTTCTTTTAGATGATCATACCCTGTGTTAAATTTTGTTTTTAATGCTTCGGTACACAATGTCTTTGTTTTCTTTACTTTTTCTTGAATCTCATCTACATCTGTGGATGTTAACACTAATGGCTTCTCACTTAATACTGGGATATGGTGTTCCAATGATCTTAAGATCCATTCTTTATGAAATTTATGTGTGAGTGCGATATAAACTGCATCTACCTGCGGATCATTTAGCAGTTCTTCATAATCTTTATATACTTTGACTTCTGGATGTTCCTTTAAATATGGATCATCCACGGAAACTGAACGTGAGCCGATTGCATAAATCTTTCCTTCCTCTGTTGCCTCAATTGCCTGTACAAACTTTCTGGCGATTCTGCCAAATCCTATAATTCCAAAATTCATATCATTTTCCTCTCGTGATGTGTAATTTTATTTCTGGAAATCAATTCTTTCTTCAGTTATAATTATAGTGTACGTGACGTAAAACACAACAGGAAAGGAGATTTCATATCATGCCATTACCAATTTCTCTCGGCAATCAAGGTTTTGCTTCTCTTCGTGAAAATCATTGCTTTTATATCGATAAAACAGATTTTATCAGAGAATGGTGGGAAGAACAGGATGTTGTAACTTTGATCAACAATGAAAAAAGATACCAAACTAGTAGTGAATCATTTGGTATCTTTTTTCGCGTTATAACATTTTGGTGATCTCGGAGAGATCTTCTAAGATCACATTCGGTTTTACATCGCTTGTTTTTACATCTTCTCTTGTACTTTCCCCACTCAGTACAAGAATTGACATTACATCACTTTGATCTGCAACTGCGATGTCGGTATACATCCGATCCCCTACAATAGCGATCTCGTCCGGTTCGTATCCCGTTTCCTGGATGATATAGTCCAGTGTATGTTTCGACGGTTTTCCAAAGAATTCTGGAAATCTTCCCGTTGAAGCCTCAATCAATTTTGCCATGGAACCACAGTCTGGAATAAATGCTCCGCCTTCCATCGGACAGTTCCAGTCTGGATTGATTCCAAAGTATGTACAGCCATTCCGGATATAATGACATGCTTTGGAAAGCTTTTCATAAGTTAAGGTTGTATCAAATCCCAGGACTACGATGTCTGGATCTTCTTCTGTCACATTTATACCAAAATATTGAAATTCCTGAATCAGAGATGGGGTTCCTACCACATAAACACTTTTTCCCTCATAGTGTTGTTTCAAATATCGACTGATCACATGTGTGGATGTCATCATTTGCTGGCTTTTGATCCTGATTTCAAACTTTTCAAGTTTCTCAATATAATCCTGCTGGCTTTTTGAAGAATTATTCGTAAAGAAATAATATTTTCTTCCTGTTTCATCAACTTTTTTTAGAAACTCTTTCGTATATGAAAATAGTTCATTCCCAAGATAGATCGTTCCATCCATATCAAGGATAAAACATTTGATTTTTTCAAACATATGATTCCCCTGCAAATCCCTTCATTCTTTATTTCTCTCCTCGATCATGTCGAGCTTTTAGAGCCAATGCACATGCAGCACTGATCAACGCTACAACTGTAGAATAGATGCCTACATAAATCGTATCACCTTTTCCATAGTTGATCAGCAATGTACAGATTGTTGGCACCATCCCAGCTACTAAGAAACTTGGCACATGATATACAAAAGAAATTCCTGAATAACGTACTTCTGTTTCAAAGTAAGAAGACCATAAAGAACTGATAACAGCCCAGATCAGGTTATATGCAATACTCCAGCCAAGAACGATTCCAATAATTGTGATTGCTAGATTTCCTTTACTTAATTCAATAACTTTCAGTGTAGGAATACTCAAAACAGCAGATGCTAAAGCTCCAATTACAAATGTTCTTGTATTTCCCAATTTTTGTGCGCACCATCCACCAAACAGTGTAAATGGAATCTTAAAAATACATGCTATGATCGTAATAATATAAGTCTGGATCAGTGGCATTCCAAGCCAGTTAATGCAATAGGACAAGATCCATACGATAAAAATATTATAAAATGTTCCATCCACCCATCTTGTACCGCATCCAAGAAGTAATGTTTTCCAGTATCCTTTTACCATTGGAATAAATCCGACTTTATGTTTCTTTCCTTCTGCTTCTTCTGCCTCTAGTTTTGCCTGTGCCTTCTTGTAATCTTCTGTTTCCATCATTTCACCTTTTTGACGGATAACAATCAATGTCAAGATAATTGCTGCTAAGAAAGGAATTCTCCATCCCCACGTAAAGAAAATATCTTCTGGTAGTAATAATGTTGGTACTGCAATTAAAATAGAAGATAATCCGAATCCAATCGGAAGTCCGATCTGTGGAATCGCTGCATAGAAAGATCTCTTATTCTCTGGCACATTTTCGTATGCCATTAAGATTCCTCCACCCCATGTTCCACCACGTCCAAAGCATTGTGCCAGACGCATTAACTGAAGAACGATAACTACTCCAACTCCTGCACTTGCTGCTGGCGGCAGGATTCCGATGATCGATGTCGAAATTCCCATCATCAATAAAGATGCATACATCGTAACTTTTCGACCTTTTCTATCACCAATATGTCCAAAGAAAATCGCACCAAATGGACCTGCAATATATCCAATCGCAAATGACATATAAGAAAGAATCAGCGCTGTTGTTCCATTTCCTGTCTGTGAGAAAAACACTTTATGAAACACAGTTCCTGCTGCTGTTCCATATAATAAGAAACAATACCATTGCACCGCACTTTCAAACAATGTGATTGCTGCAATTTTACGAAAATTATTTTTTTCCATATATTTTATCCTCCTTCCTGTTAATCTTCTTCCCCTTCATAGTATTTAAATGGCCATGGTCCTGAATAATCAGCACCCGTTGGGATTGTCTGATAATGTGTATTAATGCGATCTCCCTGAAGGTCATGAATCAAATATCCTGGATTTCCAAGGAAGAAGCGATCTCCTCCACCTTTAAATTCCTCTTTTTTCTCTTCCTCTGTAAGATTTATATCATTTTTCCCCCTGAAATCAACTTCCATCTGCATTGCGATCGGTGGACATGTCACACATGGAATTTTATGCCATGATGTAAAAATAGCAGTATGCATGTGACCGCAACATAACGTAACATTTTCATGTTTATTTAAAATCTGTGCAAGTCTGTCTGCCTGATCAAATCCTTCATCCATTGCTGGCAATCCTGTTACAAATGGTGGATGATGTGTAAATACCAATGTTGGTTTCTCAGGATATTCTGTAATTCTTTCTTCCAGCCACTCTGCTACCCGATCACTTAATCCACCAGAATGACAAGATGGTTTGCTTGTATCAATTACGATCACCCGAACTGGATATTCATCAATTGTATAGCAGATATAAGGTTTGATATCCTCTTTTACCGGAGTTTCTTCTGTAAACATTTCCAAGAAGAAGTCCCTTTTATCATGGTTCCCAGGAACAATGTAGACTGGTCTTGGAAGTTTTCTAAGTCCCTCTCTCATAAACTCATATCCTTCCTTTGTTCCACCCTCAGACAAATCTCCAGTCACTACAAAAAATTCTGGTAATTCATAATCTTTCATTGAACAAAAATAATCGATTGTCTCATGCAAGGCTTTCATTGTATCTGCTTTCTGGAAAGATAATTTCCCATCACCTCTTAAATGGAAATCTGAAATCTGAATAACTTTCATAAATGCAACCTCCTTTTTCATATCACGCTCTCGAGAATACATTTTTATTGTTCCGGAATAATAAATGTGTTAAAATTAATTAAACTTTTAATTTTTGCATCTCTGTTTCTTTAATTGAATTTTAACTTTTTTAATTGTTTTATTCAATTATTTTTAATTGTTTTAATAAAAATACAGATTATTGACTAATAATTCTCATTAATTTTTGTCTATTTTGAATAGTTTCTTTCTGTTTTTTATTAAACTTTTAATATTATTCAGGAGGGAATTATGTCATATCATAAAAAAGTTACATTAAAAGACATTGCAAATGATTCAGGTGTTTCCGTAAGTTCTGTTTCTATGATCTTAAATAAACGCGAAGGAGTTTCTTTTTCCAACGAAACGGTTGAAAAGGTTCTGTCCTCTGCGAAAAAATTGGGATATGAGATTTCTTCTTCCCAAAAAAAGAATGGTACACCCGTTTATAATACTCAAAGATCCGCAAAGTATATTGCTATTTTTTGCCCTAATATATCAAACTCTTATTACTCTACGATCGCACAATCCATTGAACAGGCTGCCTATCAAAAAGGATTTAAAACTTTGATCATCACGACTTTCCGTGATGAAGCCTTAGAAAAAGAGTTCCTTCAGGATATGATCAAACTGCATGTGAGTGGTATTGTTTTTACTATGATGCCGCAATGCCCACAGTTTTTAGAAAAGGTTGCTAAGAAATATCCCGTGATCGTTATCGGAGATAAAACAACAGATATCGATCTGAATGTCATCGAGACAAGCAACTATACTGCCGGAGTTTTGATGGCTGAACATTTATATGAACTTGGGCACCGTAATATCGCATTTTTAACAACCACGATTGGTAAAAGCCTGTCTCTTGCTATGCGTTATCAACGTTTAAAAGCAATTCAGAACACCTATAAGAAACTTTGTATGAATGAACCTTATAATATCATTGTAAAAGAAGCCAAGATCGATCCAGAACTTGAACGTAAAAATATTTTCTTAGAACACGGTGTTGGATATCAATTATGCAATGAATGTCTTGATGACAGAAATCTTGCAAATCTTACCGCATTCATCGGTAATAACGATATGGTTTCTTATGGGATCATGGATGCGATCCTTAAAAAAGGCTATCAGATTCCAGATGATTTCAGTGTATGTGGGTTTGACAATGACTTTGCTTCCAGTCTGCTTCCAATCTCATTAACGACTGTGGAGCATTACATGGAAGACAAAGGAAAGAAAGCATTTGATATGATCTATGAAAAGATTCAGGAGAAGGATGACTTCTTCGTTCAAGATGATAAATGCGTAATCCGTATTGAATACAAATCAAAACTTATTTCTCGTGATTCTACGAATGTTGCTCGTACACGAAAAAATATCAATTTATAACTTTCATTATTAAAATTTTAATAATGCTTTTTAGATAAAATTGGACACGGAACTGGTAGTGATCATTCCGTGTCCTTTTCGCGTTATAACATTTTGGTGATCTCAGAGAGATCTTCTAAGATCACATTCGGTTTTACATCGCTTGTTTTTACATCTTCTCTTGTACTCTCTCCACTTAGCACAAGAATTGACATTACATCACTTTGATCTGCAACTGCGATGTCGGTATACAGCCGATCCCCTACAATAGCGATCTCGTCCGGTTCGTATCCCGTTTCCTGGATGATATAGTCCAGTGTATGTTTCGACGGTTTTCCAAAAAACTCTGGAAATCTTCCCGTTGAAGCCTCAATTAATTTTGCCATGGAACCACAGTCTGGAATAAATGATCCGCCTTCCATCGGGCAGTTCCAGTCTGGATTGATCCCCAAATATATACAGCCATTCCGAATATAATGGCATGCTTTGGAAAGCTTTTCATAGGTTAAGGTTGTATCGAATCCCAGGACTACGATATCTGGATCTTCTTCTGTCAGATTCATATCAAAATATTGAAATTCCTGGATCAGGGATGGGGTCCCTACCACATAGATACTCTTTCCATCGTAATGTTTCTTAAGATATTTGATGATCACATGACTTGAGATCATCATCTGGTCTTTCTTGATCGGTATCCCAAGTTTATCAAGTTTCTCAATATAAGCCTGCTGGCTTTTTGATGAATTATTGGTAAAGAAATAATATTCTCTTCCTGTTTCTTCAACTTTCTTTAAAAAGTCTTTGGTAAATGGGAATAGTTCATTTCCAAGATAGATCGTTCCATCCATATCAAGGATAAAACATTTGATTTTTTCAAACATGAGCTGCCCTCCTATTTGATCACATCATCATAAAAATCATAGAATTTCAGGATTCTTAAGAATGTAATACGGTCACGAATATATGGTGCAACTCTTGCTGTTTTCTCTTTCATATCTGGTGCAAATCCGATGTCTTCTAAGCTTTTTACTCCATGTACTTTTTCTAACATTGCAACGATCTCATCTGCTTTTGGAATCTCTTCTATGATCTTGATGATCTCTTCTGTTTTTTCTCTTAATACTTTTGGATCGATCAGATCTAACAGATTTGGATCGTTTGTCTTTTTGATGCTTTCACATAATTCTTTATTGGTAAATGTCTTTTCGATCAGGTCTGTTTCAATATCTACATGATCTTTTAATTTGAAGTTTCCTTCTTTTAGATATTTTACTGCTTCATGGTAGATGTCACTTACCTGTATCAGTCCGACTCCTACTTTCTCTCCATGATATGCGTCGATCTCATCATTGATCACTGCCATCTCCCAGAAATGAGCCATATGATGCTCTGCTCCGGACGCTGGACGGGAATGTCCTGTCATCTGCATGGCAAGTCCTGATAACAATAATCCATACATTAATTCTTCATATGCATTGATATCTCTGTTGCATAATCCGTCTAAGGATTCTTTTAATTTATCCAGTGCATCATATTCCATCTCACAGATACGATCACAGATATATTCCCCATCCAGAATATTTGTGATCTTCCAGTCTGCAAGGGCCGTGTATTTTCCTAACAGATCTCCGACTCCGGATGCTGTCAGTCTCATTGGTGCATCTGTGATGATGCGGCTGTCTGCAACAACCAAGATTGGAGATTCTGCAATCATGCTCTTCTTAAATCCATACCAGGACATTGCAGCTACTGTGGATACATAACCATCGACGCTGGCTGCGGTTGGAACAGAGATAAATGGAATCTTTCTTTCATATGCATTATATCTTGTCAGATCATGGATTGTTCCTGATCCGACTGCGATCATGCAGTCAACTTCTTTGATCGGATCTAACTGTTCTTTTACTTTTGCAACTCCGATCTCATTGGCATGCAGGTTTTCTGGATCCAGTTTGATGACTGGAATTCCATCTAATAATTTTTCAACTTCTTTTCCTGCTGCCTCATAGGTATTATCATCACACACCATAACAAGATGCTTATATTTGTTATATGGTTCCCTGCTTAGAATATCTGGGAGTTTTTTTAAGGCTCCTTCTTCTAAGATCACGTCATCTACAACTAATTGATGGTCTCTGCCGCAACTGCATTTTCCTGTGAATTCTTTGATATTGATCTTCATATACTTTTATCTCCTTTCACATTCCATACTAAATATTGGATCTAAAAATTTTGCTAAAAAAATTTTTTGCAGATGATTACATTTACAAAGAAATAAATAATAAATATTTAATCCTGATCCAGATAACGTTTCGTAATTACCCTGTCCTTTAGAAATTATCATATCTGCCTTATAAAATTTCTTTTTCAATTCATCTGATAACAAATGTAAGCTTGTTCCTGCAATTGTAGTTCCATTTCCCTCAAAGGCTGCAACCTCTTGCATACTTATATTTTCTGCATCCTCTATCGATGCATCATTTCCTATCTCTTCCCCTCGGACAATTACTTGTATCTCTAATTGTGGATAGTACAGTGTTAAGTATTTTATCAGCAACTTATCCAATACAATTTCCCCACAATTATCCGTACAATAAATTACTTTCCTTGAGTTTGCCAAATCATTTGTAAATAATTTATAAATTTTATCATCCAATTTTATCTCTCTATACTGCATCAATAAGCGATTTAATACTTTATCGTCAATTGTAGGCATTGCTATACAATCAATATAATTTCCTACAATCGCTAATTGAATTGCCAATTTTAATGGATTTTCTGATTGATTAATTTCTTCTTCAAATTCTTTAACTTTTTGTTGCATTTTAATATTATATTTTTCTTTTAACTTTTTATAAGATTGTACTTCTTGTCCACTGTTTTTATAAATTTTCAAAAAACAATCAATATATTCTGGTGGTGAATCAAAGCTAAGGTGTTCTAATGCATACTCAACTTCTTTAATATACTGTTTTCTTTCCAAAAGATTTTTTATATTCTCTGCTCTTTTTATTTCTTTTTCATAAAGGCACTTTTTACATTCTTTTGCAAGTTCCATTTTCCACCTCTTTTATAATAATAAGAGGGGAAATTAAACAATTTCCCCTCAACTGATAGTGTAAAAAAGTAGTTATATATGATATAATAGTGTTGCATTTTATTTAGGAGGAATACTCAGCAGATTCTTCATTGCCCGACAAAGTTTTTCTGAGTGTTTCTTTTTTTCACTATTTTTATCATCTTATTCTCCTACATATTTTCAGCAAAAAATTCATTCATTTTATCACTAACTTCTTTTTCTGACTGAATCGATTCCAGTGCTTTCATTGTATCTTCATCTGAAATCAGTTTTACTAAAGTACTTAACACTTCCACCTGTTTTTGAGGGTCTTTGATTCCTAAAACAAATGCAAATTTTGCATTTAATTTTATTCCAGGTTCTCCCATATGAGCGTATGGAATAGGTGTTTTAAATCGAACAACTGCGATAAATACTTCCTCCACATGTTCAACATCCGTATGCGGAATCGCAATTTCAAATGTTTCGGTTTTTAATCCTGTTGGAAATACTGCTTCACGATCGATCAACGCCTGTCCAAAAGTTTCTTTCACTAACCCTTTTTTATATAATCTGTCTGCAATTTCTCTATAAAACGATTCCTGAGACTCAAATTCCTGATCCAGCCAGACTATGTCTTCTCGAAAAATCTGGTCCATAATGTCCTCCTTGATTACTCACTAACTATTTTTTGTATTTCATCGTAAATTGGTTCAGTCCCCATATACGGATACAACAATCCAAGTCCTTGTACAACTTTCAGGTTTGTGTCTATTTTCCCTGTTCCTGCATGTACCACTAAGTCGCATTTATCTTCATATTGAGATAAATCTGCAGAATCAAACAGGTTCGCATAGATAACATCTGCCTGTATTTCACGTTTCTTTAATTCTTCTGTTAAAGTTACTATGACTTTTTCTGCTTTTTCCTGTTTCATCCCTCCAACAAGAAGCAAGGAAACCTTTTTCATATGATCACACTCCTATTAAAATTCTGCTGCAATCGCCTGTGTTCTACTAACTCCAACACGATCTGCTCCTGCTGCTACTAATGCTTCAACATCTTCTTTACTATGGATTCCGCCTGCTGCCTTTACATGAACTTTTTCTGATACAGATTCTCTCATCAATTTAATATCTTCAACTGTTGCCCCACCTTCTGCAAATCCAGTAGAAGTTTTCACAAAATCTGCTCCTGCTTTTTCACATAACTGGCATCCCTTTACGATCTGTTCTTTTGTAAGATAACAATTTTCTAAAATAACTTTGACTACAGCAGGAGTTGCATCTACAACTGCTTTGATGTCATTATATACATCATCGTATTCACCATTTCTTAAAGCTCCGATATCAATTACCATATCAAGCTCTACTGCACCTCTTGCATATGCATCAATTGCTTCTGCCACTTTAGAAAATGTTGTATGTGCTCCTGATGGAAATCCAATAACTGTTCCTATTTTTACATCACTTCCTTCAAGAACTTCGCGTGCAATATCTAAATTGCAAGGATTGATACAAACAGATGCACAATGGTTATCTTTTGCATATTGAAGTCCTTCCATGATTTCTTTTTTTGTTAAATGTGGTTTTAATAGTGAATGGTCGTTCATTGATAAAAATTCCTGTTTTGTCATAGTTAAAATCTCCTTTTATATATTGGCTAATTATATATTATCAAATCATTGTCTACCCAAATATCGTAGAAAGTTTAATAAATAACCATGTTATGATATTAGCTCTGTCTAAGTTTCCAATTAATGTTGCTCCTTTTGGAATTGTAACACCAGCAGAGATTGCTAATGGTGTTTCTAATCCAGCTAAAGTGGAGGCCATTAATAATACTAATCCCATAACAACTGTTCCAACGATCAATGCACGGAAAATATTTCCTTTACACATTGCTGTAAACAAGCATACAATATATGGAATAACTGCTAAATCTGCGAATGGAAGAATTCTGTTTCCTGGAAGAATAATTGCTAATGCAATCGTAATTGGTACAAGCACCAATCCTACTGCGATAACAGCTGGTTCTCCAAGCGATACTGCAGCATCTAATCCAATAAATACTTCACGTCCTGCAAATTTCTTACTCATTAATTCCTGTGCAGCCTGAGAAATTGGCATTAACCCTTCCATAAGGCATGCTACCATCTTTGGCATTAAATACATAACAGCTGCCAATCCGATACCTGTCTGAAGAATTACCTGAGGTTTCGCTCCTGCTAATGCTCCAAGTACAATACCGATGATTAATCCCATCATCATTGGTTCTCCGAAAATACCAAATTTCTTTCTAAGACTATCTGCATTAATATTAATTTTATTTAATCCTGGAATCCTATCTAAAATCCATACTAATGGATATACAACCGGCAAGCATCCTAATGCCGTTAAATGAGGAAATGAAATTCCTGGCATATTAAAATACTTTTCAATATATGGTTGTGTTAAATCTGCTAAAACAAGTGCTAATGCTGAACTTACTGCTCCAAATGCCAGACCAATCGGAATACTGTTTGTTGCTACAGAAACAGCTGCTCCGATAAATGCAAACTGCCAATAATTCCAAACATCGACATTCATTGTTTTCGTAAGTTTTAATGCAAGCATAAGGATATTAACACCTAAGCAGATAGGAATCATTAATCCTGCTGCCGACCACGCCCATGTGATTGAAGACATTGCTGGCCATCCAATATCAATGATATCCATATGCAATCCTAGCCGCTCTGTCATTTGCTGAGCTACCGGTCCTAACTCATCAGATAATAATCCTGTTACTAAACTGATTCCTGTAAATCCGATACCAATCGTAATACCTGATTTAAAAGATTTGGAAACCCCTGCACCCATAATGATACCAAGTATGAATATAATGATCGGTAACATTACTGATGCTCCACAATCTAAGATAAAATTAATAATAAACATATTTTTCTCTCCTTTCTTGGAGGTTTTATGGCACTTTATGTCCCTTCACAGCTGTCCAAACCATAAACCATTGTTCTGGCGTCAGACGATATTTTAAAGCTTTTACTGGTCGCTCTGCCAATTTAATCTCTCCTGATCCTGTGATTGGAATTAATCCTGCTGGATGAGAGAATAACCATGCAAATGCAACTTCATCAATATCTTCCGCTCCAATTTCTTCACGAATCACTTCTAAAACTTCTCGTAATCGTACTTCTTCCTCACCTTCACCTGTGAAAATACGTCCACCTGCTAACGGAGACCATAACATTGGATGAATTCTTTCTTCCATACATTGATTGATCACTCCATTTTCCATATTTCCCATACGTAGTGGAGACAATTCAACCTGATTTGTGATCAATGGAACTGTTAAATAAGATTTCAGCAAACGAAATTCATCTGGAAGAAAATTGGAAACACCAAAAGTTCTTACTTTACCTTCTTGTTTCAACTCTTCGAAAGCTCGACTGATCTCTGCTGGATCCATAAATGGACTTGGGCGATGTAATAATAATGTGTCAATATGATCAACACCCATATATTTCAGCGATTTTTCAACCTGTCCCTTAATATGTTCTTTGCTATAATCATAATATTTAACTCTGGCTGTTTCAGATTTATAAATAATTCCGCATTTTGTAATGATCTGCATCTTATTTCTTAGATCAGGACGTTTTTTTATAGCTTCTCCAAATTTTTCTTCTACAGTATAATTTCCATAAATATCAGCATGATCCATAGTTGTAATTCCGATATCAAGGCATTCTTCTAAATATTTAATCAATTCATCTGTAGTTAAATTCCAGTCTAAAAGTCTCCAAAATCCTAATACTACTCTAGAAAACTCTAAGTCATCTGCCATCTTTACATATTCCATTTTTCATACCTCCAAAGTTACTGTGCATCCAGTTCTTTAACAATTTTTAAAATTTCTGCATCTGTCGCTTCTTTGTTCATACCAGTTAAATAGTTGATTGCAAATACTGCTGGTGTTTTCACTGTGTCTGGCACTCTTGTACTTGATACAATAATGTCATAATCTGGTGCAAGTCCTTCTACTTCTGTGATCTTTCTTTGTTCCACTTTGCAGGAATATCCATTGTCTTCCAAGAGTTCTCTTACTCTTGTTGCAATAACTGTACTTGTTGCAATTCCGCTCCCACAAGCTACTAAAACACGATATTCTTTCATAATAAAACTCCTTTCTTTTGTTTATTCTTCAAAATCTTAACGATTTTTAAAGTCTTAGTTATCTAACAAATATTCTTTTATTTTTTCGATATTATTAGATATTTTTTATTTTTTCTTCCTTACAGCTATTATGTTATCATGCAAAATTAACAAAAAACAGTGAAACATATTTCTGTTTATTGGAAACTTTTTAAACCAATCGAATTTGTTTCCTTTATTGGAAATAAAATAGATCAGTCGAATTTATTTCCAATAAAGGAAACAAATTCGACTGATCTATTTTTTGTTATTTATACGATATTATACTCATATTGTTCAATGATTCTTGCAATTTCTTCAGAATCCTTTGCTTCATGCAAATGCTGTCTATATTCGTCATCTCTTAGCATATTTATTAAATTGAAAAAAGCTTTTAGGTAACTTTTATGATCTATCACACTCAAACAACAAACAAATTCGATAGGATCAGCATCTTTTATTCCAAATATGACAGGTTCCTTCAATCGAATAAAATGCATTCCTAAACGAATACTTCCTTCTTCAACTTCTGCATGTGGCATAGCAAATCCTTTTGCCAATACAATATACGGACCATATTTCTTAATACTTCCTACCATTGCTTCTACATAACTCTGTTCAATATATCCTTTTTCTACAAGTGGATTCCCTGATTTACGGACCGCATCTTCCCAATCTGTACATTCCACATCTACTTCAATATCTGATGCTCTCAATAAATGATGTAACGATGGTGATATGATATCTGCATCATTTTCAATTGATTGCTTGAAATAATGCCTTATCACACTTCGTAACTCCCGCATGACTCCATTTGCTTTTTCTTTTGGTTCTATCAAATCATATATTACTGGTGTTATCTTATCAATCAATCCTCTTGCTGAAATTCCATCATCTTCTAATCGATCTCGAAGAGCTCTACTATTTCTTAACGCATCAATTCTATTTCCTACACGAATATAATCTGTATCATTAAACGCTACGGATACTACTACATATTCCAAAGAGCAATTTTCTAACGGCACTGTTGAAATTACAAAATCTGCAGAATCTTCTTTAATATTCATTGCTTCATGCGCTGAAATGACATCGACTACTCTAAATTTAAAATGCCTCTTTAACTTTTCAAGTAACAAAATTGAAGTTCCTATACCAGCATGACAAACCAAAATTACTCGAAACGGAACTTCCTTATTTTTCTTACGTTCAATTGCTGCGCATACATGAACTGCTATATATTTAATCTCAATATCTGTAAGTTTTCTATGCTGAAATTTATAAATTGTAGGTAGCTGATTAATCACAACCTCTAACACATCTTGATTATCTTCTAATACCTCATTCACAATATCTACTTCTGGGTAATCCATCGGTGGAGCTGAAAATATAGATTCTAAGTGATTTGACAAATTTTCAAAGAAATCATAATCCTCATTCAAATTAATTCCAAGTTCAGTAGAAATATTGGTAATATATTCGCGTGTGATCATCTGTATAATCATTGCATTTTTATTAAATGCTTCGTTATTTACATATCGAATCTCATCCAAAAACGCACAAAAATAATATATATCATTTTCCGTAATCGTAACATCACAGTATTGTGCAATTACTTTCAATATATCTAACGCAAACAAATAGTTATCACTGTTTTTCTCAATTTGGTTTTCTAAAAATTCACCTATTTGATTTCTATTAATCAAAATTCGTAAAAATAATACAATTTCTCGAAATGAACTATCTGAAAGACTTCTTTTATATCGACATTCTTGTTCACTTAAGATTTTCTGAATGACACTTTGATCCCCTGCTTGAACATTGACATGCCATGATACCACATTTTTAGAATTTTCATAATCCTGAACTGTTGGCTTTAGCAAATCATAAAGAAACTTCCTACGTTTACTCTCTATTCCTTCTATCCTTAACCCTTTATTTGCATGAGAAACAACTGTTAATCCTTTTTCTTTGATAAATAATTTAATATCCTTTAAATCATTAATTACAGTTGCTCTACTTACCTGTAATCGATCGGCAATGGATGCAAGTGTTATGTAATCTGCTGAATTTACGATCAAGGCAGCTGCAACTTTTTTCCGTTCTTCTTTTGATAATCTATAATTATTAAAGTTTTCTTCTAATAGCAATGACAAACTTTCCCTAAAATCCTCAGGTATGCTAATCATACCCCCTCCCGAACTAATATCCAACAATTGTCGTTTATTAGATTTTAATATATGATTTATTTCTTTTAAATCATTTCGAATTGTTTTTTGTGATACATCAAAATATTCTGCAAATCCTGCCACTGTAATCTCGTCTTTTTCTCTACTTAACAACTGTACAATCTTTGTACTACGCTGATTCATCCTTTATGCCTCCTGTCATAATCTATCATGTCAAAAGTTTATGCTAAGTAGTTTATATGACTTTTCTCGATAATTCAAGTTTAATTTATATAAATTTTTTATTATAGCTTAATACATATTTCAAAAATTTTTGTGCAATTTTACTCAATTCTCTGTCTTTTCGCATTGCAAGATATGTGTTTCTTTTTAGCTTTAATTCAGGCATTTCAAGGATTTTTAACCCCTCCATCATCGGTACTCCATTCTGTGCGATCAATGCCCATCCTAATCCACAAGAAACAAAATTTTGAATTTCCTCCGATGAGGTCCTGTAATGAATATCTGGCGTTATTTCTTGTTCTTTGAAAAATTTCTGAATTTCTTGATCCATTGACGACCCTTCTGTATATGAAATTCCAGGAGCAGTCATTAAATCCTTCACGTGCAATTGTTGAATTTTACATAACGGATCTTTTTCATTTACAACTAATTTAATTGGATATTCTATTAGCCGAATCAACTTAATCTCATCATCTTGCACTTCACTATCTGAACAAAATCCAAAATCTATTTTATCATTTTTTAAGTCATTGATAATGACTGCTGTTGCTGCTGAATAAGATTCTATATTTATCTTTTTATTTTCATTTTTTAAAAAGAACCCACGAATCAGATTTGGAATATAATTTAGTGACATCGGCCTTGTATATGCAAATCTAATATTCCCTGTATATCTTTTATAAATAAGATCTTGCATCTGTTCTGCTTTATGCAATGATTCAACCACTGTTATTGCATACGGCAAAAACTCTTTTCCCTCTTTCGTAAGAAATAAAACTCTTCCTTTCTTCTCAAACAAAGAAAATCCAAGTTCTTCTTCCAGTTTCTTTATTGCCTGTGTAAGACTTGGCTGTGCAATCAAAAGCTCCTTTGCCGTTTGTGTCAAATGCCCATTTTGAGCAACTTTTACAAAATAATTTAATTGTGCTAATGTCATATGCCCTCCTAATTCATAGGTAAAACCTTTGTTTTCTTCTAATAATACATATTTTACATTATAATTCTTCAATTATACAATACAAGTATCAGCTGATTCCCAAATAATTGTCAACATCTCAAAGGAGTTTTAAAATGTCAGATAAGAATAATGAATTAAAAAAAGAAGTTTTATACTACGCAAAACTTTTAGATGAAAAAGAACTTGTCAATACACTAGAAGGAAATCTTTCCATTCTTGACCGTGAAACTGGAAAAATGTATATCACACCTTCTGGAACAAGAAAGCGTTTTCTTAACGAAGACAAAATCGCTGTTGTAAATACAGAAAATGGTGAACAAATTGAAGGAACAGTAAAAAAATCAAGTGAAATCTTGTTACATGAAGCTGCATTAAAAGCCCGTCCTGACTGTAATGCAGCTGCTCATATCCACGCACCTTACTTAACCGCTTATGCTTACTGCGGAAAGGATATCAAATTAAAATGTTCGACTACATTTTCACTAGTATTTGAAGAAATCCCATGTCTTCCTTATGGACTGCCTGGAACGATCCATATTGCAGATGGAATTGAAGATGCAATCAAAGACCATGATCTGATCTTACTTGGAAATCATGGATGTATCGCTGTTGGAAAAACTTTGGAAGATGCAGTTAAGATCATTGAAGCTGCAGAAGAAGTTTTAAGAATCTATCATTTAACAAAAGAAATCGGACCTGTACATAACATTTCTGATGATGATCTGGAAGCTTTATATGAGAATCACCCAGGAAGCCGCAGAAATCGTTATGGAAAGTAAAAAGGAGGAAGAAAATTATGCAAGCTGCTTTAATGTATGGACCAAATGATATCAGAGTTGAAGAAATTGACAGACCAGAATGCCCTGAGGGCGGATTTATCCTGAAAGTCATGGCTGTTGGGCTGTGCGGATCTGATATACGTAATCTGACAACTGACTCTAAATCTGGTAAATATCCTCACATTTATGGTCATGAGATCACAGGTATCGTTGACGAGGTTTCATCTTCCTACACCGAATATAAAATCGGTGACCGTCTGTATATTTATCCTGCCGATCATTGCATGCAGTGCGAACCATGCAGAACTGGTCATAGTGAAATGTGTGAAAATCTTGGAAATAATTTAGACCGTCCAGGTGGATTTGCGCAATATTACACTGTCCTCCCAAGACAGATCGCTCGGGACGTTATCTACCGCATTCCTGACGGCATCAGCTATGACCGTGCTTCTCTTGGTGAGCCTTTATCATCAGTCTATGCATGTCAGGAAAATATCGATGTCGGCTTTGGAGACACAATCGTTATCATTGGTGCTGGTCCAATCGGATGCTTCCACGCAAAACTGGCAAAACTACGTGGTGCTAAAAAAGTTATTATGATCGAAATAAATGATAAACGTCTGGAAACTGCAAAACAGTTCGGTGTTGATCACACGATCAACAGCTTATATGAAGATCCAATCGAAGCAGTAAGAAAACTTACAGACGGCAAAGGCGCCGATAAAGTCATATCCGCAAATCCATCCACACAAGCCCAAGCACAGGCAATCTTCATGGCTAAAAGAACTGGTATTGTTGTTTTCTTCGGTGGTGTTGCCAAAGGGGCTTTAACAGAACTTGATACGAATTATATCCATTATAATGGTCTTTGGATTTATGGGCATTATGGTTCTAATAGCATGCAAGTGCAAAAATCTTTTGAACTTGCAATTTCTGACGAATTTGAAGCCGAGAAATTTATCACTCATATTTTACCACTCAGTGAAATTAATGAAGGAATTGCCCTTACTAAATCCGGAGAAGCAATAAAAGTTGTATTACATCCAAATGATTAATAATTTAATCTCGTCCATATATGAAAAAGGTACCGAATCTAAAACTTTCTAGATTCGATACCTTTTTATTTCTTTACCCCAGATACCCAAGTTCCCTAGATATCTGCCCAGCAGTCCTATTAAGTTCATCCAGCACAAATTCCTTCTTCTTATCATCCACACGAAATACCGGAATACTTGCACTGACTGCGGCCACAATCTTTCCTGTGTAGTTCCTTACAGGCACTGCCATACAATACATCCCAATCCAGTATTCTTCGTCATTGACCCCATATCCCTGTTTCTTCACTTTCTCTGCCTCATGGATCAACTCACTGACAGTTAAGATCGTATGTGGTGTATATGCTGGAAGTTCTTCTTTATCTTCGAATAACTTATAAATCTCTTCCTCACTCATCTCACTGATCATCACTTTTCCAAGTGCTGTTGCATGAATGGATTCATACTCACCTGGACTTACACTGTTGTTCATGCCATTGCTTGTATATTCCATCTTGGAAATAATGATCGTTTCTTTTCCTTTGATTGTTCCATAATCGATCGTTTCGTTTAATTTCTTTCCAAGTTCTAATAAATGTGTGCGGTCAATATTAAATAGCTGGTTCTGTGCTGGAACTGACAGCCCTACTTTATATAATTCCCAGCCAAGACGATATCTGTTTGTTTCTTCACTCTTTTCAATATAACCATAATACTGCAGCGTATCTAATAAACGATGGACTGTACTCTTTCCGATTCCTAATGCATCGCTTAATTCACTGACTCCTGCTCCAAGATTCCCTGTGTTCTTTGCAAGATGATTTAACAATTCCAGTGCTTTCATTACCGTCTGCACTGGATATTTTGGTTCCTGTGCCATGACTTTCCTCCTGTTTATCTTTTTTTATGTCCTCTTTTGATCACTATCATTATATCAAACCCCGTCTTCACTATGCAAAATATTTTTCTTCTATCTCGAACTTTTTTCTGAATTTTGAAACAATTCATAAGCAGAAAAAAGAGACGGTATTTTGACTAAATCCGTCTCTTGATCTTTTCTCTTTCTTCTATAATATAACTCTCGATCTAAGATCTTATGCACGATGTTTCAAGTCTTTAAATGATTCTTCCTGTGGTCCTCTCTGGTCTTTCTTCGCAATATATAAACTTCCTGTTCCTGTTGCGCAAAGAATCGGTGGTTCGCATGCCGTTGCAGCTGTATGCTCGATTCCATCCATATCCGCATCTGTACGATCAAGCATTGTTGCTACCTTCCATGCTTCAAACTTGCATTTGTAAGACTGATTTCCTACTTCTTCGATCCATCCTACGTATTCCATAAAGTCTCCTACGTAGACTGGTGCTGTAAATTCGATTTTCTCATATCCTAAGAACAAACTAATATCTCCGTCCGCATATACCATCAGTTCTGTTCCTACATCGCCCCACTGAACAACGATTCTTGCTCCATTAACGAGTCCACCTACATAGTGAGCATCTTTCTCACTCATCATCATGTGATGTACAACTTTCTTTCCGATCATAGCTCTTACCTCCATTTTTATGTTCTATTATTTAGAATCACTTTCTAAATGTTACTTTGTACTGTGATGGTAACATTGGATTGTATTTTTGTCAATACATTTTCGTAATTTTTCTGTTATTTATAATTTCTTTCTATTATATAGAAAATTTAATTGCTATTTTTCTAACGAAATAAGAAATACTTTCCCCTAACTGGAGAGTTGTTTCTGTCTATTTTTTATAAGTAATGCACAATTTTTCTGCAAGTTATTAAATATATTGTCTAAATATCGTCGTTTTTTTGTCAATCTTTTTCCAGTTATTGTATTTTAAAACAATCTGTTACGGGTAAACTTTTTTCTTTTTCTTGATATTTTTTCTCATTTTCAGAAAATAAGCTCTTTACATTCCATCTCATGTATCCCTTAAAATACAATCATAGTCATTCGTGGAGAAAAATAAAGAAAGGAGTTTCATATGAGTGTAGTTATGGCAAATGCACTTGGCACTGGAATTTTCTGCGGACTCTGGCAAGGTATCGGTTCAGTACTTGGACTTGCTACCTGGATGGGATTCGTCGGCTGTACTTCTTATTTCTCAGCCGGATGTGGAAAAACCGGTTTTATTAAATCCATGTGCAGTAACTATGTTGGTCTTCTCTGGGGTATGTGTATTATCATGTCAGGAAATATCAACAGTGGCATTTTGTTTGGTGCGATCGTAACTGGAGCTTTCTCCTGGCTGATCTGCTATCAATCAAAGATCGATCTATTATCCTTGGTTCCTAACACTTTCATGGGCGGTTTTTCTGCTTTTGCCAGTGGCGGAGATTGGAAAATGCTTTGCATCTGCCTTATCTTAGGAAATATCCTCGGTGTATGCTGCGATTATTCTGGAAGATTTCTGGCAGCAAAATTCGGTAAAGATAATTAATCAAGAAATAAGAGTGAAACAAATTTTCAAAGGAGCGTGAAATAAAGATGAGTAAAGTAATTAAAAAAGCTTACGCAGAAGAAATGAAACAGGGCTACAATTTAAGAACAGCCATGGAAGAAGCATCCAGATGTCTTCTCTGCCATGATGCCCCTTGCAGCAAGAGCTGCCCAGCAAAAACGGATCCAGCAAAATTCATCCGTTCCCTGCGTTTTAGAAATATTAAAGGTGCTGCTGAAACAATCCGTGAAAACAATCCATTAGCTGGTTGTTGCGCAGAAGTCTGTCCTTATGGTCAGCTGTGTGAACAGGCTTGCAGCCGTACTGGAATTGATAAACCGATCGAGATCGGAAAACTTCAGAAATTCTTAGTTGAAATGGAAAAACGCGAGGGTATGGAATTCCTTCATGTAGAAGAAAAACGTGATGGAAAGATCGCCTGTGTTGGAGCTGGTCCTGCTTCTTTAGCTTGTGCAAGAGAGTTAGCATTATTTGGATATGATGTAACAATCTATGAAGCAAATGAAAAAGCTGGTGGTGTTTTAACATACGGAATCGTTCCTTCCAGATTACCTCAGGAAGTTGTTGATTTCGATATTGCGACAATCGAAAAACTTGGTGTAACATTTAAGTTTAACGAAACGATCGATGCTGCACGCTTAGAAGAATTAAAAGCTGAGTATGATGCAGTCTTCGTTGGAACAGGATTATGGAAATCTAAAGTCATTGATATCCCAGGAAAAGATCTTGATGGTGTTGTAAGTGCTATTGATTTCTTAAAAGATGCCCGCTTAAATAAAGAAAACATGACTCTTGGAGATACTGTTTTAGTGATCGGTGGTGGTGACGTTGCCATGGACTGTGTAACAACAGCAAAACAGCTGGGTGCAAAAGCTACAATCGTATATAGAAGAACAATTGAAGAAGCACCTGCTGATATTGATGAAGTTATGGCTGTACAGAGCATGGGAATTCCTATCATTCAGGAATTTGCACCAGGTGAGATCATCGGTAGTGAAGGTCATGTAACTGCAATGAAATTTAATGGACGTGACAATGAATCCGAACTTACCATGAAAGCTGATCAGGTTGTATTTGCTATTGGACAGGCTGCTTGTGACACTACAAAAGATATCAAAGCTGGCGGAAAAGTATTTACTGGTGGAGATATGGTAAATGGTGGAAAGACTGTTGTACAGGCTGTTGCTGAAGGTAAAGATGCTGCTGCTATGATCGCTGCATATCTGAACAAATAGAAAGGAGGCATTGATTATGTCATTAAAGAAAGATTTATCTATTGATTTTTTAGGAGTTAAATGTGAAAACCCATTCTTCCTGTCTTCTTCTCCAGTAGGAAGTAACTATGAAATGTGTGCAAAAGCCCTTGAAGCCGGATGGGGTGGAATTTATTATAAAACAATTGGTATCTTTATCCCAGACGAGTGTTCTCCTCGTTTTGATATCACTACAAAAGAAGGAACTCCTTGGGTTGGTTTCAAGAATATGGAGCAGATTTCTGACAAACCATTAGAAGTGAACTTGGAATATATGCGCCGCTTAAAACAGGATTATCCAAACAAAGTCATCGTTGCAAGTATCATGGGAAGTAATGATGAAGAATGGACAACACTTGCAAAAGCTGTTACAGAGGCTGGTGTTGACATGATCGAGTGTAACTTCTCTTGTCCTCAGATGACATCTCATGCCATGGGATCTGACGTTGGACAGAATCCAGAGTTAGTAAAACATTATTGTGAAGTTGTTACAGCTGCTACACATCTTCCTGTCATCGCTAAAATGACTCCAAACATTGGAAATATGGAAATTCCTGCGATTGCTTCTATGGAAGGTGGTGCTGCTGGTATCGCTGCCATCAATACAGTGAAAGCGATCACAAATATTGATATTGAAAACATCACTGCTATGCCTGTTGTAAACGGTAAATCTTCTATTTCCGGATACTCAGGAGCTGCAGTTAAACCTATTGCTCTTCGTTTCATTACACAGATGAAACAGCATCCAGATCTGGTTAATGTGCCTATCACTGGTGTTGGTGGAATCGAAACTTGGAGAGATGCCTTAGAGTTTATCCTTGTTGGTGCTTCTAACCTTCAGGTAACTACGGCAGTTATGCAGTATGGATACCGCATCGTTGAAGACATGATCAGCGGATTATCTCATTATATGGAAGACAATGGTATTGAAAAACTTTCTGATCTGGTAGGTCTTGCCCTTCCTAATATTGTTCCTGCCGAAGATCTTGATCGAAGTTTCAAACTGCTTCCTAAATTTGATGAAGATGCTTGTGCTGGATGTGGTAGATGCTATGTATCATGCTTTGATGGTGGACATCAGGCAATTGACTGGGATGAGGAAGCTCGTCGTCCAAGATTAAATACAGATAAATGTGTTGGATGTCATCTATGCCTGAATGTCTGTCCTGTTATGGATTGTATCACTCCTGGTGAGATCGTTATTAAACCTGGACGTGAAGAACACGAAATCAAAATCAAAACTAAGTACGAATAAGAAATATCACATCGATAAGGAGGTCTTAGTAATATGAAAGAATTCGATTTGATCATTAAAAACGGAACCGTCGTAACCTCTACCGAAAGTTTTTTATGCGATGTTGCAGTGAAAGACGGAAAGATTGCTGCCATGGCACAAAATATTGAAGCAGATGCGAAAGAAATTTATGATGCCGCTGGTAAATTAGTTCTTCCTGGTGCTTTAGATGCACATACACATATGGCTATGCCATTTGGTGGAACTGTTTCCGCTGACAGCTACATGGCAGGTACTCGTGCTGCTGCCTGTGGTGGTGTCACAACGATTTTCGACTATCCTGTACAGCACAAAGGAGAAACGATCCGCGGATTAGTTAACTCCAAGAAAGAAGTTTTGGAAAAAGAAGCTTGCGTAGACTATGCAATGCACTGCTGCATCACTGATTTAAATGAAGGTGAGATCCTTGAAGAAATGGAAAAGGCAGTTGCTGAAGGTATCACAAGTTTCAAATGTTTCCTTGTTTATAAAAAGGAAGGAATGATGGTAGATGACGGAATGCTTGCAAGACTGATGCTTCGTGCAAAAGAACTTGGAGCGATGATCAATATCCACGCTGAAAACCCTGATCTGATCGATTATTATACAGAGAAATTCTTAAGTGAAGGTAAAACAAGCGCTTGGTATCATTACATGAGCCGTCCTGAATTCGTAGAAGCTGAGGCCGACAAACGTGCTGTTCACTGGGCTAAGCATTTAGATGCTCCTTTATATCTGGTTCATATGGCAGATAAAGAAGGTCTGGAAGCTTGTATCGAAGCCAAAGAAGAAGGTGCTGACGTATTCGTTGAAACATGTCCACAGTATCTGGAATTTACATGCGACGTATACAAACGCGAAGATGGAAGAAACTTCGTCTGCTCTCCTCCTATGAAAGGACAGGAAAGTCAGGATGCTTTATGGAAAGCAATTAAGAATGGAATGATCGATACAGTTGCTACTGACCACTGCCCATTCCAGAGTTATGAAAAAGACTGGGGTAAAGATGACTTTACAAAGATCCCTAACGGATGCCCTGGTGTAGAAAACTTATATCCATATATGCTGGATGCCGCAAATAGCGGAAAGATCACTTTTGAAAGAGCTGTTGAATTATGCTCTACAAACGTAGCCAAGATCTTTGGATGCGACAACAAAGGATCTATCAGTGTAGGTAAGGATGCTGACATCGTTATCTACGACAAAGACAAAGACTTCACGATCAGTGTTGATAATATGCACTCTGATCTGGATCATACGATCTGGGAAGGAAAACAGTTACACGGTTATCCAATCCGTACTTACCTTCGTGGAAATGTTGTATATGACAATGGAGACTTTGTCGGAACACCTGGACTTGGTGAATATGTAAAACGAAGCCCAAGAAAACACTAAACCCTAAAATACAAACACTTAACATAATTTTATAAAATCAGAGGATTCTTATGAAGAGAAAGAAATTACGACTTACGCCGAAACAAGCTGAACACATGCTCTTTAATGTTCTGGAGATTGGCAGCCGAATGCTCGTCTCCGGAGCTGAGGTCCAACGCGTCGAAAATTCGATCTATCGTATGTGTACTGCATATGGATCAGAAACGACCGAGGTCTTCTGCATGACCTACATGATCGTTGTTACAATTTCCTCCAAGCAATTTGGCACGATCACCTTGTCGAGACGGATTCATAACCTTTCCCTGAATCTATATGAATTACTCTATTTAAATGCTTTATCCAGAAGGATGTGTTCCACTCTTCCGGATATGAAAACGGTCGATCAAAAAATCAGGCAGATCAAAGCGCTGCCAAAGTATGGTCCAATACCCTCCATGCTCATATATGCTTTGATCTCCTCTTCTTTCACAATATTTTTTGGAGGCAGCCTTCCTGATGCCGCCGTTTCCGGTATGATCGGAATCGGTATACGGTGTGTCGAACTTCTCCTTCAACCGCTGCCTCTAAACCGTTTTCTTCTGGTTGTATTGTTGTCAACGGTATCGGGCTGTATGGCCGCATCCTGTGTTTATACAAACGCTATGTTTTCTCTGGATAAGATAAGCATAGGAAATATCATGATCTTGATCCCTGGACTGATGTTTACCAATTGTATCAGGGAAATGATCTCAGAAAACATGTTATCCGGCTTAACAAGGCTTTTGGAAGCTCTATTTATTTCTTCTTCCATCGCCATTGGTTTTGCCATTGCTTATTATCTGCTGTAAAAGGAGGCTTGTACCATGAATCCATATATACAGATCATTGCTGCATTTTTTGGATCTCTTGGGTTTGCGCTTTTGTTTAATCTGCGCGGACAATGGCTGTTCTTCACAGCCTTAGGCGGAGGCCTCTCTTGGTGTGTATATCTGATCAGCGGATCCTTTATATCTCACTATGAACGGCAATATTTTGCAGCAGCTTTTTTCCTCGGAATCTATTCCGAACTTATGGCACGTAAAACGAAATCACCTTCCACTCTTTATCTGGTAGTAGGCATGATCCCATTAATTCCGGGAGCCGCACTTTATTATATGATGCGAAATGCCATTCAGACGAATTTTAAAATGTTTGCCGAACGTGGCTTAGAAGCAGTTATTACAGGTGGAGCGATCGCATCTGGTATCATTACCGCTATGGTATGTTGGAACGTGATCAAATTAAATTTATTAAAAAAGTAAATCAATCTTTAGGAGGTAACTATTATGTACGAATGCAGTTTAGAACGAATGACAGACAAGATCAAAACAATGAGTCAGTTCGGAGATGCCGGACACGGTGGAATCACTCGTTATTCCCTTTCTCCAGAAGCACTGCAGGCAAGAGGTGAGTTTGTACGCCGCATGGAAGCAATCGGAGCTACAATTAAATTTGATGATATGGCAAACTTATATGCAACACTTCCTGGAAGCGAACCAGATCTTCCTGGAATCGTAATGGCTTCTCACTGTGATTCCGTAAAGAACGGTGGAAATTATGACGGAATCTTAGGTGTTATGGGAGCTATGGAAGTTCTTGAAACAGTTGCTGACCAGAACATTCCTCATAAACATAATTTAACAGCTATGATCTGGACAAACGAAGAAGGATCTTTGTATCCACCAGCAATGATGTCTTCCGGTGTTATCTGCTATGACTATCTTCCAGAAGATATCCGTGTAAACTTCAAACATGAAGATATGTTAAAATCTACTTCTGTTCTTGATCCTACAAAGACATTCGGTGCTGCCCTTGATGCATCTGGATATAAAGGTGACAAAGCAAACCGTTTAAATAACAAAGATTACAAAGCAATGTTCGAATTACATATCGAACAGGGACCTATCCTTGAAGCCGCTGGAAATGACATTGGTGTTGTTACTTGCGTTCTTGGAATGGTTAACTACACGATCAAAGTTTATGGACAGTCTGACCATGCAGGAACAACTCCTATGAAATATCGCCAAGATGCTTTATATGGTGCTTCTAAAGTTCTTCAGTACCTGCATGATGAATTAGACAAATTAGATCCAGAACTTGTTTACACAACAGGTGAGATCTTCTGTCATCCAAACGTACATACAGTAATTCCTGATTATGTAGAATTCTCACTGGATGCACGTCATGAAAAACCAGAAGTGATCGAACAGGTTGTCAAAGTAATTGAAAATATCCCTAAAGAAGTCGTAAAATGCAAGACTGATTATGAAATTGCATGGACACGTGATACTGTTTACTATGACAAAGAACTTGTTTCTTACGTTCAGGAATCTGTTGATGAACTTGGATATTCTAACCAGAAGATCAACTCCGGTGCTGGACATGATGCTCAGTTCGCAGCTTATATGCTTCCTACAACAATGGTATTCGTACCATCCAAAGACGGACATTCTCACTGTGAACCTGAATATACATCTCCAGAACAGTGCACACAGGGTGCTTCCGTATTATTAAATGCAGTATTGAAATGTGACGCAAAATAAATACATTTCGCTAACAATATCTTCCTCATATAAGTCAAGAATAAGAGATATATCCTCTAGGATATATCTCTTATTCTTCTGTGTATTTTATACAATTTCCATAAGAATTATCTTTTTAATTTTATGCATTTTGAATAAAATTGTCTATGATTTATCTATCTTTTATGATATAATAAGCAGATAGGTAATATTTATTTTATGATTCGCATTCTTATTGCTTATAAATCGGAGGTAATTTATGTCAGCTAAAAAAGCGCGCTACTGTATCGGCGAATTATCGACCCTCTGTAATATACCCCAGAAGACTTTACGCTATTACGATGAGATCGGATTATTCACACCAGACTATCGAGACGACAGTACGCACTACCGTTATTATTCAAAATCACAGATCGTCAATCTGATGATCATTAAAACTTTAAAACAAATGGGCTTTCCATTAAAAGATATCCGGCAGATCATATCCGAGAATGATGCACAGTCCCTTGAGTCGAATATCAATTCACATCTTGAGACGATGCGGGATGATATCATGAAACGGATCGATCAGTACACCGAATGCAGCTATCTGCTCCAGAAGATTCAAAATGGAATTGATATTCTGGAAGCATCCTCATCTCTTCCTTCCGAAGACCTTGCAATCTCTATTGAACATATTCCTAAGATCAGTTTAATGTATGACCGTTCTGAGATGGAAGGATATGATTACTCTGAGATGTCCTTAGACCGATGGATCTCCATTCTTCGGAAAGCAGAGCATTCCAAACATAAGATCATGGGACCTGTTTATGTGACATTTTATGAAGATAATATCATGAACAAGTTCCTCTCAGCAAACTCTATGGTCGAATTTGCAGTCCATATCGAGGATACTTCTTCTACCAACGATATTCGTGATTTCGGGGATTTTGATGCCGTAACCATGATCCATATCGGTAACTATGAAGATATCCCGACTTCTTATATCCAGATGATGAAATGGATCCGCCAGAATGGCTACACTGTTACAGGACCAGCAACAGAAGAATTCATCCTTTCCCCTCTGGATGTCAACGATGAAACTCGCAGGGTAACAAAGATCATTATCCCTGTCGAGAAAGAGAGTAAATAAATTAATACTTGTTATACAAAATAAGAATGCAACACCAAAAAGGCTGTAAATTTCTTTGCTTACCCCAAAGAATTTACAGCCTTTTTGCCAGGTTTATTATTTATTAATACTATGAATGAGCTTTATAAGATCTAATATTCATACCAGAACTGTACAACGGTTGATAATGGTGGATCTTCCAGAACATCGATAGAACTTGGATATGGAGGATCTGTTGGTACTTCAATGATCTTAAAAGAACGAACTTCGATCAGTACTTTATTTCCTTCCTGTTTTCTGATTCCAGCGATATATTCCATATAATCTCCGGCAAAACATGGTGTGTAAAGACGAACTTTTTTAACTTCTACACATCTTCCTGTATTTCCAAATGTTTTTGCCATCAAACGTTTTGCTGCATCTTCCATCAGTGTGATACTTCTGGCACCATTTACAACTCCACCACCGTAAAATACGTCACGGTCTGACATTCTATAACGAAAAGTGATTGTATCTTTCATCATTCTTTCTCCTTTCAATCTGTCTTATGTACTTTATTCATCTTCTGGAAAATCATCCAGATGACGCCATGGATCAATAACTGCTCCATCTGGCTGTTCTCCACGTTGTAAGTGTTTCTTAACAACCAGTCTTACATTACCTTCTGTACATAATACAGGCTCATCAAACCATACCATATCTCCTGGTTTGTAGTCTTCTTTCCCAGCTCTGTATGCTGGTGTAGCCAGCTTAAATACTTCAATCCTACAGTCTCTTGATGTATTTCCGATATGTGTTAAAGTAGCTTTGTACTCCATCATATCTCCGACATACACATCCTGATAGATCTTTACATCTTCATATCCAAGACAGAGCGATTCATCTCCATCTACCAAGATCATTTCTTCTGTTTCAACGTCTCCGATAAAGTCAAACTGACGTCCAACTGGTACGATTCCATCTGGATTATTTGCATCCGCTGTCGTCATATTGTAACTTAAATAAGATACTTTTCTCATGTTGCTCCTCCTTATGAAATAAAAGTAATTAAATTACGCCTTCTTCTTTTAACTGTGCTTCTTCTTCTTCGGTTAATCCAAAGATCTCTCTGTTATGCTCTCCTAGAAGTGGGGAAGGCGTTTCTACAACTCCTGGAGTTTCTGACATCTTCATAACACATCCCTGGAAATAAAGATCTCCTGCCGTAGGATGTTCGCAGTGAACCATCATCTCTCTTGCCTGGGTATGTGGATGTTCGATCGCTTCTTTTACATCTAATACAGGTCCACATGGAATTCCTGCTTCATCCATGATATCTTCAATCTCTTTCTTTGTATGTTCCATACACCATCCACGGATCAGTTCCTGCAGTTCCGGCAGGTAATTCTTACATCTGAGATCGTTGGTTTCATATCTTGGATCACTAAGCAGCTCTTCATGTCCGATCGTATGACAGAATGTATCAAATAATCTGTCATTTCCTACCCCGAGTGCTGTAAATCCGTCCTTGCAAGGGAAAATATCAAATGGAGCAATGGATGGGTCTACATTTCCATTTCTCTGTGATATCTCCCCTGCCATTGTATAGTTCACTAAGGCATTTTCAAGCAGACTGAATATTGTATCAAACATAGATACGTCAACCTGCTGCCCTTCTCCGGTCACATCACGATGATGAAGGGCTGCCAATACACCAACTGTTAAATAAATCCCTGATACATGGTCTGCGACAGATGGACCAACTTTGACTGGATCTGTATCTTTAAAACCAGTCAGATTCACCATTCCGCCCATTGCCTGCGCCACGACATCATAGCAGGCTCTGTGTGTTAATGGCCCATACTGTCCAAATCCGGAACAGGATGCATAGATAATGGATGGATTGATCTTCTTTACCGTCTCATAATCAATCCCCAGCTTCTTTGTAACCCCGCCACGATAATTCTCTACAAGAATATCCGCATCCTTTACCAGATCATAAAACATCTGCTTTCCTTTTTCAGACTTCAGGTTTAATGTTGCACCCTTTTTATTTCTGTTTACATAACAGTAAAATCCGCTCTCTCCGCTCTTTTCATCAATTGGACCCCATGTTCTGCACTGATCTCCGTGTAGAGGCTCGATTTTTAATACGTCCGCTCCAAAATCAGCTAACATCATCGTGCAAAACGGTCCACTTAAAGCTGAAGTAAGATCAACTACCTTAATTCCTTCCAACGCTTTTTTCATTTCGACACCTCCTATTTGTTCTTATTTACGAAACATATTTCCGCTGATGACAAGTTTCTGAATTTCATTTGTTCCTTCGTAGATCTGTGTGATCTTAGCATCACGCAGCATTCTTTCTACATGATATTCTTTCATATATCCATTTCCACCTAGCATCTGTACAGCTTCTGTAGCTACATGCATTGCTGCATCTGTACAAACCATCTTCGCTTTAGCTGCTGGTACACTGTAGCTTCTGCCTTCCTGCTTATCTGTTGCTGCTTTGTATAACATATACTGAGCCATCTCGATCTCTGTCTCTAACTCAGCCATCTTAAATGCTAAATACTGATTCTTGTATAATGGTTTTCCGAACTGTTCTCTCTCTTTTAAATAATTAAATGCGATATCGTAAGCTCCTTTGGCAATTCCAAGTCCCTGAGCTGCAACACCGATACGTCCTCCATCCAGGTCTTTCATTGCAACAGCAAATCCTTTTCCTTCTTCTCCGAGCATGTTCTCTTTTGGAACTCTTACATTATCAAAGATCACTTCAGATACCTGTGCACATCTGATTCCGCACTTATCTTCGATCTTACCGATGGATACACCTTCCCATTCACGTTCTACGATGAATGCTGTTAATCCTTTTGTCTTTAATTCTGGATTTGTAAGAGCAACTACCATATAGTAATCTGCTAATGGTCCATTTGTAATGAAGCATTTTAATCCGTTCAGAATATATTCTTTTCCATTCCAGATCGCTGTTGTTTTACATCCTGCTGCATCAGAACCAGCATCTGGTTCTGTTAAACAAAATGATCCCATTTTCTTTCCAGACAGAACCTCTGGCAGATATTTTTTCTTCTGTTCTTCATTTCCATCATTGATTAGAGCACCAGAATATAATGAAGTACATACAGAATAAGCAATTCCTACAGATGAATTGATCTTGGAGATTTCCTCTAATGCTAATACATAGGATAAATAATCTCCTCCCTGACCACCATATTCTTTTGGAAATGGCAGTCCGACAAATCCCATTTCTCCCATTTTCTTATATGCTTCTTCTGGGAAACGTCCTGCTGCATCATCTTCAAGAACTGTTTCCTGTAATACAGTCTGAGCAAACTGTCTTGCACTTTGCTGAACTGCCTTCTGCTGTGGAGTTAATTCAAAATTCATAGTTTCATCCTTTCTGCATATTGCACATTTTATTTTCTACCTCGTATATTTGTAGTGTAGTCTATCCTTTCAGTGCAGAGTCAAGCAGTATTCTTGACATTTTTTATGCAGATTGTACAAAAAAAAGACCAACTTTCCACTTACTGGATAGTTGATCTTTTTTCTCATTTAGCTATATTTGTCTTTTTAGACCCTATTTTTTCACATATTTTGATGTAACTTTCAGTCGTGCCATAGCACGTGACAATGCTGCCTGTGTATGATAGTACTGCAAACGGCTTTGTTTCTGTTTGAGTCGTTCTTCTGCTCTTGTTTTGGCCTCTCTTGCACGGATGATGTCGATGTCTTCTGGGCGTTCCACGGTGTCTACCACGATGACTACGAAATCTCTTGTGACATCTGCGAATCCTTCACCAACAACACAGACTTTCCATTCCCCATCAACTTTAAAACGAAGTTCTCCTGCAACAACGGCTGTTACTGTATCTTCATGGTTTGCTAATACTCCGTAAAGACCGTCCACTGCTGGGAAAATGACGTGTTCACAGGCTCCGCTGTAGAACTTTTTGTCACTGGCAATGATCTCAAAATAAAAGGTTTCTGCCATTTACATCACCTCTTTTGCCTTTTCCTTTACATCATCAATTGTTCCGACCATTAAGAAGGCCTGTTCTGGATATTCATCCATTTCTCCATCTAAGATCGCTTTGAATCCTCGGATCGTTTCTTTGACAGGAACGTATTTACCAGGAATTCCTGTAAATGTTTCTGCTACGTTAAATGGCTGAGATAAGAATTTCTGAATCTTTCTTGCACGGTATACTGTGATCTTGTCTTCTTCGTCTAATTCTTCCATACCAAGGATCGCGATGATATCCTGTAATTCTTTGTATCTCTGAAGTGCTTCTTCTACACGTCTTGCTACTTCATAATGTTCTTCTCCAACGATGTCTGGCTCTAAGATACGAGAGCTTGATTCCAGTGGGTCTACGGCTGGATAGATACCCTGTTCAGAAATCGCTCTTGATAATACAGTTGTTGCATCCAGATGGGCAAATGTTGTTGCTGGCGCTGGGTCAGTTAAGTCATCGGCTGGCACATAAACTGCCTGTACGGATGTGATAGATCCGTTCTTTGTAGATGTAATACGTTCCTGTAAGGCACCGACTTCATTTGCCAGTGTTGGCTGATAACCTACGGCTGATGGCATACGTCCTAACAGCGCTGATACCTCTGATCCTGCCTGTACGTAACGGAAAATGTTATCGATGAATAATAACACGTTCTGTTTTTCCTGATCACGGAAATATTCTGCCATTGTAAGTCCTGTCTGGGCAACTCTCATACGAGATCCAGGTGGCTCATTCATCTGTCCAAACACTAAGGCTGTATTTTTGATAACTCCGGATTCTGTCATTTCATTCCAGAGGTCATTTCCTTCTCTTGAACGTTCTCCTACACCTGTGAAGATGGAATATCCACCATGTTCTGTTGCGATATTATGAATCAGTTCCTGAATTAAGACTGTCTTACCAACTCCGGCACCACCGAACAGACCGATCTTACCACCTTTTGCATATGGCGCTAAAAGGTCGATGACTTTAATACCTGTCTCAAACATTTCTACAACAGGGCTCTGGTCTTCAAATTTAGGTGGTTCACGATGGATCGCCCATTTTTCTTCTGATTCTACAGGTTCTCCTTTATCGATTGCTTCTCCAAGTACGTTAAACATACGTCCTAATGTCTGTTTTCCAACTGGAACTTTGATTGGTCCACCAGTTGCTGTGACTTCCATTCCTTTGTGAAGTCCTTCACTGGCTGCTAACAGGATACAGCGTACAGTACGATTTCCCATATGCTGTTCCACTTCCATAACAACTTCTTTTCCTTTATTAACAACGGTCAAGGCGTCATGAATCAAAGGGAGCTGTTCAGTTTCAAATTCTACGTCGATTACTGGACCAAGAATCTGTACGATTTTTCCTTTTTCCATTTTATTTCCCTTCCTTCACTGTTACTCTTTCTTTAATGATTTGGCTCCGGCACACACCTCAGTGATCTCCTGAGTGATCGCTGCCTGACGAGCACGGTTATACATAAGTCCCAGTGATCTTATCATTTCTCTCGCACTCTTGCTTGCACCTTCCATCGCCATCATTCTGGCGTTCAATTCACTGGAAAATGATTCTACCATCGCACCATAGACAAGTCCTTTGATATAGTTTGGTGCCAGGCGGTCAAGCACCGCCTTTACAGATGGCTGAAATTCTGTCATATGTGATCTCTTTCCTTTTCCTGCAAACTCATACTGATCTGGGTTTAATGGTAACACACGGATCATCTTTGGTTCTGAGGTAATGGATGTGATCATCTTAGTATAAATGATATAGACTTCGTCAAGTTCTCCTGATACATATTCCTCGATCATTTTCTCTGCAATTCTTCTTGCTCTGTAGATCGTAGGATCCTGTGTTGTATAGAAGAAATCCTCGTCCATCTGGGCTGCATTTCTTCGTCCGAAATAATTACGACCCATATATCCGATCACGAACAGTTTGTCATCTTCATTAATATTCTCTTCTGCCATTTTTGTAATGTTATGATTATAGGCCCCGGCAAGTCCACGGTCTGCAGTCATCACAAGATATCCTTTTTTGGGATGTTCTTTCTTTCTTTTGTTTAAGAAAGTGTGCTGAAGATCCGGCGTATGTGCCATGATATCAAGCAGAGATGCCTGAAGCATTTCAAAGTATGGAGTTGTAGCTTCTAACTGCTTTCTTGCTTTCTTTAATTTGGAAGATGAGATCAGATACATCGCATTTGTGATCTTTAATGTATCCTCGATACTGTTCATCCTTGTTTTAATTTCTCTGATATTTGCCATAGTGATCACCTACTTTAAATAGGCTTCTATCGCCTCTTGGATCTCTTTTGCAATGTCATCTGTTAAGACTTTGCCTTCATCGATCTTCTTCACTGTCTCTGGATATTTCTGTTCAAAGAATGCTGTCATTTCTTCTGTCTCTGCCTTTAATTCTTTGACTGGAATATCATTTAACATCTTATGACCTGCTGCAAACAGAAGTAAGATCTGTTTATGTAATGCCATTGGATGGTACAGTGGCTGTTTTAACAGTTCGATCAGATGAGATCCATAATTTAATGTTGCTTTTGTTCCATCGTCAAGATCTGAACTAAACTGTGTAAATACCTCAAGTTCTCGGTACTGAGCTAAGTCAATACGAAGGTTTCCGGCTACTTTCTTCATGATCTTTGTCTGCGCTGCTCCACCTACACGGGATACAGAAAGTCCGACATTGACCGCTGGTCTTACACCGGAGAAGAATAACTCACTTTCAAGGAAGATCTGTCCGTCTGTGATAGAGATTACGTTTGTAGGAATGTACGCGGATACGTCTCCTGCCTGTGTTTCGATGATCGGTAATGCTGTGATAGATCCACCACCAAGTTCATCACTTAATCGGCAAGAACGTTCTAGTAATCTTGAATGTAAGTAGAATACATCTCCAGGGTAAGCTTCACGTCCAGGTGGACGATCCAGCAGTAAGGAAATTGCACGATAAGCAACAGCGTGCTTAGACAGATCATCATATACGATCAAAACGTCTTTTCCCTGATGCATAAAATGCTCTGCGATCGCTGTTCCTGCATATGGTGCAATGTACTGTAAAGATGCAAGATCACTTGCAGATGCGGATACTACGATAGAGTAATCCATAGCACCATGTTTACTTAATGTTGTTACGATCTGTGATACTGTTGATGCTTTCTGTCCGATCGCTACATAAATACAGATAACATCCTGTCCTTTTTGATTTAAGATCGTATCAACTGCGATCGATGTTTTACCTGTCTGACGGTCACCGATGATCAACTCACGCTGTCCACGTCCGATTGGGAACATAGAGTCGATTGCTAAGATACCTGTCTGTAATGGCTGGTCAACGGATTTTCTGTCGATAACTCCTGCTGCCTCATGTTCAATTGGTCTTCTCTCATCAGTTTTAATCTCACCTTTTCCATCGATTGGTTCTCCGATCGCGTTAACGACACGTCCGATCATAGCATCTCCAACCGGGATATCTGCCTGTACACCGGTTCTTGCTACTTTAGATCCTTCCATTAATCCATGATCGGAACCAAGTAAAACACAACCGATACAGTTTCTTTCAACATTCAGTACAAGTCCATGGACACCTGTTTCAAAAATAACAAGTTCTCCATACATTGCCTGGTCCATTCCATAGACTGTTGCAATACCGTCTGCGATCTGAATGATTCTTCCTTCTTCTTTGACCTCAGTTTTCTGGTCATAGTTTTCAATTTGATCTTTTAATACAGAAACGACTGTTTCTGGATTGATACTGCTCACCTGATCCTCACCTCCATGTAAGTTTCTGCTGTAATTTTCTCATTTTTCCACTCAGGCTGTTATCATAAACGTGGTCTCCAACTTTCAGTACAAAACCACCGATCAAGTCTTTCTCTTCTTTCAATGTAAGCTCTACCTTGTCTGCCTGATATTGTTTCATAAGATACTGTTTGATTCGCTCAAGCTGTTCGTCTTTTGGCATTGTCACATAGTCAAACTCTGCCTTGATGATCTTATCTGTCTTGCGTTTTAGTTCATCATAATACTCAACTGCCTCGTCAAAACAAGCGATATCATCATTATCACATACAACTTTTAAGAAACTTTTTATATCATCAGAAAACAACTTTTCTACCACATTTTCTTTTTCTTTCTTTGTGATCGTTGGATTCTCTAATGCACTTAAAAGCTCTTCATTTTCATGAAGCATGTCCTGTGCTTTTTGTAAACTTTCTTTTTTGATCCCAAGTTCAAACAATACCTGTCCATACGTCATGGAAATTCTCTTCATATGCTAGACACCTGCCTCTTTCAGGAAATCATCCAAAAGCTTTTCATTGCCTTTGTCGTTTGCTTCTTTTTCCACAACTTTCGAAGCTGCCATAAGTGCGATACCTGCGATCTCTGTCTGAAGACCTGCGATCGTCTTTTGTTTCTCAGCTTCAATATCTTTACGGGCATTTTCTTTCATAAGAGCAATCTCTTCTTTTGTCTGATCCATCTTATTCTGGTATTCATTCTTGGCTCTTGCTCTTGCATCGGAAACGATCTGTCCTGCCTCATCCTTTGCCTGTGCAAGGTTTTTCTCGTATTCCTGCTTGATCTCTTCTGCTTCAGCTTTCGTCTGTGCTGCATCATCTAAGTCACTTGAGATCATTTTTTTTCTTTTCTCCATGACCTCACTGACTGGACCAAATAAGAATTTTCTAAGCAACAGATAAAATACGACAATGTTGACGATCGGCCAGATAATGCCCCAGTCTAATTTCAGAAACATATCTTCCGCCTCCTACTTCTATTTCATTACGATTAACAGAATCGCAACAACCAATCCATAAATTGATGTAGCTTCGGCTAATGCACAACCAAGTAATAATGTTTTATTGATGTTTCCAGCTTCTTCTGGCTGTCTTGCGATCGCTCCAAGTGCTCCGTTTGTTGCAACACCGATACCAATACCTGCTCCTAAACCTGTTAATACTGCAATTCCTGCTCCAATAGCTGCTAATCCCATAGTTCTAATCTCCTTTTAAATAAAAATTAAATTTGTGTATCTGTCATGATACATCTTACTCAATTGATTCACTGATAAACAGTGATGTTAACAATACAAATACATATGCCTGCAACAATCCATCGAAAAAGTCGAAGTAACAACTAAATGGTAATGGCACGATCGCTGGTGCGATATGTGTGATCAATTCCATCAAAACAAATGCTCCTAAGACATTTCCAAAAAGTCGCATACACAGTGATAACGGTCTTGTAAATAATTCAAGGATGTTAATGGCCGCCATCATTGGCATAGGTTCCACATAACTGTGTATATATCCCTTCAATCCTTTCTCGTGGATTCCGGAATATATGATCAAAAACAAACTGATGATCGCTAATCCTGCGGTAACATTCAGATCTTTCGTTGGCGGTTTCGCTCTGAAAAATCCCGAAATATTTGCGCAGCCAAGATAAATCAGAATTGTTCCAAGAAACGGTATGTAACGTTTCCCTTTTTCGCCGACCAGACCACCGATGAAGTTATAGATGAAACCAACTAAGGCTTCCACATAAACTTGCGGTCCTTCTGGTATGACTTTCAGGTTCCGTACGAATATGATGCAGAGCAACACTACGATCGCCATGATCACCCATGTTGTTACGGCTGACTGCGGTACTGGAATACCTCCGCCGATGGGGATCGTAAAGCTTGTCTTAAGTGACAACTCTTCCATCAGATAATCTCCCAATGAACCCATTTTCTCCTCACCTTCTTTAATTTTAATTTTTTGCAGAGATCCAAGGGTTTAATTCCTGCAAAAGTAAAAGAGTGTCTACGATATATCTTGTAAACACCCTTGTTCTGGAAGTTATTTTATTCCTCAAATTTTTATTTGTCAATTCTTTTTTCGTTAAGATTGTGTTTGTTTTTTGTTTAATACTTACAAAGAACCACTCCTGAATTTAGTAAAAAGCACCAAAACATAAGGGTTTACAGCGTATACAAATGAACATTGGTCAGTTTTTTTCATGTTAAGATCTGATAATTTTTTTCTACTTCTTAACTGAATCTTAACTGTCTTTTATCATTTCCAAGGTAATTTTGTATACAAAAAAAGACATGCAAACCGTTGATCTTTTCTAAAAAACTGTCTGCATATCTTCCTTATTCATATGGCTTCTATCTTATTTTTA
This sequence comes from Anaerostipes hadrus, assembly GCA_036312945.1. Lineage (GTDB taxonomy): Bacteria > Bacillota > Clostridia > Lachnospirales > Lachnospiraceae > Anaerostipes > Anaerostipes hadrus_C. Next base: position 43,542 of record JAXJNA010000011.1, read on the forward strand.
TATAACCTTTGTTTTCTCTTCTAGTCTTCGATCATATTGATACGACGAATGTGTCTCTCATCATTTGAGAATTCTGTCTCAAGGAATGTATCAACAATATCAAGTGCTAAACCTTCTCCAACAACACGTGCTCCCATTGCAAGAATGTTTGCATCATTATGTTCTCTTGTTGCATGTGCGCTGAATGTGTCACTACAAAGTGCTGCACGGATTCCTGGAATCTTATTCGCTGTAATAGAGATTCCGATTCCTGTTCCACAGATTAAGATTCCCTGTTTTACTTCTCCGTCTTTAACTGCATTCGCAACTGCTTTTGCATAAACTGGATAATCGCAGGATTCTTCTGAATAGCATCCATAATCTTTCACTGCATATCCTTTTTCTTCCAGATGTTTGATAACTGCCTGTTTTAATGCATATCCACCGTGATCACTACCAATACCTATCATTTCGTTTCCTCCTAGTCTTTCTTGCCATATTTTTTTAACTAAACGGGCAATCTGTTCAAAACAGCGCTCGTAGTCATCATCTTCCATGCCGTATGGGTCGATGATCGCACCTTCCACTCTGGCATATTCGTTCAATGTCGCGATCTCTTTGTATCCATGATATTCTTCTAAGATCTTATCTTTCTGCTCCTCTGTCATGGTTAAGATCAGATCGCTTTCTTCTACTTCTTCCTGCGTAAGCTGCGCAGACCGAAAATCAAGACTTTCAATCCCGCATGTCTTTATTACCATGTCTGCTGCTTTGACATGGACAGGTTCTGGAAATAATACGACCAGCCCTCTTGAGATCACTTCAACATTCTTCTGATTCGCATCCAAAAGATACTGGCGAAGGATTGATTCTGCAATAAAGCTTCGGCACGTATTATTCGTACTCACCATTATTATCTTCTTCAAAATATTCTCCTTTTTAAATACGGAGGATTTCATGTCCTGCTGCTTTTACCATACGGTTCATGATCGCCTCACTTAAGGGTTCACCTTCAAATCCTTCGGAATAGATCATATCAACATCCTTATGGTCAAATTCTCTTAATACATCATATAAGTGTGCTGTTACTGTCTCGAGATGTGCTCTCTGTCCTACAGAAACAACTTCATCTGCCTGATAGAGGTCTTTTGTCTCATCTGATGCAATGATTCCTATCTTCTTACCCTGTTCCTTTTGTTCTTTTGCAAGCTGATTGATATGATCAACGACTTTATCCTGATCATCACCAAGTACAAGTACCATCTGTGCCTTTGGTGCATAATGTTTGTACTTCATTCCAGGTGCTCTTGGAATTCCATGATCGCTTGCTTTTAAAGATGTATTCATCAATACTTCACATCCAAGGAATTCTTCCATGGACTCCTTTGTGATCCATCCTGGTCTTAGGATCACTGGCACTGTTTCTGTAAAATCAATGATCGTTGATTCCACACCTACCATAACAGCCCCGCCATCTAAGATCATCGGGATCTTTCCATGAAGATCTTCCATGACATGTTCTGCTTTTGTCGGACTTGGACGTCCTGATGTATTCGCACTTGGTGCTGCGATCGGTACTCCTGATCTTCTGATCAGCTCTAATGCAACCGGATGATCTGGCATACGGATCGCTACTGTATCAAGTCCGCCTGTCACGCAATCTGGTACCTGATCCGCTTTCTGCAAGATCACCGTCATAGGTCCCGGCCAGAAATGTTCCATCGCACGTCTTGCATTATCTGGAATCTCTTTGACCAGAGATTCTACCATCTGCATATCACATACATGAAGGATCAATGGATTATCAGAAGGCCTTCCCTTCGCTGCATAGATCTTCTTTGCTGCATCAGGAAGCAGTCCATTCCCTCCAAGACCATAGACGGTCTCTGTTGGAAATGCTACAAGTTCGCCTTCTCTGATCAGCCTTGCGGCTTCCTCCATGTCCTTTTTTGATTCTTCCATATTATTAATTTTTACAAGTCTTGTTTCCATATTAAACTCTCCTGACTCTTAATCTTTCTTCAATGATTAAATGTAGTCATTTGGATTTATTATAACATTAAATATGGGAAAAATAAAGTATTGCAGCATTGAGACTTCGCAATTTATACTTTTGACACTTACATCATATAATAGAAAGAAAAGGACTTTCTTTTATGAATCAACAACATCGTTTCATCTTCTGGGGTGTTCTTCTGATCGTCGTTTTATTATCTGTTTCTTCTATTACATTCCCTATCTTCGTTGCACAGACTGTCAAGAATCAAAATGTGATCTGTATCGATGCCGGTCATGGCGGTTCTGATCCTGGGAAGGTTGGGAATTCGAATGTTTTAGAAAAGGATATCAATCTTTCTCTTGCCCTAAAACTTCAAAAACTTCTGGAAAAGAAAAATTATAAAGTATATATGACGAGAAATGGGGACTATAATCTTGCGGATTCGAAAGAAAATGAGAAACGAAGTGATCTGTCCAATCGAAAACAGATTATTTTTGAGAATGATCCTATGGCGGTGATCAGTATTCACCAGAATAGTTATCCAAGCAGTGATGTACATGGAGCTCAGGTTTTCTATCCGCAAGGGTCTGAGAAATCAAAGCAGTTAGCGGATCATATCCAGTCTGCTTTGATCAAGGGGCTTGATCCGAACAATCACAGGGAGGCAAAGGCAAATGCTGAGTATTATCTGTTTCGAGATAATCCTTATCCGATCGTGATCGTGGAGTGTGGTTTTTTATCTAATCCTGAGGAATTGAAAGCTCTTCAGGATGATGGGTATCAGAAAAAAGCTGTTCAATGTATCTTAGATGGCATTGAAAGCTATCTAGCAGATATATAATGATAAGAGTGTCAATAAGTATAAATTGCTTATTTGTGCAAGCACAAACGCAATTTATACTTTTGACACTTACATCATATGGTTATGAAAAGCCATTGCGGTTATATCAACCACAATGGCTTTTCATTAATTTTATATCTTTTTCCCGCAGTACGGACAATAGTCTGGTGAGAATCCTCTTAAATTCAATAATCCTCTACAGTAAGGACATCTCATAAAACAAATTGCAATAATATTTCCAAAAATAACAATTATTATTCCAATAGCGATTACAATTTTTTGCATCTTCTCATCTGGTAACAAAGCACCTAATACTACGATAACAGAAGCTAACAACCAACAAATCCAATAAATTTTTCTAACTTTTCGATGATCCATAATATTTTTCCTTTATTTTATATTTTACAAAATCACTTGAATTAATATTATATCATATTCCAGATGGACTAGGTGGATTGGATAATTTAATTGTCCCTACTTTTTTTCCTTCAACCCCTGTAATATTAACTTTTGATATTCCTATTGCTTTATATGTACCACCATTTTTATATGCTTCAAATGCTTTTTGGGTACTATTATAATTTTGGGGTGTTACTGTTTTATTATAACTTTTTTGAAGTACTTTAGCTATCGCTTTTTTACCTTTTACTTTTAAAGTTGGTACACTAACCCCTACTGCTACTGATGCCTTAGAATATTGTCCCTTTAAATTCCAAGCCCCAGAAATGGTAGGGCTCTGAAAATATACAAAAACACACGTTTCTGCTGCAGCCCACGTATATGATCCTTTAATATCACTTACTACCGACGTTTTGCTAAGATAATTTGAAATTTCTGATGCAAAACCATAGACTGTTTGTACTATTCCAATAGGTTCATTTACAACTCCTGCTACACTTGATGATGTTATTTTTATTAGATTCATTGCTATTGCTTCCAAGGATTTACTATTTTTTACTGTACTATTACCTGTCTTATATAATGGCCCTGTTTTTCCATTTGGTGTCGCATAAACTCGCATTACTTTATATTTTTTGTTTTTATATGTATATGTAGAATATTTGGTTTGAAATGTTGCTGCTGAAGCTGCTCTAAGATTCTGCTCTGTATTTCCATCTGAATCCAATTTAGGAACCTCTCCAGTTAATTTTATGATTTGAGAAATAGACATTGTTTCAACTCCCTTTTCCTCTAATTCATTATTTATATCTTCACATTTTGTGTTATCCTTTTGAATCAATGCTTCACATTTTTTCTCCATCAAATCATCAATTTCTGAAATCTGCGTATCTTCCTGTTCATTGCTTATTTCCTTTTTCTCAACATACATTGTTTTGCATGATGCCATTGCTGGCATAATTGATTGGTTCATTATAATTGCACTTATAACTCCAATAACAAAAAATTTTTTTATACTTTTTTTCAAAAAATCATCTCCCTACTCTTATTGTTTCAACAGTTTATATTTCATACGCTCAAGTTATCATACCTAAACAAATAGTTCAATCTTTTTTACATCCATTTAACTATACTTTTACATTATATTAACTTAATCTAACATAAAATTCACAATCATATAATTTATTCAAAAACTGTTTCTCCTAATTCAGTAAAACGTATTATATATTATTATCAGAATATAATAATAATGAGCTGGGAAATTAATCTCCCAGCTCTGCCATACTCTTTGCATATTATTCTTTGATTTTCTGATATTCTATGGCGTAGATCTCTCCTTCCTGATCGTTGACATACTCTTTCATGTAAGAATCATCTTCGTTGAGTATTAGATTTAGATGTTCCAGATTCGCATCACTTATTGTAATGCCGTCCACACGGATCGCCAGTCCTTGTGACAGATAATAAGATAATTCATCATGACTCGTCATACGTACCCTCCAATCTTATTAAGCAGATGTTTCTTGTTACTTTCTTAATCTCATACAATGAAAGTTTCTTCCTTACATCGTCAGTGTTTCTTGTGGTATATAAAAATTCCGCACTGTTTCCAAATGTAAGTCTTGTCGCGACATAATGTAATTATATACATAATTGGAAATTATTTCAAGCTATTTATGGATAAAATTGTAAATTTCTTGAAAAAGCTTTACACACCGCAAAAGTAATACTATAATAACATCAAAGTAGTAAAGGAGTGATGATTATGAAAATAGAACGTATCAGTGATAATCAAATCCGATGTACTTTAAATAAAGAAGACTTAGAAGGAAAGGAAACTCTGTTAAGTGAACTGGCTTTTGGTTCTGAGAAGGCAAAGGGTCTGTTCCGGGAATTGATGAATAAGGCAGCCACAGAGCTTGGATTTGAAACAAATGAAGATAATCCTTTGATGGTTGAGGCAATTCCTGTATCCAAAGAATGTCTGATCCTTGTGATCACAAGAGTGGATAACCCAGAGGATTTCCGTGAACATTATAAAAAACTGCCGAAAAGTCTATTGGCTGGACAGCTCGCGGGAGCTGATGAAGACATTTTATCTGATCTTCCAGATCTGCTTTCAGACTTTGGAAAATCCGCATTTTCAGCAGATTCAGGAAATGATATGAAACGTGTACTCGCCGATGACGGAGTTGGCATCTTTGCTTTTACTTCTCTCGATGACGTTGCATTTGCTTCAAAGTTACTGAACAAGTACAGCCTGTCCAGTACTTTATATAAAGATTCTGAAAACCAGTGCTACTATCTTTCATTAACGGATCTTGACGATTCGCCAAACAGCACGGTCATGGATGAGATTCATCAGCTTTTATCAGAATATTGCAAACGTCTGCCAAACACATACGCAACGAAAGCTTTATTTAATGAACATCTGACGACGATTATTGAAAAACAGGCCGTTGAAGAAATGGCTGCTTATTAAAACAAACGAAAAGGAATCCCCGAATATTTTGTGTTCAGGAATTCCTTTTTCTATTTTATAGATACATGGCTTCTTATTGGATTTATTTTGCTGCTTTGTAAATTTCCACTAAGTCTTTTGCTGACAATTTTTTAAATGCACCTAACTGCTGTGTGTCATGATTCGTTGCTTTCATTGCCATATCTTTTATCTGCTCATCGGTTGGATCAATTCCAAGTTCTTTTAGGTTTGTTGGCATTTCGATCATTCTATAAAAATCTTCGACTGCTTCAATACCTTTTAATGCTGTCGACTTAACATCTTCACTTTCTTTTACGCCCATAACATTGACTGCAAACTGTGCAAATCGTTCCGGTTTCTCGTCCATAACGTATCTTGCCCAGCTTCCCCATACAGCTGCAAGTCCTGCTCCATGCGCTACATCAAACATTCCACCAAGTTCATGTTCGATCAAATGCGTTGCCCAGTCACCACCGCAAGTTCCGCAGCCTGTCAAACCATTATGTGACAGGGATCCACACCACATGATCTCTGCTCTTGCTTCATAATTCTCAGGATCTTTCTTTAAGATTTTTGCATATTTCATGACATTTTTCATAACATCCTGAGCGATCTTGTCTGTGATCTCCATTGTATCTTCTAATACAAAATAACGTTCCATTGTATGCATCATGATATCTGCACATCCGCACTGTGTCTGATAGTCTGGCAAGGTATATGTGATCTCCGGATTCATGATTGCAAATTTAGGTCTTGCAAGGTCTGTATCCAGTGCTTTCTTATACCATCCTTCTTCGTTTGTGATAACACAGGAATTACTCATCTCACTTCCTGCTGCTGCGATCGTTAAGACACTTCCTAATGGATAACATGCTTTTGGTCTTGCCTTTCCTGTAAACAGATCCCATACATCAACCTCTGGATTGCCAAGTCCATACGCGATCGCTTTACAGGAATCGATAACACTTCCTCCTCCAACTGCAAGAATGAAATCTACGCCTTCTTTCTTGCATAATTCAATTCCTTCATATACCTTTGAAAGATGTGGATTTGGAACTACACCTCCAAGTGTTACATAATCAATGTCAAAATCCTTTAATGCTTCGCAGACTCTGTCCAACAGTCCAGACTTTTTAGCACTTTGTCCACCGTAATGTACCAGAACTTTTTTACATCCTTCTCCTTTTACTAATGGACCAACTTTCAATTCTGCATCTTTACCAAACACAACCTTGGTTGGTGTAAAATATTGAAAATTTAACATAACATACCTCCTAAAAAAACAGCACATTATAATATTTCTATTACAATGTGCTGTTTTATCCTTGTAAATTACTTACTAAGTATTATAAACTTTTTGCAAATGCCTGCATGATCAGAGATGCAACTTTGGCTCCTGGATCTTCCAGACTTCTGGATGCTTCTCCTCTTGTTGCAGCACGTCCATGAACTGCTAACATTGTTGTAGTAGCTTTGAATCCTTCTTCTGCTGCATCAGCGGCTTTCCCTGCCATATCTGCTAAAGATTCCCCTGCTGCTAAAGAAGCCTGTAAGCTTTCTACTGCTGGATGAAGACCATCAAGGAATGTCTTATCTCCAACTTTAGCTCCACCTAATTTCGCAACTCCTGCTTCGTAAGAAGCAAAGATCTGTACTACATCAGCATCTTCTAATGTTTCTTTTCCTTTCAGATCTTTTCCAGCCTGTTTTAAACCAGTTGCCATCAAAGATCCCATTGTTGAAGGAACTTTATTTGCCATTGCTTTTCCTGCTGCAAATAACAGTTTTCCTGCATCAGCGATTGCTCCGTCAGATACTGCATCGTATGCTGCTTTGAATCCATCAGACATTGTAAGACCTAAGTCTCCATCACCAACGATTCCGTCCATCTCGATCAGCTTATCTTTATTCTCAGCCATAATGTCGCTGATCTCTTTTAATAATTTGATTAAGTAAGATGTTTCCATACTAAAATGCCTCCTAAACCTGTTTGAAGAATGGTGTATCAACTGGATGGTCGATATATTCTTTTAATTCATCATCAAGTTTTAATAATGAGATTGAGAATCCAGCCATTTCGATCGCTGTTGCATATTCTCCCACATAGTATTTGTATACGCTGATTCCTTTTTCTTCCAGAACCTGATTGATACGGCGTGTTACGATATACTGTTCATCTAATGGAGTTGCTCCAAGACCATTTACAAGTACTGCAACTTCGTCACCATTTTCATATGGAAGGTCCGTAACGATCTTCTCTAACATTTCGTCAACGATCTGATCAGCTGGCTCTAATTTACCACGGCGGATTCCTGGTTCTCCATGAATTCCCATTCCGATTTCCATTTCGTCATCTTCAATTTCGAAACTTGGTTTACCAACTCTTGGCACTGTACATGGTGATAAAGCTACACCCATTGTACGCACGTTGTTGTTTGCTTTATCTGCAACACGTTTTACTTCTTCTAAAGAAAGCATCTTGTCTGCTGCAGCTCCTGCACATTTATATACGAAGAAGATTCCTGCAACACCACGACGTGTGCTCTTTTCTCCTGGTGCAGATGGTCCTGCAGAAGCAACATCGTCTGCTCCTAATACTTCTGCTGTTTCGATATCATCTTCCATCTCAACTTCATCAGCTGCTGGACGGAATGTGAAGATATCTCCGTTGTAGTTACCGTAGATATATAATACTCCGGCACCCTGATCTGCATCTCTTGTTAATGCGATCGCCTGATCTACACTTGGAGACTGGAATACATCACCAACTGCACATCCATCGATCATACCTTTTCCTACATATCCTAAGAATAATGGAAGATGTCCTGATCCACCACCTGTGACGATACCTACTTTACCTTCTTTTTTATGTTTAGAAACAAGAACCTGTAAGTCTCCATCTACACATGTAAGATCATCTTTATGTGCGATGTAGATTCCTTCTAACATTTCTTTGATATAATTATCTGGCTGGTTGATAATTTTCTTCATTGCATATTCTCCTTCTTCTATGTAAGCGATTATTTGTTAGGGAATTTGATCTGAGATGGATACTCCCATTTCTGTAATTCTTCTGGTGGGAAGAAGTATGGTTCTTCACCCTGTCCTGCACAAAGTGCATTGTAGTATAACTGAGCTAATTCTTCGATATAAGCAGCTCTTAAGTATGCATCATAGATGTCACCCTGAGATACAGCCACTGCTCCATGTCCCTGTAATAAGAATACGTCTGCTTCCTGAACTGGTTCAATAACACTATCAGACAGATCTGTTGTTCCTGGACGTCCATAAGGAGCTACTGGGATTCTGGATTTTGTTACACCTAAGTTAGCGATTTCATATACAACCGCTGGAATTGGTTTGTTTAATACAGCGAATGTTGTTGCATACATAGAATGTGTATGGCAGATTGCATTCACATCTGGTCTTGTTTTGTAAATCTGAAGATGCATTAAAGATTCACTTGTTGGACGAAGTCCTGATTCATTTTCAATAACGTTTGCATCAAGATCAAGAACAACCATATCTCTTGCTGTTAATAAATCTCTATCTACCTGTGTTGGTGTGATCACTACATATCCTGTTTCTGGATCTCTTGCACTTAAGTTTCCAGATAAATGTTTACATAATCCTTCTTTTTGAGCACGTTTTGCCATAGCTACAACGTCTTTTTTTAATGATTCTAACATTTCTTCTTCTCCTTTTCTCGTTTTTGAATAAGTTTAATAATATCTTCTGGCTTTTTCGCTTTCTTTAAAAGCTGCAAGCTTTTTTTATCTTCAATAATGTGATTTAACTGTTCTAACACTTCCAGATGCTTCGTTGGCTCAGGAGTTCCGATCATAATGACGACATCCGCTTCCATATATCCGTAAACATCCGTTCTCTCTGGCATCGTAAGCAATGATAGGCACACTCTTTTTGCTCCATCATCAACCCCTGCATGCGCAATGATCACTCCGTCTGCGATCATGATAAATGGTTTATCTGCTTTGATATTGTCGATTGCCTTCTGAACATATCTCTCTGTGATATCCCCACGATCTAACAACGGCTTGGCTGCAGTTTGGATCGCGTCTTCCCAAGGAAGTACATGATCTAATACCTGGATCGTTTCCTCTACCAAAACATCTTTCAACCCAATCTGAAACTTCGTTCTTACATTATCGGATTTTTCCTCCTCTGTCTCTGGATTGAGCGCTGCTGCAAATTCTCTTTTCAGAGCTTCTTCATCCTTAATATCTGCATATTTTCGGACGACATTTAATAATGTAGGAACATCTAACTTATGAGGGACGATCCCAACTAATTCTCCCATGACTTTTTCCCTGAATTTCATCTTAGATGTCTCATCAAGGAATGGTTTTACAACAAATTGTGTCTTTGCTGTCTCTAGTCTTACCATCGTAAATACAATGTCAAACTTTGTTTCATCATAGGTTGCAAAATCTCTCATAGAAAGACATGCGATAAAATCAATCTCCGGAAATAGTTCTTTCAATGTAAAATATAAAAAATTTGAAACCGATATTCCATTGGCACATACAACCACTGCTCGTTTCTTCGCTTCCGGTGCAAGTTCCAGAATTCCTTCTCTTCGAAGCCATGCTCCAAACAATGCCGTAATATATACGAGCTCTTCGTCTGGCACCTCGACTCCAACTAATTTCTCGACCGGCCCGATCGATTTACGAACAACTGCATGAAGTGATGCATATTGCGGGAGGACCATATCTAAAATACTCTGTTCAATATGATAATGATACTTCATACGGTAAAATGCTGGTTTGATATGCTGAAACAATGCTTCAAGCAATGTCTCTCTTTCATTGATCGTTACACAGATCAGATTCTCAAAGTTAACGATCACCTCTTCTGAAGCTTTCATTAATTCTTCTTCCTGTGAAGAATCTTTTCCTTGTAACGTGTGAAAATTCGAAATCTGTATCTGAGCTGTTAAAAACAGTTTCTCGGTCTGCCAGGTGATCCCATATTCTTTTGCAAATTCAAGCATAACTGAATATTCTTTGGTACCGGCAATATGTTGAAATGTCTCTGGAAGTTCTCGAAGAATTCTTCCCTTCTGTGTTCTGATAATAGTGAGACACATGATCAGTGGAAGTTCTTTAAGTCTCTCATCTGTAAAACGAACTTGCAGGCGTTCTTCGATCATTGAGATTTGTTTCTCTACCTGCTCCATCATCTCTTCACTGATCTGACAGATGTCCATGATCGTATCTTTTCCTTTTGGAATCTTCAAAATTCCACGAATCGATGTGATCATCATTTCCCGCTTTGCATATTCACTGCCGACTAAGTGATATCCTTCCTGTCGGTTGTATGATACTTCCAGATGATAATCTTCTAATCTTTGTTCCAGTTTCTTAAGATCTGTAAGGAAAGTATTTTTGCTGATTTCTAATTTTGATGTGAAATGATAGATTGATAATTCCTCACGTATGCAAAGAAGCATCAGAAAAATCAAAAGTCCGCGTTCCTTGTCCGTATAAATATACGTTGTTCCATCCCCTGCGATCTCTTCTGTCTGATATTGTTCAATGACAGCCACTGGTATAATGAATTTTCCAGTTCTAAGTCTCTCGATCTTAGGCGTTCCATTGTCCTGCAGATAATCATTGATCTTCTCGATCGTGTAACTTAACTGCTTCCTGGATAGCTGTAAAGACACTTCCACTTCCTTCCCCGTAATCGAGGGATTATTCACTATCGTTTTAAGCACCGTATAAGCTCTTTCATCTAAATACAATGGGTACACCTCTTTCATCAAGTTCTTACTTTCATAAGTTTATACTTCAATTCCAGGAGATTTTGCCTCATGATCAAGTAATTCTTTCAATTCATCATCTAATTTAAGGACAGTTAATGCTGCTCCATTCATATCAAGAGATGTTACATAATCTCCAATGAACACTTTGTATACAGACAATCCCTGCTCTTCTAAATATGCTTCTACTTCATCGTACAGAACGTATAATTCCATAACAGGAGTAGCTCCTAATCCAGACATTAAGACTGCAACTTCAGAACCTTCTTCTGGTTCCATATCATCAATGACTGCTTTAGCCATCTGTCTTGCAATGTCTTTTGCTGGTTTTAAATCCTGGACATTAATACCTGGTTCTCCATGATGTCCGATTCCAAATTCCATCTTTCCATCTTCGATCTCAAAGTTTGGATGCCCTACTGCTGGAATCGCACATGGACTCAGTCCAACACAGATACTTCTTGTATTGTCAACGGTTTTTTGTGCTACATCAATAACTTCATCAAGTGTTCCACCTAAAGCAGCTTTCGCTCCTCCGATCTTCCACATGAACACTCCGCCTGCAATACCATGACGTTTTTCTTTTGTCTCTTTTGGAGAAGATGCAACGTCATCTGTTGCTACGACATATTTTACAGTGACACCTTGTTTCTTTGCTTTGCGGACCGCCATCTTTACATTCATGTTATCTCCGGCATAGTTACCAAACAAACAGGCAACTCCTTTACCAGAATCTACTGACATAAAAGCGTCATAAAATGCTTGAGCAGAAGGTGAGGAAAAAATCTCACCTACTGCTACTGCATCCATCATATTCTTTCCGACATAGCCAAGAAACGCAGGTTCATGTCCTGATCCACCACCAGTTACAAGACCAACTTTGCCTTCTACAGGAGCGTTTACATACTGGACAACGCGATCATTTGCTTCTGAACGTTTGATCAGATCTTTGTGGGCTTTTACATACCCTTTTACCATATCTTCTACAATATAATCTGGATCATTTACAAATCTCTGCATAACTGAAACCTCATTTCTTTTTGCTGTCTGATTTTTATGTATAATTGAGAATCAATCCTAGTTGATCTCTCTTCCTTCTGCTTCTTCTTTTCCAAGGTATTTGTAAAGTGCAACAAAGCATACAACAAAGATCACACATAATACTAATGGGAAGAAGTTTCCATCCATGATCTTAAATACATGAGAGAATGCATATGTCTGGATTGGTCCATCGATAGATGAGCAAGAAATTAATTCTCCAGTTTTTAATGCAACTGCTCCTGTTGAACGTGCAAGATCAGAGATAAATGGTGCCATGATCGTACCAACCCAAAGGTAAGCTGGTGCAAATAATGTAACTAAGATCAACATACGGATGATGTTACCACCTGTTACAAGGAATGCTGCTACAGCGATAGCGTTGTTTACGATACCAGCGAATGGAAGGATTTCATTTCCTGGTAAGAACATTGAGAATAATAATGTTACAGGGATAGCCCAGAATACTGCTAACCAGATTTCGTTTGCACCACCCATGAATGGCCAGTCAAGACCTACAACTAATGTTCTGTCTTCGAATTTCTTGTTCATGAAAGCACTGATCGCTGATGAAATTGGCTCTAATGCCATCATGAAATATTTAGAGATTACAGGGAACAGTGTTAATGCACATGAAGCCTGAATACCTAATGTTAAAATTGCTGCTACTTTATATTTTGCAAGAATACCAAAAATAATACCAAGGATGAATCCTAATACATGAGACTCAGCAAAGATACCGATCTTATCTTTTAATGCTGCTGCATCGAAACGTTTGTTTAATGCAGGGATTTTCTTTAAAACGCAGTCAATTGGGAACATGAAGATAGAAGTGAATCCCATCTTATGTGTACATGTTACTCCTGGAATTCCAGAAAGTTTTTCAATACGATACTGATACATATCTGCCATCTTTAATTCGAAGATGATCTGGATACCAGCTACGATAAATGCTAATGCGATAGAAGCTGCTGTTCCAAAGTATGGTTTAGATACGGCTGCTACTGCTACACCAGTAAAGATTTTTCCCCAAACATTCCATAAGTCAGCGTTGAATGTTTTTGTCTTGTTGATGATCAGCATAATGATATTTAATCCGATCATCAGTGGGAACATTAAGAATGCATATGGCCAAGACCATGCGATTGCTGATAATGTTGTCCAACCACCGTCAACGATTGGTAAGTTGATTCCTGTATGTGTTAACATTGCCTTTGCAGCAGGTCCGATAGCATCAGACATAAATCCGATCAGCATTGACATACCAGTGAAGGCTACACCTAATGTGATACCAGCTGAAATAGCATCTTTAATTTTCATTCCTACGATCAATCCTGCGATGATAATGATGATTGGTACGAAGATTGCAGCACCTAATCCCAGGATCCAGTTAATAACATTTCCTAAAACACTCATATAATTCTCCTTTTCTCTCTTTCAAAAATCAGTGAAAACTGCTTCGCATCTTATGCGTTAACAGCATCAACTAGTTTTTTGAATTCAGCATCCTGTCCAACACCTGTTAAAAATGCGATACCATTGATAACTGGGATAGGATATTCTTTTGTTACTTTTGTGATTGCGATGTAAGCACAGCTTCCAGCGATGTAACGGTCTACAGATTTGATATCTACTGCTAATACTTCAGCAGGGATATTGTTTTCTTTTAAGAGACGATTTACCTTGCTTGCTACTGTCTGAGATGTTGCTACTCCACTTCCACATGCTACTACGATCTGTTTCATTTTAAGACCTTCCTTTCTAAAAACCTTTATTAGTTTTGTTTATTGGTTATTTTAAAGACCTTCCATGGAAAGTACTGCTTCCATGTACTCATCTTCAGTTTTAGCGTTTACTAATCTGTCCATAACTTCTGGTTTCTGGAAATTTGTTACCAGTACCTGAAGTAATTCAACATGTTCGTTTCCTGCATTTGGATCATCATGTCCACCGAGGAATCCTAACATGAAGATGAATTTTACATCATGCTGAACATCGTTGTTTGCCATCTCACACCATTTGATCGTGTCTTTTAATCTTGTACATGCGATAAATGGTTTGATGATATTCTCTGGGTCTGAATGAGGAATAGCTACCGGATATGGTTCAACCGGAAGAGCTGTTGGATAATTTGCTTCTCTCGTTTTAATTGCATCTCTGAACGTATCTTTTACATATCCAAGCTCTAAAAGCTTATCTGTCATCTTGTCAAAAAATTCGTCCTGATCTTTGACTTCCCAGTCAAGCTGAATCAGTTCTTTGTAAATTGTGTCACGATTTGCCACGACTTATCACTCTCCTTTTATTATTCTTACAGTCAGGTTATTTGCTGCATTTTGTAAGCTTCGTTCCTTACCTGTTGATTCCATTATATCTAGGTATTTTTATCAATACAATTCTCTTTGGGTTCAAAAAATGGAGCAACCATTGCTCATTCCTGTGATGTGCAACATTTTTGCTCAACGTTGCACAAATATAAAAATTTTATAAACTAATCGTGAATTTGGCATAAAATCAAGGGTTTTTAGAGATATTTTTAGGCATTTTTGCAATTGTTTGACAATTATTTTTTGATCACAATGACGATTTTTGGTAATTTTGTCACTTTGATCATTATTTGCAAAAAAAGAAAGGACTATATCTCCTAGTGTTTTTAATACACTAAGGAATATAGTCCTTTTTCACTTTTAATTTCTTATTTCTAGATTAATTATGCTTCTTTTGTCTGAGCATATTCGTTTAATCTTCCAAGCAGTTCATCTAAATCCATTCCATGAACATAAGCTGCCTGTTCAATGCTTTCTCCCTGAGATGATGGGCATCCAACGCATCCCATTCCAGATGCCATAAGGATTGCTGCGTAGTTTGGATCTAATGCGATCAGATCTGCGATGATCATATCTTTTGAAATTGCCATTTCGTTTGTTCCTCCATAAAATTTAATAATATTTTCAGAAAATAATATCTTGCGATACATGTTTTCTAAAATAGTTTAAACTAACATTCATAGTATAATACATTCTGTTCAAAGTGTCAAAATAACTTTATAAATTTTCCGATTATTATTGTTAAAAATACAACAAAATTACTTGATATTCCTTCCTAAGTATATTAAAATAGAGATGGTCGAGCGGGGTTTACCCGCTACTAATGATTATACTATTTATATAAGGAGGATATAACTATGGCATATGTAATTTCAGACGCTTGTATTTCTTGTGGAGCTTGCGAAGGAACTTGCCCAGCAGGAGCTATCAGCGAAGGAGATGGACAGTACGTAATCGATGCAGATACATGCATGGAATGTGGAGCTTGCGCAGACGGATGTCCAGCAGGAGCTATCAGCCAGGAATAATTTCCAGGTACGTATATTGTTCAAGCAACAAAAAGGAGATGCATTTTTATGCATCTCTTTTTTGTTCCATATATTCTCTTACTTGCTTCGATGTTGGCAGAGATTCTATCGCACCTTCTGTTGCAATGGATAAGGCTGCTGTATAATTCGCGATCGTCAGCACTTTTCCAATAGAATCATCCGTACAGATCCTTGTACAGAATGCCCCGATAAATGCATCTCCTGCTGCTCTTGGATCGATCACCTCTACATCTTCGATCGCTTTCTTATAGTAAAAACGTTCTGGTGTGTTCATGATCACACCCTTTTCAGCCAATGTGATCAGTACTGTTGGTACTCCTCGTCCACGGATCACCGCAGATGCAACTCTTGCTTCATCGAGATTAAATCTTGTCCATTCCCTCTTCCAGTCACGATGGATCTTAATGCCTGTCATTGATTTCGCTGCCTGCTCATTGACGATCAGGTATGTAACGCACTCCATAAGTTCTTTTGAAAGCTTCTTTGCCGGAATAGGGTTCAATACTACATCCACTTCATGTTTATATGCATAGCCCGCAATTGCTTCATTGACTTCCATCGGTATCGCATTCTGAAGCACAACGAGATCATATTTGTCCATCTCATCTTCCAGATATGCGATCTCATCAACCGTTAATTGTGTTGTTGCCCCTGGTATGACGATCGATCTTTTCTTTACTTTCTGTCCTGGAACAGTCTCTAATAATACAATCGAAGATCCTGTTGGAAGCACATCATCATAAATGATCTGTTCCGTGTTCACTCCTGCTTCTTTACATACTTTAACCAGTTCTTCTCCATCCCTGTCTCTTCCGATCTTACCGATCAACGTAACATCTGCCCCAAGGCGAGCCATCTGTACTGCCTGATTGGCACCCTTGCCTCCGGGCGATTTCTTAATATCTTCACCCATCACAGTCTGGCCTTCTTCTGGGATCACAGATGTTTCTATGCCTTGATTCATCATAAGACTTCCGACTACCAGGATCTTTGGTCGTTTTTTCATATTCGAATTCCTCACTCTATCTATTCACTCCTTATCTGTTGCAGATCAGAGCTGATAAATTCATTATAATATTGTCTGAATCCAAATACAATCTTTACTTATTTTTCTTTTCGCTTTCTTCTGAAAAATCTTCGTTTTTCTCTGGATGCTGCAATTTCTTCTCTTGCTTTTTGCTGATTTCTGATCATCTCATCCAGTTTCTGAAATCTTTTTTCTTCTTCGGCTTCTCTTAGCCGAAACTGATAATCCATTTCTTTTGCTACTCTGTCTGAAACCTTAGAACTGATCTGATCTGCAATATGATCTTTCTGTTCCAGGAGCGCCTGTCCCATGATCTTTACCAATACTTTTTGAAACTGCATCATTTTATCAGACGTATCCATCTGTTTTTCTGCTGGAAATGGAATGATGTTTCCAGATAATTTCTGTTTGATCTCTTCACTGTCTAATCCTGCATTTCTCATATCACGGATCTGTTCAAATGTATGTATTTCTTTTTCTCCATAACAACGATATCCTTTTTCATTTCGAGGGATCGTTAAGGAAAATTCTTCTTCCCATGTTCTTAAATGATATGTTTCAAGGCCTAACTGCCTGGCTGCTTCTGATATCATACGTCTTTTTTCTTTCATATGTCCCTTCCTTTCCTCCCCTACATTATAAGGTTTGAAAAGGACTTCAAACAAGAAAAACCGTCCTCTAAAAGATGACGGTTTCTGGCATTTTTCTCTTTATTTTTTACTTTTTAGATTCCAAGATCATCCATCGTATCACTTTCTTCGGATTCATTTGCGATCTGATCTAAGCGCAGTGCAAGGGTTGTATATCTCCGCTGCTCATTGACATTCTGGATCATGGAAAACAACATATTCCTGTCTCCTACGATCGTTAAACAGTTTTTTGCTCTTGTGACTCCTGTATACAGAAGGTTTCTGTGGAATAATACTCTTGGTCCGCTTAAGATCGGCATCACAACCGCTGGGTATTCACTTCCCTGTGATTTGTGGATCGTGACTGCATATGCGAGTTCTAATTCATCAAGACTTGCATACGGATACTGGACTTCCCTTGTCTCATCAAATAAGACTGTGATCTTCTCTGTGTAATCATTGATCTCCGTAATAACTCCCATATCACCGTTGAAGACTCCGACTCCCTTATCTACGGTGAATCCTTTGCTATTTCGCATCTCCCATTCAATCTGATAATTGTTCTTGATCTGCATGACCTTGTCACCTTCCCGGAATAATCCAAAGGCGATCTCTTTTTCTTTCTTCTCATCAGATGGTGGATTCAAATATTGCTGCATGACCTGGTTGAGTCTCTCAACACCAAGTTCGCCTTTTCGCATTGGTGTTAAAATCTGGATATCATATGGTTTCGCATGGACATATCCTGGTAGTTTATCCCGTACTAAATATACTAAAACTCCTAGTACATCCTGAATATTATTTCTCTGTAAGAAGAAAAAATCCCGGCTCTTATTATCTAATTCCACAGGTCTTCCCTGATGGATCAGATGGGCATTTCTTACGATATGGCTGCCTTCTTCCTGACGGAAGATCTGGTTTAATTCCACGACTTTAAACTGTTCGGATGCGATCATATCTTTTAAGACATTTCCAGCTCCGATCGATGGCAGCTGATTGGCATCTCCTACAATGACTAATCTCGTTCCAGGCACCATAGCCTGCAGAAGGGCATTCATCAGATATAAGTCTACCATAGACATCTCATCAATGATGATCACATCCGTTTCTAATGGATTGCCCGCATTGCGTTCAAACATGGATGCATTTCCCTTTTTCATGTCACGCTCCCTGTCAGCTTCCCCATTGATCTCTAACATACGATGGATCGTCATTGCCTCATATCCCGTTGCCTCTGTCATACGCTTTGCTGCTCTTCCTGTTGGTGCCGCCAGACGGATATCCAGTCCTTCATGTTCAAAATACTGGATCATTCCATTGATCGTTGTCGTCTTACCAGTTCCCGGACCTCCAGTTAAGACAACGATACTGTCCTGTGCTACTGCATGGATTGCTTCCTTCTGCTTTTCAGCAAATGTGATCTGCTCTGTCTCTTCGATCATTGCAATCATTGTCTCCACCTCAGAAATGGAAACATCATAATGGATATTTAAATCCAGCAGCATTCTTGCCGTATTGACTTCCATATGATACTGCGGTGCCGCGTAAACTCTTGTCTCTTCATCCTCTTCAATGACGATCTTACGATCGATCATCATTTCTAATAAATGCTCTTCAATATCTTCTGGTGTTACCCCTAAGATATGGGCTGCATTTCTGCACAAAATACGTTTTGGCAAAAATACATGTCCTTCATTCAGTGCCCGCATTAAGGTGTAAAAAATTCCAGAAATGATGCGGTAATCTGAGTTGCTTCCGATCCCGACTTTCTTCGCGATCTCATCTGCAATCTTGAATCCGACTCCTGCAATATCATCTGTCATCTTATATGGATTTTCCTGAATGATCGTATACAAATGATCCCCATATTCTTTATAAATCTTCACAGCGAGATTATTATTGATCCCATATCCAGACAAAAACATCATCGCCTGACGCATTTCCTGCTTCTCACTGAATTCCACAGCGATCGCTCTGGCTTTCTTCTCGCTGATCCCTTTTACTTCTGCAAGACGTTCTGGCTCCTCTTCAATAACTCGGAAGGTATCCATCTTAAACTTCTTTGTAATACGTTTTGCAAGTGCAGGTCCGACCCCTTTGATCGCTCCGGAACCTAAATACCGCTCCATGCTGTCAATATCATCTGGAGCCACGATCTCATAGGTTCTCATCTGAAATTGTGGTCCATGCACTGGGTGATCGACATAATCTCCTTCCAGAGATATGTATTCTCCATCATTTAAGAAAGGAAATGATCCAACGACAGTCTCTTCATCTCCATCGACATCAAGGCTTAATACAGTATATCCGTTATCTTCATTCCGAAAACGTATATGATCTACGTATCCTTTCAAATATGCCATTGCTTTTCTCTCCTTTCTTCTGATCTATAGTATAACGTGAATTAAGGCCAGGATGAATTGCCATCCTGGCCTCTTTGAATCTCTAATGATTATTTGTTCTTTGATTTTTTATCATCATCTGCTAAATATTCAATATATTTTCCTGTACCGATCGCTACAGCTGTTAAAGGATCTTCTGCTGTCATTGTGTTGATTCCAGTCTTCTCTTCGATCAGTTCTTCTAATCCCTGAATTAAAGATCCACCACCTGTTAAAACGATTCCACGGTCAGAAATATCTGCTGCTAATTCTGGTGGAGTTCTCTCCAGTACATTATGTACTGCGTCTACGATCTGGTATGCAGGTTCTCTTAAAGCTTCTTCTGTTTCTTCAGATGTAACAGTCACTGTCTTTGGAAGTCCTGTTACAAGGTTACGTCCACGAACGTCCATTGTGAGGTTCTCTGGGCGTTTGTATACTGTACCTACATTGATCTTAATCTCTTCTGCTGTACGTTCTCCGATCAGTAAGTTATGTTTCTTACGCATGAAACGTACGATTGCTTCGTCAAAGTCATCTCCAGCTACTTTGATAGAGTTGCTTACTACGACTCCACCTAAAGAGATAACAGCGATATCAGCTGTACCACCACCGATATCAACGATCATATTTCCACAAGGTTTTGCAATATCGATTCCTGCACCGATCGCTGCTGCTACTGGCTCTTCGATGATAGAAACTTCTCTTGCTCCTGCCTGATATGTTGCATCTTCTACGGCTTTCTTCTCAACTTCAGTTGCACCACTTGGTACACAAACACTGATGCGAGGTTTTCTTCCGAATAAAGACTTACCAACTGTTCTGCTGATAAAATAACTTAACATCTTCTCTGTAACTGTATAATCAGAGATAACTCCCTGACGTAATGGACGAACTGCCACGATATTTCCTGGTGTTCTTCCTAACATTAAACGTGCTTCTTCTCCGATCGCTTTGATCTTGTTTGTATTTCTATCAAATGCCACTACTGATGGCTCTTTTAATACTACACCTTTTCCTTTGACGTAAACTAATACGCTGGCGGTTCCTAAATCAATTCCAATATCTGTTCCTGCTGCCATAGCAAAAATTCCCCTTTCGCTTTCTCTTATCTATCATTATTATGTTATTTCTACTTTATCCGTATACATGCAGTTCTACACACGTACACATACTCTCTTATTATAAACATTTCCCAAGAAAATTCAACGATTTTTTACATATTCTGCGAAATTTCAGTAAATCTTAAGAACTTACTTTTCCCAGCGTCCAGATGCCCCACATGGAAGGACCAATCCGTTGGATGAAACTGGTAATCCGATCTCATCTGAGATTACTTTTCCACCGAATTTCGCTGCTACCTGAGTCTCTAACATATAAGTTAATACTGCTGGCTGTAATCCGGTTGTGTAAGAGTTTACAAGGAAGAATAGCGGATCATCGGAAAGAATCTTTGTACATAGTTCGATAAATGGATAAATCTTCTCCTCGATCTTCCAGATCTCTCCCTTTGGTCCTCTTCCGTATGATGGAGGATCCATGATGATTCCATCGTAATGATTTCCTCTTCGGATCTCACGTTCTACAAACTTCACACAGTCATCCACTAACCATCGGATCGGTTTCTCTCTTAATCCAGAAAGCTGTGCATTCTCTTTTGCCCAGTTTACCATACCTTTGGATGCATCGACATGTGTTACGGATGCTCCTGCTGCTGCCGCTGCAAGTGTTGCACCTCCTGTGTATGCAAATAGGTTCAACACTTTTACCGGACGATTTGCTTTTCTGATCTTATCTGAAAACCAATCCCAGTTCACTGATTGTTCTGGGAATAATCCTGTATGTTTGAAGCTGAATGGCTGCAAGTGGAATTTTAATTCTTTGTACTGAATATCCCATGTCTTAGGGAGATCAAAGAATTCCCACTGTCCACCGCCTTTGTGGCTTCTGTGATAATGTCCATTTGGCTTCTTCCACTGTCTTAACTTCTTTGGAGTGTCCCATAGAACCTGTGGGTCTGGTCTTACCAGAAAATAATCTCCCCAGCGTTCTAATTTCTCACCGTTTGATGTATCTAAGACTTCATAGTCTTTCCATTGGTCTGCTAACCACATATATAAATTCTCACTTTCTGTTTCTTCTGTTTAAAATCTTTGTTTCAGTATTTTTTCTTATACTTTATTTCATTATAGCCTAAACATAATTTCTTACGCAAGGGTTCCCAAGCAAAAAAAGAACTTTGCGTAATATAAAATACAAAAAGTTCTTTTCCTGCTTTATTCATATTCTTTTATTATCTTCCGGCTCTATTAGCCATCTTATAAATCCAAGTTCTTTAAAATTTGTTGGAATTCTCCTCCAAAACTTACGCCTGCAGTCCCATCAAATGGTTAATAAACTGCTGAGCCGTACGTCCTGAGATTCCTCCGTGGCTTAATTCCCATTTGTTTGCTTCAAGTTTCAGTTCATCTTCACCCATGTTGATTCCTGCTTTGCGGGCAAGTTCGAAGACGATCTCGAAGTATTCTTTCTGGCTTGGTTTTGAGTAGTTGATCGTCACACCAAAACGGTTTACCAGAGATAATTTTTCTTCCATTGTATCGGATCTGTGCATTCCGTTGCTGTTTTCCACATCGGATCTATCATTCCATGTCTCTTTGATCAGATGACGACGGTTGGATGTTGCATAGATCAAGATGTTCTCAGGTTTTGTTTCCACTCCACCTTCGATGACTGCTTTTAAGAATTTGTATTCGATTTCAAATTCTTCAAAAGAAAGATCATCCATATAGATGATGAATCTGTAGTTTCTGTTCTTGATCTGTGCGATCACGTTAGAAAGATCTTTAAACTGATGTTTGTAGATCTCGATCATACGCAGACCCTGATCATAGTATTCGTTAACGATCGCTTTGATACTTGTGGATTTACCTGTACCGCTGTCACCAAATAACAGAACGTTGTTTGCTTTTCTTCCTTCCACGAATGCTTCTGTATTCTCAACAAGTTTCTGTTTCTGGATCTCATATCCAACAAGATCGGATAATACAACTTTATCCATGTTGTTGATCGCACGGAAGCGGATATTGTTATCTCCACATTCTTCGATACGGAATGCTTTATTAAGTCCAAACATACCAACTCCATATGCTTTGTAGAAATCTGTGACCATGTCAAAGAATTCATTCTCATCTTTGGCTGTCTCTAATCTCTCGCTTAATGCCTGAACCTTTTCGCTGACATTCTTGTTGTACATTAATTCTGGTTTACCGATTGCCTGATAGTCAGAGATTCTGCTGAAGCAGTCTACGCCTAATTCATTTTCAATTCTACTGAAATCAAAGTCAAATAGTTCCTTGAATGCTTTGAAATCACTCTTTGCGAAGTGGTTGACACTTCCTTCGCTGGCTCCGACTTTCTCACATGTGATACTGAATGGATTTTCATTAGTGATCAGTAAATACGTTAAATAGTTGTGCCACAGATTCTTATCAAATGCGTAATCTGTTGCAACTTCTAAGATTCTTTTTACCTGTTTAAATACTCTCGTTCTTAAAACATCTTTTGTCTGTGATCCTTCGTCCATGCAGCGGAAGATGTCACTTAACTGCATTAAGATGGATTCCTCGTCCATGTCACCGTAGATCAGTAATTTTGATACGATATTATACATCTCTTGTATTCCCTCAAACTTTCTCTTAAAATGATTCTTTTTTGTAACTGTTATAAATCGTTACTTTTATTTTGGTCTTAGGTACGATTTTATACCTTTTGCTTTGTGATTTTCAATAGTGTTGAAAGATTTTCATGTAAAACTCTATATTTTTAAAAATCTGTCGTACACCGTTTCACAATATCACATGGAACCTTCAGATTCTGATCAATCTCTTCTTTGCGTTCTAAAAGCGCCATCATATTTGCTACCGTAGAACTGCATAAAACCGCTACTTTACTGTCTACCGATGTAAGTTCAGGCTCACAACACTTCGCAAGGTTTGAATTGTTATATCCTGATACAGATAATTCTTCTGGGATCTTGATTCCTCTAACTTTCGCATATTTTAATACAGCGATCGCAAGTTCATCTTCTGTCGCAACGACGCTGTCAAAGTCGAGATTCTGATGCATTAAAAGCATATCTCTTGCGTAACGGATGTCATTCTTTGTGTAAAACTTTAACTCTCCACGGACTGGATATCCTGCATCAATGAGAGCCGCTTCATACCCTTTCATCTTCTGATTCGCACTAAATGATTTAGAATTATATAAGAATAAGATCTTCTTCTTTCCTCGCCGGATCAATGATGATGTAAGTTCATACGTCGCCTGATAGTCATCAGCATAAGCACAGTAGATATTCTCTCCTTCTAACTGCGCGTTGATCATAAATACCGGTGTTTTCTTAGCTGCTTCCTTAATATAAGCGACTTCTGCCGGATCGTCACTGTTTCCTGCATAAATAGATCCTACAAAGATCAAGGTGTCGATTCTCTTGGAGAGCATTAATTTTGTATAACTTTCTCTCTCTTCCAATGAAGTCCCGCTGCATCCTAAAATGCATCCATATCCATAATGATGCAGATGCTTCTCAAGATAGGACACAGATCTTGCCATATAATCATCTGCGATCTCTGGGCAGATGATCCCAATCGTCTTGGCTGAATCAAGTCCAAGACCTCTTGCAAACATATTTGGTGTGTAACTTTCCTGTTCCATAACTGCCATGACTTTTTGTTTTGTCTTTTCACTTACTTTTGGACTTCCGTTGATGACGCGTGAAACAGTTGCAATTGATACTCCTGACAGTTTGGCAATATCATAAATGTTAATTGTTTTTCCCTCATTTCGTTTTGATAATTTAAGTATATCACACACAATAGTGATTGTGAAAACAAAGAATGCTATAATCCTGAAATTATAGCACTCTTTCTTTTTATAAATTTAATTCTTTCTGATATTTACGAACCATTTCTTCGTATTCCTCATCTGTTAAAGTTACTTGTTCTGGGTTCATTGCGAATACACCGCCCCACTCATAACTGTCTTTGTATTTTGGAACCAGATGAAAATGAAGATGCGATCCTGTATCTCCATAAGCTCCGTAATTCACTTTATCTGGATGGAAGATCTTATGCATTGCGTCTGCTACTTTTGCAATATCTTCCATATATAAAGCTCGTTCTTCTTTTGTAAGATCTGTGATCTCACTCACATGTTTTTTATGGGCAACGATCACTCGTCCTTTGTGGCTCTGTTCACGGAATAAATAGACTTTGGAACTCTCCAGTTCTCCGATCTTGATCCCGAACATATTTACAAGTTCACCTTCCATGCAATATGCGCAGTTTTCATTCATTGTCCTGATTCTCCTTTTATATATTGTTCTTCTTACTGATCAAACGATTCTTACAGATCAAACTTAAAATATCTTACTGCGTTGTTATAAGAAATTCCTTCGACGATCTTCTTTAATGATTTTTCATCATCTGGATATTCTCCATTTTCAACCCATCCACCGATCAGGTTACATAAGATACGACGGAAATATTCGTGTCTTGTGTAGGATAAGAAACTTCTGGAGTCTGTTAACATTCCGATAAAGTTTCCTAATAATCCAAGGTTTGCAAGGGATGTCATCTGATTGATCATTCCTGTCTTGTGATCGTTAAACCACCATGCACTTCCCTGCTGAATCTTTCCTGCTGCTGAAGAGTCCTGGAAGCATCCAAGGATTGTTCCAATTGCTTCGTTGTCGTTTGGATTTAAAGAGTAAAGGATCGTCTTTGGTAATTCTTCTGTCGCATTGATAGAATCCAAGAATGCTGCTGTCTGTGCACTTGGTGCATAGTTATCAATGCAGTCATATCCTGTATCTGGTCCAAGACGTTTGTAATATGGTGTGTTATTATCTCTTCTGCATCCGTAATGAATCTGCATTACCCAATCTCTCTTATGATACTGTTTTGCTACAAACTGCATAAATGCTGTCTTGAATTTTAATTCTTCTTCTTTTGTGATGTCTTCTTTATTTAAGCGTTTTTTAAAGATCACATTGATCTCTTCTTCTGTTGCTGGTGCATACATCACATATTCTAGCGCATGATCAGAAACGCTGCATCCATGATCTGCAAAGTAGTCAAGACGAATATTTAATGCTTCTTTTAAGTCTTCAAATGTCTTGATCTCCACTCCACTTACTTTAGAAAGCTGTGCAATATAATCTGCATATTCTGGTTTTTCAAGATTCATTGCTTTATCTGGTCTCCATGCTGGTAATACCTGAACCTCGAATGTATCATCTGCTGCTAACACTTCATGCCATTTCAGGTCATCCACTGGATCATCTGTTGTACAGATCAGTTTCACATTAGACTGACGGATTAAGTTTCTAACGGACATGCTGTCTTCTTTTAATTTTGCATTACACAGATTCCATACTTCTTCTGCTGTATCTCCATTTAATACTCCATGATATCCAAAATATCTCTGCAGCTCTAAATGGCTCCAGTGATACAGTGGATTTCCGATCGCAAGCTCTAATGTTTCAGCCCATTTCTGGAATTTTTCACGGTCTGTTGCTGCTCCTGTGATGTAATATTCATCGACACCATTGGATCTCATCTGTCTCCATTTATAATGATCTCCACCTAACCATACCTGTGTGATATTCTCGAACTTACGATCTTCGGCAATTTCCTGTGGATTGATATGGCAATGGTAATCTACGATCGGCATTTGATCTGCGTATTCGTGAAATAATTTCTGTGCTGTTTCTGTTTCTAATAAGAAATCTTTATCCATGAACTGTTTCATTTTTTGTTTACTCCTTTTATATATGATTCTTAACCTGTTTTGGGTGCATCAGATATGACACACCCAAAAATCACTTATTTTACGTATCCCATAAGTCCTGGAAGCCATAAGCTTAAGTTTGGAATATATGTAACTAACATTAACACTGCGATGATCACCGCAAAGAATGGAAGCAGCTGTTTGATAACATCTTCAAGTCTCACGCCTCCGACTTTAACACCTACGAACAATGTTGTTCCAACTGGTGGTGTGATCGTTCCGATA
Organism: Anaerostipes hadrus; assembly: GCA_036312945.1. Taxonomy (GTDB): domain Bacteria; phylum Bacillota; class Clostridia; order Lachnospirales; family Lachnospiraceae; genus Anaerostipes; species Anaerostipes hadrus_C. Next base: position 70,555 of record JAXJNA010000011.1, read on the forward strand.
CATAAGTTAAAGATCATCATGATACCAAAATGGATCGTATTCATTCCAAGTGCTGAGCAGATTGGAAGGAAGATTGGTGTAAAGATCAGACAGGCTGGTGTCATATCCATAAATGTTCCGACAACAAGTAAAATGATGTTGATCAGGAAGAAGATGACATATTTGCTGTTACTGATGGATAATAATGCTGTTGATACTAATGTTGGAATATTAGTAAATGCCATAACCCATGACATGATGCTTGATACACCGATCAGGAAGATAATGATTCCTGTCATCTCTGCACTGTCTTTTAATAATTTTGGAATATCTGATAACTTAATTGATTTATAGATCAAAGAAAGAATCAAACTGTATACAACGGCAACGACAGCTCCTTCTGTTGCTGTAAATACACCAGCGATCGTTCCACCGATTACGATCACGATCATTAATAAACAAGGTAATGCCTGGAAGATAATGCTTCCTGCTTCTTTTGCTGCAAATTTTGTTTTTGCACGGTATCCATGTTTCTTAGCGATAAAATAGATAACCGCCATACATGCAAGTCCCCATAAGATTCCTGGGATATAACCTGCCATGAACAATGCTGCTACAGATGTTCCACCACTGACTAAGGAGAATGTGATCATTACGTTACTTGGTGGGATTAACAGTCCTGTTGGTGCTGTTGCTACGTTAACTGCTGCGGAAAAGCTTGGATCGTATCCTTCATCTTTTTCGATCGGTCCAATGATAGAACCCATAGCAGATGCTGCAGCTGTTCCTGAACCTGAGATACTACCAAATAACATATTGGCGATAACATTTGTATGAGCTAAAGCCCCTGGTGTACGTCCTGTGATCAGTTTTGCAAGGTTGATCAGACGTACAGCGATACCACCTTTGTTCATGATGTTTCCTGCAAGGATATAAAATGGAATAGCTAACAAACTAAATACAGAAATACCAGAGAATATCCTTTGTGCTCCTGTTAATACTGCTACATTTAAATCCATGACTGGAAGGATCGCGCATACAGATGAAATTCCAAGTGCGATTGCGATCGGTACTCCGGCAACTAACATAATTATCAGCAGGACTAAGATGATCAGTCCTGAAATCATTGCGATACTCATATTTTTTCTCCTCTCTAGTTTTCCTCGTGATCAAGACCTTTGCCATGTACAAGATCAATGATATTTAAGATTCCATAAATTACAATAAATAATCCAGATAATGGAAGTACAGTATAGATCACTCCCATTGTCACTGGAAGAGATGCTGTTGTCTGTGTCATTGTAAGACCCATGATATTGATCCCACCATAAACCATAGCGATTCCTGCGAAGGCAACAACTAATAATTCAATACAGATCTCTAATACTTTCTTTGCAGACCCTTTTACTTTATCTGCGACAAATCCCATTCTCATGTGATCTCTTTTTCCAAAGATGTATGCAGCAGATAACAAGGCCATCCATGCAAAACTATAAGTTAATAATTCTTCAGATACTGTACTTGGACTGTTAAAAATAAATCTTGTTACGATCTGATAAGTACCGACAACTACCATTTCTCCAAACAAGAAGATGCATGCTGCACAAAGGATCTTATCAAGACCTTTTCTGATCGTTTGTAAAAATTCCATGTCTATTTGGCCTCCTTCTCATATTTTTTGTTAAATGTCTGGAAGTGTTTGTAAGAATCACGAATGCTTGGATTATCTTTTAACATCTGTTTCTGCACTCCGACAACTTTGTTTTTGAATGCCTGAACATCAACATCGATGAATTTTACGCCCATTTCTTTCTGTGCATATTCTTTTGCTTCCTTCACCTGTTTGTTCCATTCTTTTTCTTCTACCTGTGTAGAAAGTTTAGCCGCATCTTCAAATACTTTTCTCTCATCTGCACTTAATCCATCTAAGAATTTTAAGTTTGCAACAAGTACGTCTGGTACCATCTGATGTTTGTTATAGGAGAAATATTTTGCTACTTCACCATGTTTGTTACTTGTCAATGCCAGTTCATTATTCTCTGCTCCATCAATAACTCCCTGCTGGATCGCTGTATAAACTTCACCGAAACTCATAGGAGAAGCTGCAGCTCCAAATGCATTGGCCATGTTAACACTTGCTGGACTCTGCTGAACACGAATCTTGAGTCCTTTTAGATCATCCGGTGTATTGATCGCTTTCTTCGCATAGAAGTTTCTTGTTCCTACGTTATACCATGTTACGACTCTTAATCCTGTTTCATCTGTGGATTCATAGATCTTCTTCATATAAGCATTGTCATTCATTGCTGCATGATATGCTTCTTCTGATGTAAACAGGTAAGGCATACTAAAGATTTCATATACCTTTGCAAAGTTTTCAAGGTTTGGCGTTCCTACTAATACGAAGTCGATCGCTCCTGTCTGAGTTAACTCGATCGCTTTTGTCTGTGATCCCAAAAGTTCGTTTGGGAAAATCTGAACTTCGTATTTGTCTCCAAGTTTCTCTTCTACATATTTCTTAAATTTTAAAAGTCCGACATGTTCCGGATGAGTTTCTGCCTGCGAATGTGCGATACGGATAATTTTCTTCTTCGTTGTCTTTGCACTTCCTTCTTTCTTATCTGATGAAGAAGTAGAACTGCATCCTACACATCCGATCAGCATACATACGCTTAGCACGACAGCAATGATCTTCTTCAAATGTTTCATAATGTTGTTATCCTTTCTTTTTGTTTTGTGAATGTTTCATGCTTTGTGTAAGCTCTTACATTTATGGTTTTATTATACCCCCGTTAAATCTTTAACGCAACTTGTTTTTTATTGTTAATTTAACCAATATTTTTTCAGTTTTTTTGTGTACTTTGACGTTTCTCTTTCGTATTTTGTATACATTTGTAATTTTACTTGACAATCTAATTTTTCGCGTGTAAGTTGAATGTAAGCTCTTACATTTTCAGTATCAAGCGAAGGACATCGTTTTATGAGCTTTGAAAACACACGAACACCCGATGTCCTTCCATATATTAAAAGGAGGAACACTATTTTATGAAGACTTACCTGAAGATCCATAAGGATGATAATGTTGCAGTTGCTCTTTCTCCATTAAAAGAAGGAACAAAAGTGATTATCGATGATCAGGAAATCACATTAAAGGAAGACATTCCACAGGGACACAAATTTTCCCTTTCAGATATCACAAAAGATACACCCGTTATAAAATACGGAGCACAGATTGGATTGGCAAAAGAATCTATTCCCACTGGGTCTTGGATCCATACACATAATCTCAGAACAGGATTAGGTGACTTACTAACATATTCCTATACCAAAAATATAACTCCATTAAAGCCAAGCGAATCTGTTAGCTTCAACGGATACCGAAGAAGCAACGGAAAAGTCGGTGTCCGAAATGAAATCTGGATCATTCCTACTGTGGGATGTGTGAACAATGTAGCCACTGCGATCGAAAAGCAGGCACAACAATACAAAAAAGGAAGTATTGATGATATTGTTGCTTTCCCTCATCCTTATGGATGTTCACAGATGGGTGATGATCAGGAGAATACAAGACAGATTCTTGCTGATCTTGTCAATCATCCAAATGCTGGTGGTGTCCTCGTTCTTGGACTTGGCTGCGAAAACAGTAACATTGATGAATTAAAGAAACATATCGGTGATTACGATGAGCAGAGAGTCCGTTTTCTTGTTGCGCAGGAATCCGAAGATGAGATCGCTGATGCATTAGAGATCATCAAAGAGCTTGCTGATCAAGTCTGTCAGTATCAGCGTGAACCGATTCCTGCCAGCGAGTTGATCATTGGTATGAAATGCGGCGGAAGTGATGGTTTATCCGGAATCACTGCAAACCCTACGGTTGGAGGTTTTTCTGATCTTTTGATCTCAAAAGGCGGAACAACCATTCTTACCGAAGTACCTGAGATGTTTGGTGCTGAAACATTACTTATGAACCGTTGTGAAACAGAGGAACTGTTTGATGAAACAGTAAATCTTGTAAATGACTTTAAAAACTACTTCAAACGCCACGATCAGACAATTTATGAAAATCCATCTCCTGGAAATAAAAAAGGTGGTATCTCTACTTTAGAAGATAAATCCCTCGGATGTACACAAAAATCCGGAAGTGCACCAGTCAAAGGTGTTCTCTCTTACGGAGAACCTGTGAAAGTCCATGGATTAAACCTTTTAAGTGCTCCTGGAAATGACCTTGTTGCATCCACTGCTCTTGCAGCATCTGGTGCTCACATTGTCTTATTTACAACTGGAAGGGGAACTCCTTTTGCTTCTCCTGTTCCAACTGTTAAGATTTCTTCTAATTCTGCTCTTGCGAATAAGAAATCAAACTGGATCGACTTTAACTGTGGCGTTCTTGTCGAAGATGGAACTCCTGCAGAGCTTTCCAAAGACTTATTTGATTTTGTGATTGATATCGCATCCGGTAAGAAATCAAAATCCGAGGAAGCTGGATTCCACGATATGGCGATCTTTAAACAGGGCGTTACATTATAAAATAAACTTTGTAAATAATTTTTAGAATACTTATAGAAATATTTTATAGAAAGGACTTATAGATTCTTATGAAAAAATTATCTTATGCAACATTAAAAGAACAAAACTATGATGGTTATTTATTAGAAGATGCACCAGAACGTGTTCTTCAGTTTGGTGAAGGTAACTTCTTACGTGCATTCGTTGACTACTTTATTGATGTATTAAATGAAAAAGCTGGATTTAACTCTAAAGTTGTCCTATGCCAGCCTATCGCCCCTGGTCTTGCTGATATGATCAATGAACAAGAAGGTTTATATACCCTGTTCTTAAGAGGTTTCCAGGATGGACAGGAAGTAAATAAAAAACGTGTGATCTCTTGTGTCAGCCGCTGCTTAAACCCTTACAAAGATTTTGAAGAAGTTTTAAAATGCGCTGATAATCCAGATCTTCGTTTCATCGCATGTAACACAACAGAAGCTGGTATCGCTTATGATCCAGCCTGCCAGTTCAGCGATGTTCCAGCAGACAGCTACCCTGGAAAATTAACTCAGTTCTTATATCGTCGTTTCCAGACATTTGGAAAAGAATCTGGAAAAGGATTTATCATTTTATCTTGTGAGCTGATCGATGATAACGGAAAAGAACTTGAAAAATGTGTCTTAAAATATGCAAAGCAGTGGAATCTGTCTGAAGAATTCATCAATTGGATCAAAAAAGAAAATACATTCTGCTCCACACTAGTAGACCGTATCGTTACAGGATACCCTAGAGCAGAAGCTGCTGATATCTGTGCTGAACTTGGATATGAAGATAACCTGATCGATACAGGTGAGATCTTCGGATTCTGGGTTATCGAAGGACCTCAGTCTATCAAAGATGAATTCCCTGTTGACAAAGCTGATCTTCCAATCCTGATCACAGACAACCACAAACCATACAAACAGCGTAAAGTAAGAATCTTAAATGGTGCTCATACTTCTTTCGTTCTAGGTGCTTATCTTGCAGGACAGGATATCGTTCGTGACTGTATGCATGATGATGTGATCTGCAAATTTATGAATCAGACAATTTATGATGAGATCATCCCTACATTAACACTGCCAAAAGCTGAACTTGATGTATTTGCTCATTCTGTAACAGAACGTTTTAAAAACCCATTTATCGATCATCAGTTATTAGCGATCAGCTTAAACTCTACATCTAAATGGCGTGCACGAGTTATGCCTTCTCTGAAGGGTTATGTTGATCTCAAGAAAGAACTTCCAGCATGTATCACTGCTTCTTTTGCATTCTACATTGCTTTCTTCAACGGACAGGAATTAACTGACGAAGGTCTTGTAGGAACTCGTGGTGATAACACTTACCTGATCAAAGATGATAAAGCAGTTCTTGAGTTCTATGCAGCTCATAAAGATGACTCTGTAGAAGATCTTGTCCATGCAGTCTGCACAAACGAAGACTTCTGGGGTGAAGACTTAAGCGCGATCGATGGATTTGAAGCTGCTGTTGCTTCTTATCTTGCTGATATCCGTGAAAATGGTGCTTATGAAGTTATGAAAGAATTAGTGAAATAGGAGGAATATAAAATGAACGAAGTATTAGAAAAACTTGGACAATATGGAATCGTACCTGTTGTTGTATTAAATGACAGCAAAGATGCAGAGCCTCTTGCTGATGCTCTTTGCGAAGGTGGTCTTGCTTGTGCGGAAGTTACTTTCCGTACAGAAGCTGCTGCCGAATCTATCAAGATCATGAGCGAGAAACACCCAGAGATGTTAGTTGGTGCTGGTACAGTACTTACGATCGAACAGGTCGACGAAGCTGTTGCTGCTGGAGCGAAATTTATCGTAAGTCCTGGACTAAACCCTGAAATTGTGAAGTACTGTCTTGATAAAAATATTGCGATCACACCAGGTGTTGTAACTCCAAGTGAAATGGAACAGGCCATTGAATTAGGACTTAACATTGTAAAATTCTTCCCAGCAGAACCATCAGGTGGTCTTTCTATGATCAAAGCAGTCTCTGCTCCTTATACAATGTTAAAATTCATGCCAACTGGCGGAATCAATCCTGGTAATGTCAAAGAATACTTAAAGAGTGACAAGATCTTTGCATGCGGTGGAAGCTGGATGGTAAAAGGTGATCTTGTAGATGCAGGAGACTTTGACAAGATCAAAGAATTAACAAAAGAAGCTGCTGATATCGTAAAAAAGATCAGGGGGTAAGTTATGGCTAAGATCGTTACTTTAGGAGAGATCATGCTACGTCTCTCCCCTCCAGGATATGAGCGTTTCCTGCAGGCATCCTCTTTTGATGTACAGTATGGCGGTGCTGAGGCAAATGTCGCAGCATCCTTAGCCCAGCTTGGACATCATGCAACCTTTTTATCAAAGATACCAAAAAACTCCATCGGTGATTCTGCCGTAGCTACATTAGCAAAAGTTGGTGTTGACTGCTCTCATATCGTTCGTGGCGGCGACCGTCTTGGAATTTACTTCCTTGAAAATGGTGCTTCCGTTCGTGCTTCCAGTGTTATCTATGACAGAGCAGACTCCGCCATCACAAAGGCATCTGCAGACGAATTTGATTTCGACGCTGTTTTTGCAGATACTGACCTCTTCCATGTGTCTGGTATCACACCTGTCTTAAGTGAGAATGCACGTGATATCACATTTGCTGCATTAAAATCTGCAAAAGAACATGGAGTTTGTATCTCCTTTGACTTAAACTACCGTGCCAAGTTATGGACAGAAGATGTCGAAGGAAAACAGGCAATGCTTCGTGAAATGATCAAATATGCAGATATCTGCTTCGGAAATGCCAGAGATGCTGCAAAATGTTTAGGTTACAGCGAAGATGGGATTGATTTTATCAATGGTGATTATGCAATCTGCGTTGATGAAACACATATGTCCAATGTTGTGAAAGCTTATAACCTGAAATACCTTGTAACAACTTTAAGAAACAGTATCAGTGCTTCTGATAACGGCTGGTCTGCTGCTGTATGCGATGGCAACACCCTCTATCGCGGAAAACAGTATGATCTTCATATTATAGACCGTGTCGGTGGTGGTGATTCCTTTGCTTCTGGATTCTTACATGGTATCACATCTGGTATGAGCATGGAAAAATCTCTGGAATTCGCGATCGCTGCCGCTGCGATCAAACATACGATTCCTGGAGATATCAACTACATCAAAGAAGATGAAGTTTTAGCTTTAATGAACAGCGACGGAAGCGGCCGTGTCCAAAGATAGTTATATATTAATTGCTACTTAATATATGATGTAAGTGTCAAAAGTATAAATTGCGTTTGTGCTTGCACAAATAAGCAATTTATACTTATTGACACGCCGAACAACGAGAACGGAATAAAATGACGTGAACACGGCATTTTATGGAAGTTCGAGGTGTTCGAGGATTACGGAAATTGCGTAGCAATGGAGTAATCCGGGTACATCAGTGAGTGGCAAAATTTATTTTGACACTCACTTCAATATTAACTTGTTTAACATAGTTTCTCAAATATCCAAAATTAAATTCATATAACGAACACAGTCCTCAGGGTTTTGAAACTCCCCCTGGGGGCTGTGTTATTTTTTCTTATTCTGTTTTACCAATTAACCAGTCAAGTGCGTTAATTCTTCTGATTCCTTCATAATCGGCTTCTGGATCTTCATCCAACGTTAACAAAATCTTCTGATAATGATCGTGAATCTTTTGAAGTGGTAGCAATTCTCTCTTTAATGTTTTTTCATCCCGAACTGTTGCTGCTACCTGATAATAGATAGTCCTTTTTTGATCCATACAAACAAAATCAACTTCTAAATCATCAAGCTTTCCTACATATACTTCATATCCTCTTCGAATCAATTCTAAATATATAACATTTTCCAGTATATGCCCTACATCTGTTGATCTGCTTCCTAACAGCATATATCTTAGTCCAATATCCGCAACATAATATTTTTCTAATGTTTTTAAATATTGTTTTCCTTTGATATTATATCTTTTTGCCTGATATATAACGTAACTTTCCATAAATGCAGTCAAATATTTTTCTACTGCTCTTACATCTATTTTCCTTCCATCTGAAGTCATTGTGTCTGCGATCTTTTTCGTAGATAATTGATTTCCAATATTATCAAAAATAAATCTTGTAACGCTTTCCAGCATCATCGTATCCGTGATCTTATGTCTTTGAGCAATATCTTTTACTATAATTGTGTTATAAATTCCATCCAGATAATCTCTGATTTCTTTTGGATGTCCAGCTAATTCCAGTGCATATGGAAAAGAGCTGTTTTCAAGATATGTTGTATATTTTCTTTGAAGATCATTCTCATTCCCAGTACTTTCTACATATTCTTTAAAGGATAATGGCAGCATTTTAATCTCTACATATCTTCCAGATAATAATGTTGCAATTTCAGATGATAACATATTGGCGTTTGAACCTGTCACATATAAATCAACATTATTCTTTATATATAAACTGTCTACGACTCTTGGGAAATCTTCACATTGCTGGATTTCATCCAAGAATATATAATTCATCTGATCTGGCAGTAATCGTTCTTTGATATATGCATAAAGCTTTTTGGGATCTCTCATATCATAGAAATCATAATCTTCAAGATTTATAGCTATAATCTGCTTCTTTATTACTTTCATTTCTTTTTGTAAATAGTCCTGATAAATTTCCATGATTGTGGATTTTCCACATCTTCGAATTCCTGTAATAACTTTAATCAACTGCTTATCTTTAAATGCAATTAACTTATTTAAATAATTATCACGACTTATTCTCTTGCTTATCATTTTACCATCCTCCTTTTATAAGTTTTATTATATTTTAGCTTTTTAATTTGTTATTTTCAATAGTTTTATGCAATTAATGTATAAAACTTTTTAATCTTATATAGTTTTTACATTATTCTGCTTTATTTTATTATGATTAACAAACTTTTGAAATATATTTTTTGTAAAAAGCAATGAATTCATACAAAAATAGTGAGACAAGAATTTTTACTTATTCTTATCCCACTATTTCTTACTTACGATATTTTTATTTTAATACTTTTATCAAACGAAATACCTGCTCTACCGTATCCGTCAGATTCTCCTGTGCATTTTTCTTCTTCATTGCATCTTCTAATGATACGGCTGACCTTACAATTGGAAAATATGCATCAATCCCTGCTTCATTGCAGGCAGTTGCACCTTTGGTCACTGCTCCTGAGAATCCCAAGACTAATTTTCCATATTTCTTCGCAAGTTTCGCTACTCCGATCGGCGCTTTTCCCATTGCGGTCTGGGCATCTAAGCATCCTTCTCCTGTGATCACGATGTCTGCATCTTTGATCTCTTCTTCTAATTTCGTTTCGTGTAAGATCAAATCTACACCTGATTTTAAAATTGTATTTGTAAATGTCAAAAATGCGAATCCTAAACCACCTGCTGCACCTGTTCCTGGTTTATTGTCATCTGCTTTTGTAAAGCTTTCTTTTGCAATCTTGGCGTAATCTGCTAACCACTGATCCATATCTTTTACCATCTGCTGCGTGGCACCTTTTTGTGAACCAAAGATCTCACTGCAGCCTTCTTCTCCACATAATGGGTTTGTTACATCGCAGGCAATATGGAATTCGCAGTCTTTTAATTCTTGGATGACTTTGTCGTCTTTGATCTGTACCAAGTCTTTTAGACCAATTGCTCCATGTTTGATCTGGTTTCCATCTTGATCTAAGAAATCATACCCTAATGCCTGCAACATTCCGACACCACCATCATTTGTTGCACTTCCACCGATTCCCATGATGAAACGTCTGCATCCTTTATGAATCGCATCAACGATCATTTGTCCAACTCCATAGGTTGTTGTGTATAATGGATTTCGTTCTTTATCAGTTACCTGTGTGATTCCCGCTGCCTGTGACATTTCCATGATAGCTGTACTTGTTTCTTCCATATCTGGATTTGCTGGACGGATGATTCCGTATTTAGCTAAGACTTGCTTTCCTGCTGGACCTGTAACTTTGATAAATTCCATGTTACCGCCCATACCATCTACCAGAGCATCGACCGTTCCCTCTCCACCATCTGCGAGAGGTTTTATGACTACTTCTGCTTCTAAATTGACTTTTTTTATTCCTTTTTCTATAGCTTCTCCCGCCTGAATTGATGTTAGGCTCCCTTTTAGAGAATCAATCGCTACTACTATTTTCATCATAAAAACCCCGCTTATTTTCCACATCCAAACAGAAATTTTCTCAGACAATCCACAGGAATCATCGTCATGGATAACAATACTGTGACGATCCAGCCTTTTGCTCCAAATGGAATACAACTAAACATCTTTCCGATCCATGTAAATACTTGAAATGGAATTGCCGCTGCATTTACGATCATAATCTGTACTAACATGATAATTAAAAATACTTTCAGAAAATCTGGGTTCTCATTTAATCTTTTGAAGATTCCAAATCGTTCATCCCTGACATTAAATCCGTTAAATAATGCACTAAAGATAAATAAAACAAAATATGCTGTTAAATGCTGTGCTTTATTATCAAATAGATTCGTGATCACTGGTAATTTTAAGAATAAGAAACTTAATATAACCAGCCATATTCCCATAAATCCTATCTGCGTCATCATATCTTTGCTGATAATGCCCTCATCACGTCTTCTCGGTGCTTCTTTCATATATTTTGAAAGTGCTGGTTCATTTCCAAGCATCATTGCTCCAAGTCCATCCATCACGAGATTTACAAATAATAAATGTGTGACTTTTAATGGTTCTTCTATTCCCAAAAATGGTGCAACTGCACTGACAACAACTGCTGTCACATTGATCACTAACTGGAATTTACAGAACTTCAAGATATTATGATAGATCGTTCTTCCATACCAGATCGCATCTTTGATCGATGAGAAGTTATCATCTAAGATCACGATCTTTCCTGCCTCTTTCGCAGCCTCTGTTCCACTTCCCATTGCAAATCCAACATCTGCTCGTTTCAATGCTGGGGAGTCATTCACTCCATCACCTGTCATACCTACGACTAGATTCATTTCCTGACACAGGCGCACCATTCTTGACTTATCCGTTGGCAATGCTCTTGCGATCACACGGATCTGCGGTAAAATAGCTTTGACTTCCTCGTCACTCATCTGATTTAACTGTGCAGAAGATAAAGCTCTATCTGATTCGTTCTTTAACAATCCTGCATCTTTTGCGATCGCTACTGCCGTCTCCAGGCGGTCTCCTGTGATCATAACAACCTGAATTCCGGCTTCCTGTACCTGCCTGATGGCATCTTTGGCTGATGGTCTGACATCATCTCTGATCGCCACTAGTCCAATGATCACAAGGTCGTCATTGATCTGATTCTTCACAAGCTCTTTTTCTGAATATCCAAAAGCAAGAACACGCATTGCTTTCGCTGCCAGAGAATCAATCTTTTGATTTAATGCTTTCTGGTCGATCTCTTTAATCTGTCCATCACCATCTAGATATTTTGTTGCTTTTGCAAGCAATCGTTCTGGTGCTCCTTTATAAAATGTCTTGCCTATGCTCTCAATTCTCGCCTGACTGAACTTATTGGAAGAATTGAATCCTTGATGGGCACTGACCTTACATCCGTCATTCCCATCCAACATACAAAATGTCTCTTCTCCAATAAATTTCAACAATGCCTGATCTGTTGCGTTTCCACCAATGACCTTGTGATAAACATCAAACATCGCCTGTGTATTCTTCCCGATTGCAAGATCTAACAGCCCTTTTATCTTTCCATGCTGTCTTAATTCATTTGCAGGGATTGACGTTCCATCTGCTGTAAAGAAATCTACAACTTCCAATTCTCCCTTTGTGATCGTTCCTGTCTTATCACTGAATAAAATATTTAAAGATCCCGCTGTCTCAATTCCTTCTGCCTTACGAACTAATACATTATGATCTAACATTTTACTTGTATTTTGCATTAATACAAGAGATATCATGAGCGGCAATCCTTCTGGTACTGCACATACAATGATCACAACCGCAAGTGAAACTGCATCGATCAGATCCTGCACGACCTTTGCTGGTCCCATAGAAAAATATGCCTGAAATCCACCTGCCATTATAATGAAATATACAAAATACATAACTGCGATCACGATCGCACCGATATATCCAAACTTCGATATCTGATCAGCAAGTTTTGAAAGTTTTACCTTCAATGGAGAGTCTGGTTCTTCTTCCTGCATCTCCTCAGCCATCTTTCCCATCATCGTATGAAGTCCAACCTTCTGAACATCCATTACACCTTCGCCATCAAAGATCACAGCTCCACGAAACAGAGAATATGAATCAACAAATGTATCTCCTGTAATCTCTTCCGCAAGATAAACACCCTCTCCGGCTGCCTTCTTCTCACACTCCTCTGCTTCTCCATTTAGAGCAGAATTATTGACTTTCAGGTTTCCTGTATGCAAAATACCATCCGCAGGAATCTTATCCCCAGACTGCAATAAAACCTGATCCCCAACAACCACGTCATCAACATCGATCACTGCAACCACACCATTTCTGTGTACCTTACACTGATCTTTCTTCGTACTCTCCTTCAACTCTCGATACTTTGTATCACTCGCAACCCCTGTCTTTGCCGTAACAAAAGCAACGATCAACACCGCAATGATCGTCCCCATCGGTTCATAAATCTCCGCATATCCAAAGAAAAACATCACAATCATCAACACCGCGATCGCAAGCAAGATTCTGATCATCGGATCTTGAAACGTCTCTTTAAACTCCTGCCAAAACGTCGTAGGTTCTGAATCTGGAATCTCATTCGAACCAAACTTCGCTCTCGATTCCTTCACTTCTTTATCTGTAAGCCCTTTTATCATGTCGCTCCTCCTAATCAAATAGCTCGTCAAATTGATTTTCAATTTTCTTTAGTATAACAGAAAATCAAAAGAAATGAAACATTTTTGTAACATTTTAGCTATTTTTTTGCAGAAGAGACTTCATCCCAATGTGGCAAAAAAAATGGGCTGCTTCTGCAGCCCAATCTAATGAAAAGAGAGGATTAAAATATATATGAAAAACTATGTCTTAAGTATACCAAAATCCCCACTCCATTCAATATTCTAAATCTAAACAATTCTAAAGAAAATATAAACTTCTATAAAGAGAAAATTATCCACAGTCGGATTTAGATTATACTTTATCTATCAACACTTTCTTCTCACAACCCAACACATACATCAAAACTTCAGCCCAAAAACAACCTTCAGAAGCTTCATATAAACTATCTGGAGACCGTATGAGCCCGTCGGCACTTAATGAGCAGTGATGATTTATCATCGCTGTCGAATTTAGTGTCCGCTACGTGCGAATCCGAGCGAGAGCGCGTCACCAGATAGTTTATATGAAGCAGACTACCAACTACCGCCTCCTCCGCCTCCGAATCCGCCGCCTGAGAATCCTCCATCTCCTCCAGAAAAGAATTCTCCAATTCCTCCAGATTCTGATGGTTCTACAACTGTCAGGTTTTCAGAGACCACATGATCCATATAATGCCCCATCATATAATAATGGAAATAGGGATCACTGCCGCCATAGACATACCAGTCTGGCGCAGGAAGTTTTAATGCATCCAGTTTCTTCGCATAAAGATCAAACAACCCAAATACCATGGAGTAAGGCAGAATATGATAAAACATGTCTGGATGATCTTTCGCCAATACCTTCATTCGGTCTAATTCCGCAGTTTCAATAAAATCACGAAGTCCTGCAAGATACCCCATCCATTCCACACATTGATGGGTTCTCTTCTTCATAAATGCAGTCAGGATCGCTCCGATAAATGATACTGCAACGATCACAAGATATACATGGAAGAAATCAAATAATTCTCCTCTTTGTATCTTCACATAATAGTATAATCCATAGAAAATAAATCCAAGAATAGACAATACTGCCGATGCGATCGGAAGTCCCGTTCTTGCTCCCTTTGAAATCGCATACCATTTATCTACACTGTGACATGCAAGAAACATTCCTATAAAATACAATATCCACGCCATCAATGGAAGGATCAGATTTAAAATCCCATCTGGACTAAATATCATCATAATAAATGCAAATAAACAGATTGGAAGCTGCAACAATACAAAGGATACGATCCTTGCAACTTTCGAGGATGTTGCATAAATATTTTTCTTATAATCATATTTGATATCATCTTTCACTACCTGCACGGTATCTGCAAATTTGTACTGTAAAGAGGAAGCTTTTACTTTTTTTCTGTTCTTAAATAAAGCTTCAAACATTGTTTTCTGATATCTTGGTTCTGAGTCTGGAATATCTTTGAGTTTGATAAATTCCATGTCCTTTTGACCTTTTTCCTTCATCTTCAGATAGCCCTTATCGGCCCAATAAAGGATTAAAGAAATAACATCCTTATCATCCACAGAACCGTCCACAACATATCCGACAACCGCACTGTCCATTCCTTCTGGCGGCTGATATTGAATCGATGGGATGATCTTTTCATCACGTCCGAATAAAACAAATAAGGCAGCTGTGATCACAAGAATTCCTATTGATAGTCCAAAAATCCATCGATCTACTCCGATTTCATGTTTTGCTGTAAAATACCCATCACCCAGATCACTATAGCATGTCAATCCATTTTTAAATGGCAATGTCTTCTTTAATGTTCCTTGGATCTGGTTCTTCTGCTCATCATATTTCAAAGTGATCACATCTTTTGCATACTTTGATTCCCCGTAACGTCCATAATAGAAATTTACACCCTTAAGATCTGTTTTCTTTGGAAAATGAATCGTAAAAGTACTTCCTTCTGGAATCTTATTTCTCCAGAGTGTTGGGAAAATATTGTAGTACAAATAATCGTAGGTATCTCCCTGATATTTTGGGATCAGTTGATACGTAAATCTATAGTTTCCTTTACTTACGGTATAATCCGCAGAACCAAACCTCAATACCTGACTATTACCGTCAGAATCTTCATCTACATCTGTCTTACTGTCATTTGATAACAGTGTAAAATCCGCATAATAAAGTAGTTTTTTCTGATCTCCATTTTTATCGCTTGTTATTACCTTCCCTTTGTATGGAATATAACGATAAATTCCATGCCTCGGATTGACAAACTTGACTTTGATATTCTCTGTTACCGTATAACTTCCGTCTTCTCCAACTTTGATATCTACATCAAATTTCTTTGTCTGCATATTAGAGTCATAAGTGACTTCATCATTTGCAAACACATTGTTTCCTGTCCCCATAAAAATCATGGCAGCCATCATGACTGCCATTATGGTACAGGTAATCCACTTTCTCATAGTGCTTTCCCCCTGTCCGTTCCTTAGAATTTTACTTGTACATTCTCACGCTCAGATTCATTCGAAACTTCAAATAATGGTTTTCTCTTAAATCCAAAGATTCCTGCGATGATATTGCCTGGGAATAATTCTGTCTTGGTATTATAGCGGTTTACAACTCCATTATAATATCTTCTGGAACCTGCAATTTCTTCTTCTAATCTCTGAAGCTGATCCTGCAATTTATTAAAGTTCTCATTAGCCTTTAATTCTGGATAGCTTTCAGACACTGCAAATAGAGATTTCAGCGCTCCTGACAGTACATTTTCCTGTTTGATCTTATCATCGATATTCGTCGCTGTCATTGCCTGATTTCTTGCAGCTACAACTTTCTCTAATGTCTCTGATTCGTGTTTCGCATAACCTTTGACGGTTTCTACATAGTTTGGAATCAGGTCATAACGCTTCTTTAATGACACATCGATTGCTGAAAATGCCTCTTCTGTCTTGTTTCTTAATGTTACAAATCCATTGTAAGAACTGATCAGCCATATCACGATGATAAGCACGATCACTCCGATTACGATCCCTGGTATCATAAGCTCTACCCCTTTCTTTGTTTGGTCAGTTTTCTTTATCATACGTTATTCGTACTAAAACTTCAACACTAAAATAAACTGATCAACTCTCCCATATATTTATCATAATAATAAATATTATCCGACAGAAATTCTTCTTTGCTTAATTGATGATCAGACTTCTCTAATATGTGCAATAGATCCTCTTCCTGATCTTCTCCGTCATCAAACAGTAATAACATTTCATGAATACTGGTTGGCAGGAGATACAAACTCTTGTTATATTTTCTAGAAATATCATCCAGAAAATCTTCATAACAAATAACACCTGCTCCATATCTCTGTATTTTGTTTGACACCATAAATACCGGTCTGTCTTCGGTATGTCCTCGGAAATCTTTATATACAGGCTCGAATTTAGCAGGAAGAATCTGTTTTGTATTCTTCTTTGCACTCTCCCATAAAAACTGATCCGACCATTGTTCTTCATTTGCCTTTTTATGATCGATTCTTTGTATGGATCGATCATCCAGATCAAGAATATCAAAAACAATCGCCATATCTTCCAAGAGTAAATATGGTCTCTCACTCCACTGCTTATCCTTCTCATTAAAATGCATCAAATGATAGATAATACGCTCATTTTCTCTCTGCATGACTCCTTCTTTCTCGTTTTTTCTCATTTTCCTATCTATCATAACATTTAATGTTGCTGTCAGCAATATTTATGGTTATTACTATCACTGTTGGATAGTGGTTTTTCATAGCTCCTGGTAATAGTATTTTTTATGGAGGTATTTTATGAAAATCGACTTAAAAGAATTAGGAAAACGCATCAAACTTACCCGAAAAGGGCAAGATCTGACACAGGAAATGCTTGCTGAAAAAGCTGGTGTCAGTCAGCATTATATCTATGAAATCGAAGCTGGACGTAAAGCTATGTCTATTCATAGTTTCGCTTCTCTGACTTCTGCATTGGATGTATCTGCTGATTATCTTTTATTCGGTGATGGGCAAAGAATATTTGATGTTGATACCCCGGCTCATCACAATAATCAATTAATGGAAATTGCAGCTGAACTTAATCCATCGCAGAGAGATCATGTGCTTGAAATTCTGGAAGTGATGGTTCCTTATATTAAAAATTGATTGATTGCAAAATGTGATAGATTTTTTCTAACGTAAAAATAGTGCCAAGATTTTTATTGATCTTGACACTATTTTTATTTGATCTGATATTTATTTTTTGATCTTTACTTTTTTTACACTGCTCCATCCAGAGTAATATGTCTTTCCTGAAACTTTCTTGTATGTACGGATACGTACATAATATGTCTTTTTCTTTTTCAGCTTCTTAATTGTGTAACTTGTCGTTTTGTTCTTGCTGATCGTCTTTGTTTTGTTTCCTTTGGCAAATTTCTTGCTTGTGGAATACTGAATCTGATATCCGTTTCCAGCTGTGTTCTTCGCCCATTTGATCGTCATCTTTTTGCCTTTTGCATTTTTTACGCTTTTTAGTTTTGTTGTTTTAACGCTGACAGTTGGCTGTGTTGGTTTCTTTGTTGATGTCGTTGTTGCTGGCTGGCTTGGTTTTGTTGGTTTATTTACTGGTGTTGGAGATGGTGTGTTACCTTCTACTTTATATGACTTTTTAAAATCACGGAAGAAATTTCCATTTCGATAAATTGTTCCTGTGATCGTTAATGTTCCAGCTTTCTTTGGTTTGATAATGCGATTTGGGAATCCTCCACCTGCTCCGATTGAAAGACTCAGTTCATCATTACTAAGATTTTCCTCTGTATCTGTTGCTATCAAATGCTTTCCATTTAACTCAAAGTCCATGGTATAGAAAGTCTGTCTCTTTGAATCGTCTCTATTTCCATTTCCATAATCCCATGCAAAACTGGCACCATCCAGTGAAAACCAATAAGCTTCTCCTACTTTCAGAGTATCTCCTGATGCTGTTTCTGAATGATCACCAACAAATTTTCTGTAGCTAAATGATAATTTACAATCTGTGACTTTGATTTCTTCCTCTTTTACGCCAATCCACTCTCCATCACCAGTAAATGCCTGAACAACAATCGTTGGATTTCCTTCTTTTGATGGAGCTGTGATTTTACAAGTTTTTCCTAGCTGATTGTCAATTTTACATTCTGCTGATGTCCACTGATATGAAACTGGTCCATTATAACCTTCAATATTTGCTGTTACCTGTCTGCTTTCTCCTGGTAATAAATAAATTCCATAATAATTTCCTTCATCAATAGAAATAGAATATACGGTAGATGGAATTGATCCACTATAAATTACATTATCGCTCTCTGCAGATCTGAGGTTATATTTAATATTAGTTGTTCCCTTTTTATCTTTTGCTGTAATTCTATCATAATCTGTATCTACAATGCTTGTATCTTCACTTTCCAAATTCAGATTGAAACTATTACCATCAAGAGTGCTATCTGTAAACTCAATTGGTGTTCCGCTTTTTTCTTTATCTATGATTTGAATATTGTAAGAAAAACCTGCTTCTTTTTCATCTGGTATAAATGCTTTTCCACTTGCAGTTGTATAAGACATTACATAATCACCATTCTCATTGAATTCATAGATATCCACATTCAATTGACTACCATCTTCTAATTTTCGATATGCTGTCATCTGTCCGTTTTCTGCAATATCTAAGGCTACATAATATGGTGTCGCTGGATCTCCTGGTGCTGGATCTGGATCTGTCCATACACCATACATTGTTTTTGAACCGTCAGTATGTTCTTTCTCACCGATATAGGTACATTCCTGTGTTCCTCCACCTGCCTGCATGGTTTTAAGTGTTACATTTGAATCACCACTATTATATTCAAAGTAATCATTCTTACCAATTGTAGCTAATTTTTCTGCATTAAAGTCATCACATCCTGCAAAATAATTCTTTACACTGTCGCAAAAAACATTCACAGGTACTGCATCCCCATCTTCATTCCAGATATACTCTATTGCTGTATAGATTGCCGCTGTTTTATCACTTATCTTATTATCAGCTTTAGTTTGATCAAAGTATTTTTCTGAATCTGGTAATAATTTTGTAGCTACTGTCCATCTCTGAAGCTGATCCTTAACTTTTATCTCTGCTTGTGCAGAAACCTTCTTTTCAGAAACAGCAGTTGTTGTAAATACTGTTGATACTGCTAATACCAACGAAAGCATCACAGCCCCTATTCTTTTCAAATTTTTACTTTTCTTCATACGTTTCTCCCTTCTTACAATTGATAGTTTCAGTATAACATAGAAAAAAAGACCCAGAAAGCCTAAACTTTCTGAGTCTTTGAAAATTATCATATTCAATCGTAGAAGTAAGAATTACTCGATGATTGTAGCAACTCTTCCTGATCCTACTGTACGTCCACCTTCACGATATCAGACCGGTGTATTGTGGTATACGAATAGTGATTTTTTATGTGATTTGTGTGGAAAAATCCGGATTTTCCGTTGTGTCCGTGTGGTTTTCCGGAATTTTTGTTATCATGGTGTTATCACTGTATTTTTAGTTTTTCTGGCATATTTTTTCTTACATTCGTAATCTCTTTATTTAAATCTTTTATATATTCTTTACACACATCTATATATAATTCTGTTTTATATTCTGGTTTTTCCAAAAACTGTAATTCAATTGGATACTTTGTAATCTCCGTAAGTAACTTTACAAATATACTTTTCAAATTATTTTGACTCTCATCATCATTAAGACATACTTCTGCAGCTTCTTCAAAGCCAAATACTAAATAATCTTTATTTTCTCTTTTCTCCAAATGTACATTAATCACTTTGCTTTCCTGATTCATAAATATCCTTCCTATCATAAAATGCATTTTTACCGCCCTCAAGAGTATGCATACTTTCTTGAGTCCAGTTTTTAGTGTCTGTTTCATCATTTATATTTCTAAGTTCATCATAAAAAGGATTACCAATATACGTTTTATATACTCCATTCTCATGAGTTCTTAGTATACTAATATACGTAAGTGTGCCAACTGCAATATTAGCATTATGTGTTGCTATAATTACTGTTTTTCTCCGTTTTGCAAGATCAGTTAAGTGTTTGCTGTTTACACTTCGGACAGTAGAGTGGAAAGTTCTTTAATTCGGTATCTTCTTGCATTATCGTTCGGGTTTTATTTCCACAGATAGGACATAGAACCCATTTTATAGTTTCCATATTTTTCTCAATCCTTACTTCTAAATATTATCCTACTAAATTTATAAAATTTATCGCAACGGTTTTTAAGTTTTTGCTTCTTGATTACTTAACGGCGGAAAAAGAATGTTTTCACATAGGGCTGTTGTTTACATGTCATTTTTTTGTTTTTTTAATTCTATACCCACCAGTACAACAGATAGCATAAACGCTGAAAAATCAGCAACAGGTCCCGCAAGCAATACTCCCATAATTCCGAAACGAAGCGGGAGCAGCAGGGTAAGCGGAATCAACACAAAGGTCTGCCTTGTTAATGCCAACAGAGCACCTTTTAACGATTTTCCTATTGCGGTAAAAAAACTGGAAGAAAGCAACTGCACACCATTTACCAACACCATGAAAAGATAGGTACGCATGAACAAAACAGCAAATTCAAAATACAGCTCGTCCCCATCTCCGAATAGTGAAATGATAGATTGCGGGAAAAATTGAAATGCGATGAAAGCAATAGTGGAAACAACAAGGTTCCATTTTACCGCAAGCAGGTAAGCCTCCCGTACACGATGGTATTGCCTTGCCCCATAGTTGAAGCCGATAATCGGCTGTGTTCCCTGCGAGATTCCTACAACAATCGCAAGGATTATGGCATTTGTTTTCATAACGATTCCGCAAGCAGCTAAGGGAATATCTGTTCCATATTTTGTTAATGCGCCGTAATAAGTCAACGAATTGTACTGAATGATTTGAATCACGGTAACTGCAATCTGGTTTGAGCTGCTGCTGATTCCCATGCTGCAAATTTTCATGCTTTCTTTGATGTCCAATAAAAACGACTCTTTTTCAAAATGGATTGTTTGGAAACGCCATAGATAACGGAGTGCGAGTATGAAGGAAAAAATTTGCCCAATAACTGTTGCCCAAGCTGCGCCGGCAATCCCCCAATCGCAAGCAAAAATAAAAATAGGGTCAAGAATGGTATTGATAATAGCTCCCATAACCATGCAAACCATTGAATACTTTGGTTTTCCATCTGCTCGAATCAAATTGCTCATACCATTCGTTACAATAAGAAACGGCATTCCAATCAATGTTATGCTGGCATACTGCTTTGCATATGGAAATACATCTGTCGTTGCCCCAAATGCCTTTAGGAGCAAAGACAGAAAAGTTTCTCCAACCAGCAAATAAATAATTCCGAAAATTCCCATCAGAACAATACCATTTCCCGCTGCTTTGGCGGCAGCTTTCGGCTCTTTGCGTCCAAGACAGAGGGAAACACGGGAAGCACTGCCAATTCCAACCAGCAGTGCAATAGCAAGGCAGATGGTAGAGAACGGGTAGGCAACATTGGTTGCTGCATTTCCCAGATAACCGACCCCTTGACCAATAAAAATCTGATCCACAATATTGTAGATTGAGCCGACAAGAGACGCCATAATACTGGGAATGGCAAAATCTTTCAACAGTTTTGAAATTTTTTCATATCCTAGGGGATTCTCAGTCATTAAATTCATCCCCCTTTCTTTCTATACGGAGTTCCGCTGTAATATTTTCACCTGCCTGAATCAGCAAATCAATAAAGAGGTTTTTATCAGATTCCCTGAAGCCTTGCAATAAAAGAGCTTCTGTCTTTTCACATACCGTCTGTACCTCATCAATTACAGACAGCGCACGTTCCGTAGGATACAGCTTACACGTCCGCTTATCCTTATCATTTGGGGAACGCATAATCATTCCCTGCTTTTCTAATGCCGCAACTGCCCGTACAATATTGCTCGGATGAACATAAAACATATCCATTAAAGAATCCTGTAAAATGCCAGGCGAACGACAGATTTTAATCAAAAACATATATTGGCTGTTGTTGATTCCAAAGGGGGCAAGCTGTTTATCCAAATAGATTTTGTAAAATCGGTCTGTTACTGAAAGCCATTTTAATAGTTTCATAGATATATTCCTCCTAACCACCAGTATTATAATACAATATGCGTGCGCACGCAACTACTTTTAACATTATATCTGCCGCTTTGTCCTCCTAAACACAAATCAATTCTACATCTATAATCTCTACTGCTCTGCTACGAATATTATTCATTTTCCTAACCCATTCCATCTGATCCTGCATCTTCAGTTCTTTTGTCACGCCCCACTGTTCAGCCATCTGCTCCACCAGTATCTCGACTTTTTCTCTTACTTCTTTATCAACCTGATTCAGATGCTCCGTCAGTTTCCCAGTCAATACCAGATACTGATACCTGGCACTTCGATGCTCCTTCAGAAACTGCTTTCGCATTATTCCATATTTCCCATATGTGGATTCTTCCTCATTGATTCCCAGGTCTGGCAGATAATAATCTCCATGCAATGTATAGCTCAGTCCGTTCTTTTCATCATAAATCTGTTTCTTCATATTCTTACAACTCCATTCCTCTGTATTTTGTTTTGTTCTTCTTTATCTGTGCATTGTGTTCTTCACTTCGTTCTCTTGCCCATTGTATGCGGTCACCTATTTTTTTCGGCATTTGCTCTTTCCTCTTTTTCGCTTCAAGTTCCTCCTGTATCCGGATATCGTCCTGTACCAGCCTTTCTACCATATCTTTCCCTAGCATGCGTAAAAGTCGATTATATCTGTCCGCAAGCCCCTGTAGTATTTCTTTCTCACCAGACAATTTCTGATAATCTTTCTGAACTTCTGCCAGTTCCTTTTTAGTGTTCTCGTGCTCCTGCTTTTTCTTCTGAAACTTACTTTTCCACTTATCTCTTTCTCTGGTAAGTTCTTTAACCTGTGCAGCCATCGCACCAATTTTATTCTTCATTTCAATGAACAAGGGTTTTATTTTCTTATCCCGATAAGTTACCGCACGTTCCAATGCTGTAGCTTCCGGCAAAAATGTTTTGATCATTCCATATTCTTTTATTTCCTTACTGATATTATCCATCACCGGTTGCAGGAATTCTCTTCTGTCCTCCAGTTTTTTCAATTCCGTTTCTGCTTTCTCAGCACGTCTTTCCGCTGTTTCTTTATCTTTCTGGAACTGAATTTTTTCTTCTTCCAGTAATTTAATATCTGCCCTTGCGTCCGCAATCTGAGAAGTCAATCCTTCATTCTCCGCTGTCAGATATTCCTTTTTCTGTTCCAGTTCCTGCACTTCCTTCTTACGCTCTTTCTTCTTGAAATTGTAAACATCCAGATGCTCTTCATGTGTACCTTTCTGTTCCCATTCAATTCCATGTTGCTTTGCGATTTCTGCCAGCACTTCTTTTTCATGATTTATCCACTGATTCAGTTCTGTATCATGCTTATTTCCACCTTGAAATCCAAGACTTTTCAATGCCTGCTTCAGTGAAACTCTAGTATCCATTCCTTTTCCCGTCCAGTTGGTCACATAAGGAACAAAGTCAATATGCAGATGCGGAGTAGCTTCGTCCTGATGCAGATAGCAGCTAAATACCCAAAGTGTCGGATTCCGCTTCTGGAAGTCTTTCACATATTCGTCCAGTACCTTTACAGCCAGATTTCCTTCTGACGTTCCCACCGCCATGTCCTCACGCTTTCCTATCTGGAATATCACTTCATGGAACAACTTCTCCTGTTTACCCTGTCGGATTTTTTCATAATAATTTGCAATCTGCCGGTCCTTTCTTTTCCCGACATTGTATCTCTCCACAGCATCGTTAAACAGTTCCTTATAAACTTCTTTCAGATTCTCATTCTTATAACAAATGTTCAGTTGTACTCTGTCTGGATTTACATTTTCTGCTACAAAATCTCGTCTGTTATGAGCCAGTGAGCCGGCTCCAATCATGCCACTGATTGTTCGTTTTATCATATGTTTTCTCACCTCTTCTCTGTTTGAGTGCCAGACATGGCACATAATTTTTATTTACGCCAGTTATGGCGATATTTAAGAAATTTTCGCCGGATACGATATTTAGGAACCTTCTCGAACATTAGTAGTTCGAGAAGTATCGGGGACAAGCCCCTCTTTTGTTACTTTTGTCAAAAGTAACGCAAAAGCACTTTCGACAGCCGTACCGTCCATCAAAAGTCCCCTTGCGCCCTGCCGGGGGCATAACGTCCTTATGGACGTCTGTTCTGCACCGACCGAAGTGGATCATAGATCTGTTTATTCTGGTATCCTCGCCTGCACATATTCCAAATCTCCACAATAAGGCGTTCCCACCAGATACCATTCTCTTGCCAGATTCATCTCCATTCTGGTCTGTACCCATTCATCATCTACCAGCACTTCCAGTCCTTCTCCGCAGTGAAATCCTGTATCAATCCATAAATCTGATGATAATAATCCATATCTTCCATTGCTGTTGTTATATCCTAATCTTCCCTGTTTCATCATTTTCTGCTCCTTTCCAGTCTGTAAACGGAATCTGTAAACGGGTCTCAAAAGATTTTAAAAGTTAACTTTTTAAGTTTTTCCTTAAAGTTCCGTTTACATCGTTTACAATAATCTTTACTCAAACGGTATTTCCAACTGTTCCGGCACTTCCATAAATCCGTCTTTATCTTTCTTCACAGAATCTTCAATTCTTTTCCATGAACGCTGTATTCCATATTCCTTTCCAAACCGATGTGTGCCATGTGGTTTCCAGCCTTCAATCGCATTGTTCATAATATTTGCAATCTCTTTACCCTCCCACTGCTTCATTTCTCCGGTTCGGTGTAGTGCTTCATCAAACAGAATTCTTGTACATACATAATCGTCATCGTAATCATCAAGAAATGCCTGTATGATTCCGGCATTGGTATCCTCCGGCATAAATTCTTTCTGCAGACGCTTTGCCTCTTCCTCAATTTCCTTTGTAAATCCTAAGAACACATTTCCCTGTCGATACAGTACCATTGCCTCCGCCCAGGCCTGTTCAATATAAGCTTTGCTCTCTGTTTCATTATCCAGAATATGAACTTCTGCTTTTGACATATCTGTCATCACCGGAGCAAATCGTCTGTTTCCGGTTCTGTCCAGAGGAAGAAAATTCAAATCATTCGAAGTACCGCAAAATACACACTGCCTCGGTCTGTCTTCCGGGTGAACTTCATAAGGCACTTTGTAAGTTTCTTTCTGTCTGCTCAGAAATGATTTTATCTGTTCGATATTCTTTGCTGTGATAGTTGCCTTCATTTCTCCCATTTCGATAATCCAGTGGTTCTGCAGTTTTCTGTAAATATTTTCATCGTCCAGATGATCCAGATTGTCACTGAACCATTCTTCTTTTATCGCCAGATATTTGAAAAATGTGGACTTTCCGGCTCCCTGACTTCCAACCAGGCACAGCATAATGTCATATTTTATTCCCGGTTCATAAATTCTTGAAATCGCTGCCAGCATGTGCATTTTCATTACTCCGATTGTGTATTTGCTCTTTTCTGCTCCCAGAAAATGCGGAAGCATATTTTCTATTCTTGGGATTCCGTCCCAAGCCAGACTCTCCAGATAATCTCTGATTGGGTGATATTTATTTTCATTGGAAACAATATCTACTCCCGCTTTGATCACACGCTCGCTTGTTATTTCATAGTTCTCTTCCAGATACATTTTCAGATTGTATTCATCCGTATCTGTAACCGTAGGGCTGTTATTTCTTCGCTCCCAGGGTACTTCTTTTACAATGTCCATTCTTCCGGAAAGTTCATTTCGTTTAATCGCTTTTTTCAATACTGGATCATTTTGAAGTACGGTTACACAATTTCTGATTGTCTGCTTTGTTCTTCCTTTATCCGTATGCTCCAACATATCATTGACATCTTCTGTCGTAAGCATCTCCTCGTTCACAATATCTTCTAATTCCATTAAGGACTTCTCGCTGATATTCGTTAATTCTTTCTTCAATTTTTTCAACCTCCCTTCTCTTCATCTTGAAAAACTCTACAATTTCTTCTCCTGTTCCAAACATCAGCACATCCAGATAGTCATTTATCTTTCTTTCATTTGCCAATGCCTCCGTAAATAATTTGTGCCACTCTTCATCTGGTTCTGGTTTGTAAAACTCTTTCCAGAACTGAATCCATTTCAGATATCTGATCAGCACGTCTGTTGCATGTTTTAACCACTGCTCCAGTTTTTCTCTGATTATCACAACTTTCGATTGCTTTTGTTTTAAGGGCGCCCTGTTTCGGGGCGTCCTTTTGTATCTGCTTCTGTTTCCGACTTTAATATCCAGTCCCAAATCTTCTACCAGCTTTTTCGCAGCTTCATACTGTGATATTCCAAATAACCTTGCTGTAAAATCTATTGCATCACCACCCATTCCACATGCAAAGCAATGATACATTTTATCCGCCTTCATACTTGGGTGTCGGTCTTTATGAAACGGACAACACGCCATTCCATTTCTTTTTACTTTAATCCCGTAATGCTCCGCAGCCTGTCTCGCTGTCACACATTCTTTTACCTGTTCAAATAATGTCACTTCTACCTCCTGCCCCTCCGGGCAAGTCTCTGATGAACAGATATTCGGGAATTGTTGTATCTTTCAATTCGTGATATACTTAATCTGCCAAGATGGTATATCAGTGAATCTGATTATCAGAGAACTTGCTCAGATATTTTGTCTGGGCTTTTTCTTTTTGTCTGTCAGTAGTCATAGCTTTTGCTCCTTACACAAATCTCCTTGTAGGAATAATGATAATTTCAAATTTGCTTCCGTCCTCTAATTCAAAAAGAATCACATAATCTGAATCTCGATCTGGTAAAATGGAACTTATCTTCAACTTCTTACTGTAGTTAATTGCATCAAATATTTTTCCGACTACTTTCTTTGTTTTCATTTGCTTCTTTTCCTCCGTATTAACGTTTATTGTCCAGCATCTCAGCAACTTTTTCTGCTGTGACGGGTACAGATGCCCATAAGTGTTTAATGTCATCTGAATGTCTTTGTGCCCCAGCCTTTCCTTGATAATCAGTGGTTCTACGCCCTGGTAGATCAGATATGCCACATGGCTGTGACGGATATCGTGCACTCTGATTGGTTTTACACCGGTCAGTGCTTCATATTTC
>JAXJNA010000012.1:0-6488 GCA_036312945.1 Anaerostipes hadrus
AGGATTAGCAGGAATAAACGATAGTTACGCAGTGGTCCGGGAAAGTTATGCAGGCGGAACAGTAACAAAAGGGAAAGGACTGGTTGGACAGAATTCCGGAAAAGTATTCAACAGTTACTACTACAGTGGAAATACAGGAATAGACGGAGTAGGATTTGGAGCCAGCAGCCAGAACCTGAAACAGAAAGGGACATACTATCAGTGGGATTTTGATCATGTATGGGAGATCAGAGACAGTTATCCAGAACTGAGCATCCGAGGAGAAAAAGAGAAAGAAGAGATTGAAGGAAGCGGAACGAAAGAAGAACCATACGAGATCAAAACAGAGAGAGACTTGTATCGCTGGTACATGGAAGAACTTCCAGTCGATGGGCAGAAATATTATGTGCTGAAAAATGATATAGAAATGAGTACCGATAAGAGAGTGGCAATCGGAAGTGTGAGCGGAACAGCATTTAATGGTGTGTTTGATGGACAAGGGCATACAATTAAAAATCTGAAAGGAAATAACGGAGGACTTTTCTATAGGAATGAAGGAACGATCAAGAATCTCAACATTGAAGGAAGTATAGCTATTACGAGTGATAATCAAGGATTATTATGTGATTTCAACGCAGGAACAATTTCAGGAATTAGTGTTATAGGACAAATTTTTAGAGAAACAAGTAATGATTATATTGGAGGAATCACAGGTTATAATACAGGAACAATTAGCATGTCAAGAGCAGATATAGATACTGCTCAAGTGAGAAATTTTGTTGGAGGAATTACAGGCTATAATGCAGGAACTATAAATGATTGTTATGCAGTTGGTGATATTACAGGAAACTATTATGTCGGGGGAATTGTAGGAAGTAATCAAAAAAATATTGTAAGATCTTATGCAGCTGCAAAGATTTCGGCAAACAATTTCAAAGGCGGTGCAATTGGTGCAAATTCTGGAAAAGTGGAAGATGTTTATTACAGCAAACCAGTTTCAGGATGTGATGACACATCTAAAGGAATAGGATTGACTAAATTACAGATGATGGATGAAAAATCATTTGAAAACTGGGATTTTGTTAATATATGGAGTATTTATCCATCCATTAATAAAGGCTATCCATTCTTTAAAAAAGATGCTGAAATTTTAGAGAAAAATAATAATGAGTTCTGGTATGAAGTTAAACAATATAAACAAGGATATGTTGCAGTCAATGAGACAATGCATATTTATTTGTCAAAGGATTTAATGAATGATAAGACAAACAATGCCAAAATCAAAGTAACATATAAAGAAAATAATGAAACAAAAAATAAATCAATTGATTTATTTTATAATGAAAGTCAAGAGGCATATGAAGCGAAATTTGTAATACAAAAAGGAATTCAGGAAATTACAGATTTGCAGGCAGAGATAGGAGAAAATGAGAATAAGCAAGAAATAAAATTTGGCACAACTTACTGGTGTCAGTTGCCTCTCAAGGTTTCAGGAAGTGCAGTTTTAAAATTTGGAGAAGATATACTTAATTATAATGATATTTTAGTAAAAATATTTAATGAGAAAAATCAATGCGTTTACAGAAAAAATTTAAATGATATAACAGAATATGAAATTCCTTATTTAGATAGCGATGAAACCTATAAAGCAGTTCTATATGCAGCTGGAAGTGAATATGCGAAGAAAGAAAATATAAAAATTAAAGAAGGTGAAAAAACAGAGATTGACTTTACATCAATACCAAAGATGGCGAGTGTAAAAGTATGTTTTGAAAGTGATCAACAAGAGTTAAAAGATTCAGGTTTAAAAGTAGAATTTTTTGATAAAACGAAAGGAAAAAACAGGAATTTTTCAATTGGAACTACTTTGGAATATTTAGCAGAGAATGATAAAATTGGATATTCTCTATACATGGACAGGACTGCGAAAAGAAAATACAGACAGGACAGCAAAGTAGAAACAAAAAGTTTAAGTGCAGGAGAAAATATAATTACAATTCAAGTTGAAAGATTTAAGGATACAAAGGTTGCAGGAAAAGTAATCGACTCTAAATCAGGAAATCCGATTGCAGGAGTATTCTTGGCTGCAGATCAGAAATTAAATCAGACAGAAACCTGCGCAGATAAAACAAAAACAGATTCTGATGGAAAATTTACCTTAAATTTAAAAGATGAAGATACTAATATCAGTATTTCAAAAGATGGGTATGTAAATCAACAGATTGATATAGCAAAATCTAAAATAGCAGATGAACAGATAATAAAAATGGAACGTACATCAGGAAAAATCAGATTTAATATTGATTATGTAAAAAGTAAACTGGAATCTGAAACAGAAAAATCCGTAGAAAATAATTTAAATCCAGACAGCATAGTAGTTTATAACGAAACACAAAAGAAAACATTAGATAGTGTTCGAAATATTAATAGTATCTACTATGCAAAATCCGGCGAAATAAAATCTGGGGATAGATTAAGAGTTACAGTTACAAAAAAGGGATATGAAAAAGGAGTTTTCTATGGAACTGTAAATGCAGAAGGTGATGCGAGAATCAATGGAAAGATGCAGCAACTTGGTGGCATACAGATAAATTTGAAACGAAAAGATCATAAGACAGGAGATCTTAACCAGATTATAATTTTTGATAATGGGGGAGACAAGGTCACACAAAAAACAAGTGTTGGAAGTCAGTATACAGTCTTAGGATTAGAAACAGGAATTTATGCGGTAGTTGTGGCAGATAATCAAAAAGCAATGTCTGATATTAAAGATATGAAAGAATTAGAGAAGAGAGATGATCTGACGAATAAGTACTGTATGCAAAAAATTACAGTGGAAGATGGAAGCATTGCTGATACAGATGTCTTGAGTATACCAACAGATGAAGATGCAAGTGTTTTATCCAAAACAGGAAACAGTGTGGTTACAAATCAGACAGATTATAAGATTGGAGATACCATCACGATTAAATCAGAAATATCTCTTTTAGATAATGATATTACAAGCCAGGAAGTACAATTTAGTATTCCAGATGGGACCAATTATGTAGATGACAGTTTTACATTAAATGGAGAAACAAAACAGGCGGTTGTTGAAAATGGAAAGATCAAAACAAAATTATCCATAAAGAAAGCTGTGATCAGATATCAGGTAAAAATCAGAAAAGATATTGCTAAGACACAATTAGAATTTTTGGGAGAATTTCATTATAAATCTCAAGGAAATTCAATGATTGAAACAATTGGAAGGACGCAGGCAGAGGTTAAAGAAATCACATTAGTTGTTCCGAAAAAAACGAATTCAAGTACGATCATTGCACGTGGTATTGCAGCCAAGGATCAAAAAATTACTATATACGATGGAAATGTTGTGGTTGGAAATACGCAATCTAATAAATATGGTATTTACAGGACAGAAATACAATTATTAGACAAAGGTGATAAAACATATCATACGTTAAAGGCGATTAGTGAAAATGGAAGTGAATCTTCTGTTTTAGATGTTTTTTATGGAGATAGTGATATTGAAGTAAAAAGCATGGAGATGGAGCATAATGGAAAAACATATTATTTTAATAACCTCACACAAGAAGTGCCGTTAACGTCACTTTCAATGAATCCATCCAAAGAATTTAATTTTAAAGCAACCTTTACAGATAATGAAAATGTAGATTTTGTAAATGTTTTAATACAGCTTTCAAACGGAAATAATGAAGTTGTTTCTATGACATATAATGAGTCATTAGATGTATGGGAAGGAAGTATATTATTAAGTTCGAGTAAAGTGCCAAAGAATGTCAGCATTCATTATCTGCCATTAAAAGTTGATTTTAATGTAACACCTTCTGACAGCAAAGATATTTTTTCAGCAGATCAGATGGAACTTGTAGATGCAAAGAGTTCTTCAGATGGTAAAGAAGACATTGTAGAACACAGAGTGAAAATGGATGATACAAATGAACATGATTATATGATGATGATGCATCTGCAGGAAGATGTAGATTTTACACCAACAAAAGATTATGTTGAAGAAAAAATGGGAGATGTTACAGTCTATATTAATCCATCTATTTTGCTTGGACAAAGAGGAAATCAGTATTATTCTGTCCTTGAAATGTATATTAAACAGGATGATGGAAAATATACATTATGGCAGCGAGGCATAGGACAAGAAAATACGAAAAGTCAAACACTAAGAGCTAGAAGTTCGAATGAAGATAAAAAAGATGGTTTGTTTGTAAAAATTTTAAAAAAGATTTCTGAGGAATTTATAGAGAAGTATGAAGGTGAAAATGCAAGTGAAATAAAAAATATGAAAAAGAGCTATGAATTCATACAAACAGAAACTAAAGCAGTTAATGGTGCAAAAAAATTAAGTGATGTTTCAGATACAGCAGGAATATTAACAGATGAACTGAAAGAACTTATGAGCAAAACAACTGACAGCAGTCAGAAGGCAAAAATTCAACAATACATTAATGAATTACAGATGTATAAATTTATGGATATTTCAACAGGGACATTTTCAGTAATTGAAACATATATTAAACAAAGCAATGATATAGATAAAATGGAAGGTCCAATGTTAAATATCTATAAAAAGATTTTGAGTAAGTTTGGCATCGACTTAAAGAAAGAGTTGACAGAAAAAGAAACAGAAGCTGTTGATAAGATGGAAAAACTTGCTGTAAAATCATACAAAGATGATTTTGAAGAACTGGTGAAAAAGATTAAAAAAGACTTGGAAGAAATGTGGAAGGAGTTAGAGGAAAAAGATAAAGAAGCATTGAAGAAAACCGGAAAAAACAGTTTTTCCAAAGACAGTGATTCGGATTCTGGAACAAAGATTACAGATATGAAGGTATCAATAGATCCAAGTGGTTATGTGTATGAAACATTTGAAGATAACAGGCTTGATGATGTAACGGCAACTTTATATTACGAAGACGAAGATAAGAATATGAGGTTGTGGGATGCAGAAGAATACGACCAGAATAATCCACTGACGACAGATGCAGATGGAAATTATGCATGGGATGTACCAGAAGGTAAGTGGCAGGTTAAATATGAAAAAGATGGATATGAAACTGTAATGAGTGATAAACTTGTTGTTCCACCGCCACAACTTGATGTAAATATTGAGATGGTATCTACAAAATCTGCGGGAATTCAAAAGATAACAAATAAGGATAAAACAATAAAAATTGTATTTGATAAATATATCAAAAAAGATTCTATTGAAAAAAATTCAGTTATTTTGGAAAAAGATAATCAAAAGATAAGGGCAGATTTATTCTGGGATCAATCACAGGTAAGAACATATAAAGGAGAAGAGGTTGTTAAAGAGATATCATTAAAAACATCAGACAAATTAGAATCAGGAACTTATAAAATCAAGATTGCAGATGGTATGAAAACTTATGCAGGTGTTGATGTTAAAAATCAAGAGACAACTTATTTGGTAACAGAAGGAGAAAAGACAACTTATAAGATAACAAAGATTCCTAAATATGTGACAGTTTTAAGAAATGGAGAAACATTATCACAGGGTGATATGGTTAGCCAGAATGATCAATTGAAAATTGAAATAAGGAATCTTGATTCTGGAAAACGTGTAAAGGAATTGAAGGTTAATGGTTCTCTTATCAGTGATGGAGATTATTTTACAGTAACAGATAGTGATGTTGAAATTGCACTTATTCTTGAAGATGTAGTAGAAAAGAATACAAACTGTACTGTAACATTTAATTCAGATGGAGGTTCTTTAGTGCTTCCAATTGGAGGTGTTGAGAAATATAGTAAAATTTCAAAACCACAGAATCCAGTACGTCAAGGATATTTATTTGAAGGATGGTATAGAGATGAGCAAAAGACACAACTATGGGATTTTGATAATGACAGAGTTATTTCTAATTTAATTTTATATGCAAAATGGAAGCAAATTGAACAAGAACCTTCTAAGGATAATTCTGGAAAAGAGAACAATGGAAATAATACGAATACACCAATTCCACCAAACCCAATTCCATCAGAAGTAACAGAACAGAAACCAGAGCAAACAACAACTCCGCAGACACAGCAGATAAAAGTCAGCCAGATCAAACTGTCAGCGCTTTCAACAAAGATTGCTGCGGGAAAGAAGATTAAATTAACAGCAGACATCACAAAGAATGCTTCAAATAAAACATTAAAGTGGATAACAAGTAATTCGAAAGTTGCAACTGTGGATAAAAACGGAGTCGTAACAATCAAGAAAAAAGCTGGAGGAAAAACAGTAAAGATTACAGCAGAGGCAACCGATGGAAGCGGAAAGAAAGCAACATTTACGATCAAAGTCATGAAAGGAGTCGTAAAGAAAGTTAAGATTCCTGGAAAGAAAACGGTGAAAGCAGGAAAGACACTGAAACTAAAAGCCAAAGTCACAGCAAGCAAAGGAGCCAACAAGAAACTGAAATGGACAAGTAGCAATCCTAAATATGCAACAGTATCCGCATCAGGAAAAGTAAAGG
>JAXJNA010000013.1:0-38423 GCA_036312945.1 Anaerostipes hadrus
CACGAACAATGTGAAAGCAGCAACCAAATGGAACACAAGTAAATCAGTCACGAAAGAAGAAAACGGTATCAAGTATTCTGCATATTTGACAGAAGACGGTAAAGAAAGCTGGATCTATCAGATTAAATTAAGCAAAAAGATCACAAAATTAACGTTGCCAAAAGAGATTGATCAGGCAAAACTTACCAGAGTAGGATTTGGAAAAGAATTATATAATAAAGGTGAGGATGAGGATGCTTATCAAAATCTGTTTGGAGATACCATTGAACCATGGCATAACTGTTATGGAGATCTGTCAAATGATGATAAGAACAAACAGACCATTGAAACAGTAGCAATTCCAGGTACAGTAAATCAGTTGGAGATAGCAACATTTAGTGGTATGAAAAAACTAAAAAGTGTCGTGATTCCAGAACAGACAGCAAGTGTACCAGCATATACTTTCGCAAAATGCAGTGCATTATCTAAAGTAACATTTTCAAAAAATATGAACGAAATAGACAGCACAGCGTTTGTAAAGAGCAATCAGGTAAAAACATTCAGCTGCCCAAAAGCAAATAAAACATTTGCGGTGAAAAAAGGTATGTTGACAACAAGATCTGGAAAAACCTTAGTACTTGTACCAAACAAGATGAAAAAGCTTACAATCCCATCATCTGTAAA
This sequence comes from Anaerostipes hadrus, assembly GCA_036312945.1. Lineage (GTDB taxonomy): Bacteria > Bacillota > Clostridia > Lachnospirales > Lachnospiraceae > Anaerostipes > Anaerostipes hadrus_C. Next base: position 664 of record JAXJNA010000013.1, read on the forward strand.
AGAAATCAAGGCAAATGCCCTAAATGGATCACAGGCAACAAGTATTGTAATTCCAAAGTCAGTAAAGAAGATCGGTGCCAAAGCATTAGAAAGCAAGAAGATTACAAAAGTAAGCTTAAGCAGTAAAAATAAGACTTACAAGATGGCAAATAACTGCATCTATCGTAAATCCAATGGAACATTAACAGCAGTGCTTGTTAAGACAAAGAAGATCACAATTCCATCCAAAGTAAAAGTGATTGATGATACAGTTTCTGTGATGGGAAAGATTGGCACGAAGAATCAGGTACATATTCCAAAATCTGTGAAGAAAGTCGTAGAAGATTGGATGTTCTTTGGAGACAGTGCTACCGTATATTTCCACGGAACAAAACCACCAGTAATCGTGAGCAAATTCAAAGGAAATGAATTCACAGCACTTCCAATCTTTAATAAAGTCTATGTGCCAAAGAAAGCAAAGAAGACATACATTAAATGGGCAAAAGACAGAGATGGATTAAAGTGGAATAATCTGCATACATTTTAATAAACAACATAAGAAAACAATAATAGCAAAGAGATACATGGAAAAAGAAAGATGCCAAAATTACAATGGCATCTTTCTTTTTCCTAATCATCAATTCCAAATTTATTTTCCAAGGCATCTTCTAAAAGATCAAGCTGATCTTCCAATTTTTCTATTGTCGTTTCTCTGGATTTATAAACTTTGAAGCTTAGTTTACCGCTTTCATAAGCATGCTCAAATTCATCATCCAGATGATCAAGTTCATCATCAACCACATCAAGTTCTTTTTTCAAAGTGTAAAAACGTTTTTCGTTGACAGATGCATTGGAAGATGATGCAGCATTATTTACTTTTTTAGTGAGTTTTTTGATTCTTTTTTTATAAGCTGAAAAATCATAAGAATCATTCTTGGCATCTGAATCAGAGGTAGAAGAATCAGCGGTATCTTCTGTAGTGGAAGTCGTTGTTGCAATTTCCTGTGTTGTGGTAGCTTCGGCAGAATCTTTCTTTGAAGGGCTGCATCCTGCAAAAGCAAAAATGATAGAACATGTGAAGAATAAATATAATATTTTTTTCATTGTAAACTCCTTTCTTTGGATGGGATGGATTTCCTTTTGTTATAAATAGCATAACCAATAAACATTAAAATAACATTAAAAATAGGTGCTGGATTCAAAAAACAGATTGTATTATAATAAAGGCATTATGAGAATATTAGTTGTTGAAGATGAAAAAGATTTAAGAAATATTATAAAGAAACGTCTGGTAAGAGAGCATTATAGTGTGGATGCCTGTGGAGATGGAGAAGAAGCGCTAGATTATATGGAGATGACGTCTTATGATGGAGTTCTTCTCGACATCATGCTTCCTGGGAAGGATGGTTTTGCGGTTTTAAAGGAAGTCAGGCAGATGGGGAATGATACACCAATTCTCTTACTGACTGCAAGGGATGGTATTGAGGATCGGGTAAAGGGGCTTGACCTGGGGGCCGATGATTATCTGATCAAGCCATTCGCGTTTGAAGAGCTACTCGCAAGAATCCGCGTGATGATGCGGAGAAAACCCCAATTTGTAACGAATCAGTTAAAGATTGCAGATCTTACTCTGGATCGGGATACAAGAATTGTGACAAGAGCTGGAAAAGAGATCAGTTTGTCGTCAAAAGAATTTATGGTGTTAGAATGTCTGATGCGGAATCAGAATATCGTGATGACGAGGCAGCAGATTGAACAAAATGCATGGAATTATGACTATGAGGGAGGGTCGAATGTTATTGATGTATATATAAGATATCTCCGAAAGAAAATTGATGCAGGATATGAGAAAAAACTGATCCATACGGTACGCGGAACAGGCTATGTGATGAGGGAAGAATGATGAAGCAGATGACGATCAAGAAAAAGGTCACATTATGGTATACAGGAATCATTGCACTTATTTTAGGAATGGTTCTTGTCTTTATGTTTTACTTTGTCGACAAAGTCGGGATTTCAGCGACGGAAGAAGAAGTCAGTGCAGCAGTGACTGGATTTTCTGCGAATTTTCAATTTCAGGATGGAACCTATTATTTATCAGAAGATACTCAGTTTTATCAGGATGGAGTCATGTTTTGTGTCTATGATGACAACGGGAAACTATTATATGGCACAATGCCAGAGAAATTTCCGAAACAGACAATCTTAAAGTCTCATACACCGAGAGTCATTACATCCGGCAGCAGCAAATGGATGGTATATGACAGTGTGTATACTTATGGAAAGAATAAGGCTATATGGATCAGGGGGATCACATCCATTCATGCGATCGAAGTATTTATGACAACATCTCAGAAAATGATGATCGTCTTATATCCCGTGTTCATTTTATTGATAGCAATGACAGGATATTTTATGCTGAAACGTGCATTAAAGCAGGTGGATCTGATCTGTGATCAGGTAGAGAATATCAGTTATGGAAAGGATCTTACAAAAAGGCTTCCATTGCCGAAAGTAAGAGATGAATTGTACGAATTATCTCATAAATTTAATCAAATGTTCGAAAGGCTGGAAGAATCCTTTGAAAAAGAACAGCAGTTTACAGCGGATGTATCCCATGAACTTCGAACTCCAGTGACCGTGATCATTTCTCAATGCGAATATTTGATCGAAGATCCAGCATTAGAGGGAGAGGAAAAAGAAGAGATCATGATCATTTTAAGACAGGCAAGACGCATGTCGAAATTGATCAGTGAGATGTTGATGCTTGCAAGAGGTGAGATGAATGAATCTTATGATATGGAAGAAGTTGATCTCATACTATTGACAGAAGTTATCGTAGAAGAATTGCGCGAGCAGGCAGAGAAAAAGAAGATTCAGATATCTGTTTCCAGTGATCGAGATGTAAAGATGATGGGAAATCATACATTATTATTGCGAATGATGATGAATCTTGTTCAGAATGCGATCAGCTATGGAAAGGAACATGGTCATATTGATATTCTATGGAAAGAACAAGGAGATATGATCATAGGAGAAGTAAAGGATGATGGGATAGGGATCGCTCAGGAAGATATTCCTAAGATCTGGGATCGTTTTTACCGGGTAGATAAAAGCCGTTCCAGAGAGAATGGAGGAACCGGACTTGGGCTTTCGATGGTTCGCTTTATCGTAACAGTTCATGGCGGGCAAATACATGTGGAAAGCAAAAAAGGAAAAGGAACAAGTTTTATATTTCAGTTTCCAAAAATGTGAAAGTAGAAAAGGATAGATACCAAAGTTAATAAGGCATCTATCCTTTTTACAATCATAATTAATTATTGAATATGTTTCAACCCTTCACAAATACTATCAAGTACAAAATCATCTCCAAGTGAAGTGTCCAGTGTCAGATGGTAGTTTCTGGATAATCCCCATGGTTGATGCGTATAATAATGATAGTTATCAGAACGCTTGCGGTTCATCTGGATTGCTTTCGTCAGTGCCGCATCATGAGATAAGTTTTCCGTTCTCATAATTCGTTTCACACGATACTCGGCAGGTGCATGTAAGAAGATTCGCATGCAATGAGGGCGGTTTCTTAAGATATAATCCGCACAACGACCAATCACAACACAATTTCCTTTCGAAGCAAGATCATTGATCACCTTAGATTCTGCCACAAAGATATTATCTTTTGGGGCTGGATTTTGTGGTGCATGAGAGTATACTTGATTGACAAGGTCATAAAGCAGGGAACTACGCATCTGCTCATCATTATTCTTAATAAATTCAGGATCATAACCAGTAGATCCGGCAGCCATCTGAATGATTTCATTGTCGTAGAAATCAAATCCAAGACGTTTTGCAAGAGCTTCTCCAAGATCATGTCCACCACTTCCATATTCACGAGCAATCGCTATAACCGTAGGAATATCAGCAGAATCTTCTGATGCTTCTGAATCGGCCATATCCTGAGTTTTTGGAAATAACATTGGCTCCACAAAAGATAAGAAACGTCCAAATAAACGTGCAATAAATCCAACAAGTAAAGCGGAAATAACTGTACCTTCACGTACACCGTCTAACTTACCTGCGAATACAAAGGAAAGAATGGCAGCGATCACAGTCATAGATACGTCAAAACAGATTTTAGTTACACCGAATTCTGTATGCCATGTCATGACAATGGCACGTACAAAAGATTCTCCAGGAAGCATGACAACATTGGCAAGGACTTCTGTATACACACCAAATCCAAGGATCAGACATCCAATCAGCAGATAGATCATTTTTGTTAAATAAAAATGAGGGTTTACGAATCCAAGAAGGATCATAGACCAGTCAATAAAATATCCGAATAAGATGGAAATCGGAATCTGTAAAAAATGTTCGATCTTAAAATTCTTTCTTAAGATCAACAGTTGTAAAAAGATTAAGAACAGACTGAAGAAGATTGTGAAGTTTCCAAGTGTAAATGGGAAATTAAGGCTCAGTACATAAGGAATGGAAGAAATCGGTGATGTACCAAGACTTGCTTTTGTGATCAGGGCAACTCCGAGAGAGTTAATATAGAGCCCGATAAAAAAGATGATATAACGTTTTAGTTTTTCCATGATGTAATTTACTCCTCTTTTGTAGTATTTTCATATAGTTTTTCAAAAGTCTTTAGAAATTGTTCTTTTTCTGCATTAGAAATCCCAGAAAAAACTTCTTGTTCAAGAGATAAGAAAGCTTTTTCAATTGATTCAGACAGTTCCATTCCATAATCTGTCAGGAAAATATGAAAGGATCGACGGTTTCCATTCAAATTCTTACGCTCGATCATATGCTGTTTTTCCATTCGATTTAAAATGGAAGTCAAAGAAGCAGGTTCGATATGACAAGCATGGGCAATGTCTTTTTGACTGGCACCATTATGATATCGAAGATGGTCTAAGACTTTTGGCTGGCCAGTTGAGAGACCAAGTGGCTTTAAGACAGCCATGATTTTCTTCTGAAGGCTTAAATGATTGGACATCAGAAGATAATGATAAGATGATTCATACATAGATGATGCTCCTTTTATGATTAGAAAACTAATAGTTAGAATTCTAACTATTGCAACAGCCATTATTATAAGACAAAGCAAACCAACATGTCAAGAGCATTTCTTTCAAAAATCATAAGACAAGCAGCGAAAAATCAAGTATAATAGACCACGGACAGAAAAGAAACATACTATAATAATATTGTTTCAAAAAATAAGGAAGGGAAGAACCATGACATTAACACAATTAAGATATATTATAGCAATCGCAGATACAGGATCTATGAATGAGGCAGCAAAAAGCCTGTTTATCTCACAGCCAAGTCTTTCACTTGCAGTCAAAGAATTAGAAAAAGAGATTGGAACAAGACTCTTTAAGAGAAGCAATCGAGGAGTATCAGTCACACAAGAAGGGATGGAATTCTTAAGTTATGCAAGACAGGTTGTTGAACAGTATCAGCTTATGGAATCTCGCTATATTGAGAAGAAAAATATCAAGAAGAAATTCGGAGTTTCCATGCAGCATTATACATTTGCAGTGAATGCTTTTGTGGAGATGGTCAAACAGTTTGGTATGGATGAATACGAATTTGCAGTCAGAGAGACAAAGACATACGAAGTGATCAAAGACGTCAAAGATTTTCACAGTGAGATCGGGATCCTTTATTTAAATGAATTTAATAAGAAGGTATTAAGCAAGATGCTGCAGGAATCAGGGCTTGAATTCCATCCATTATTGGAATGTGGAATCTATGTTTATATGTGGAAGGGACACCCACTAGCAGACAAAGAGGAGATTTCGATCGAAGAGCTGGAAGAATATCCATGCCTGTCCTTTGAACAGGGGGAATATAACTCCTTTTATTTTGCAGAGGAAGTATTAAGTACCTATGAATATAAACGTCTGATCAAAGCAAATGATCGCGCGACCATGCTGAATCTCATGGTTGGGTTAAATGGATATACATTATGTTCAGGAATTATCTGTGAAAGCTTAAATGGTGATGATTACTGTGCTGTGAAATTAAAATCGGATGAGCTCATGACGATTGGCTATATCAAGCGAAAAGGAGTTGCGATCAGCCCATTAGGAGAGAAGTATTTAGAGGAGATCAAAAAATACAAAGCTATGGGTGACGACTCTGGCTATAGGGATATCCTATAACTAGATGTTGACTTTTCATATTGGACAAGTAGGAAATCTAATGGTAAGATAAGTTTGTAATCAAGAAAGACAACATACAAAATTCAAAATAAAAAGTCAACAAAGGAGATAGAAATTATGAGTAAAGAAAGAAATTATAAGTTTGAAACATTACAGTTACACGTAGGACAGGAACAGCCAGATCCAGTGACAGATGCAAGAGCAGTACCTATTTATCAGACATCCTCTTATGTATTTAAAAACTGCGATCATGCAGCAGCTCGTTTCGGACTTGCAGACGCAGGTAACATCTACGGAAGATTAACAAACCCAACAGAAGATGTCTTCGAACAGAGAATCGCAGCATTAGAAGGTGGAGTTGCAGCATTAGCAGTAGCATCTGGAGCAGCAGCGATCACATACGCGATTGAGAATATCACAAAAGCAGGAGATCACGTAGTTGCAGCGAAAAATATTTACGGTGGAACATACAACTTCTTAGAGCATACATTACCAGATTACGGAATTGAAACAACATTCGTAGACATTTTTAATGAAGATGAAGTAAGAGCAGCAATCAAAGATAATACAAAATTATTATTCATTGAAACATTAGGAAATCCAAACTCAGACGTTGTAGATATTGAGAAAGCAGCAGCGATCGCTCATGAACACAACATTCCACTGATCGTAGATAATACATTTGCAACACCATACCTTGTAAGACCGATCGAATACGGAGCAGACATCGTAGTACATTCAGCAACAAAATTCATCGGTGGTCACGGAACAACAATCGGTGGTGTCATCATTGATGGTGGTAAATTCGACTGGGAAGCATCAGGAAAATTCCCATCATTAGTAGAACCAAACCCAAGCTACCATGGAGTAAGCTTTACAAAAGACGTTGGAGCAGCTGCATTCGTAACAAAGATCAGAGCATTATTACTTCGTGATACAGGAGCTACATTATCTCCAGTCCATGCATTCATCTTCTTACAGGGATTAGAAACATTATCCTTAAGAGTAGAACGCCACGTACAGAATGCATTAAAAGTCGTAGAATACCTGAAAAACCATCCAGCAGTAGAAAAAGTAAATCATCCATCTGTATCTGACGATCCAGAACAGCAGGAATTATACAAAAAATACTTCCCTAACGGTGGTGGATCTATCTTCACATTCGAGATCAAAGGTGATGCACAGAAAGCAAAAGACTTTATTGATCACTTAGAGTTATTCTCACTGCTTGCAAACGTAGCAGACGTGAAATCCTTAGTCATCCATCCAGCATCTACAACACATTCTCAGATGACTGAAGAAGAATTATTAGGATCAGGAATCAAACCTAACACAATCCGTCTGTCAATCGGTACAGAAAATATCGACGATATCATCGAAGATTTAGAGGAAGCTTTTAAAGCAGTACAGTAGGCTGGATTTTTCTTGCGAAACATAAAAACTAAAACATAAATGTCATTTTTCCTAAAAAATAATGTAATCTCGACCTCTAAAATGCCCGGATAAGTAATGGATAAGCTTGTCCGGGTATTTTATTATTGATTGGAATTTACAGAATCATTTCCCATAACAAAGATGAAATAAATGGTTGAAGGAAGAACATAATAAGTATTACAGATGCACATATTATATAAAAATCGTTCTTTTTTGAATTTTTCACTATTCTTCTTGTAAAGACACCTGTATACCAGTATGCAATAAGATATCCGATTAAAGTCCCTGCAATGTTTGTAATAATGTCATCTAGATCTGTCGTTCGCCCTGTGAAAATTTGAGCTATTTCGATAAATGATGTCATTGCAAATCCTGTTGCAAATAATTTTTTTGTATTTCTGAATGCTTTCCATAACACTGGCAGAAAGAAGCCAAAGGGAACAAATAATAACACATTTAGGCACGCATTAATAAAATCATTTATCATATATACAAAAGGAATTGCATTTACTGTCCATTCAACTTTTAACGATATTATATTCGGAAAGCCTACCAATGCTAAAACAGCAGTTAAATAGAATCCAAATATCATATAAAGAAAAGTTATTTTCCAACTACGAAAATACAACTTGTTATATATACACCAGATAGGAATTATAAAAACTGTAGCAGCAACCATTTCGATAAGTGTACTATATATTCTATACATATTTTCACCTCCGCAATTACAATTTCCGAAAAAGATTCTCCTTAATTTTTCTGATATCATCTTAACAAAGAAAAGAAACGAACAAGTCGATGTTTTTCTTTCATGTTTCTTAAGATATAATGATGAGAGTATCAAAAGATAAGCAACAACAAAAATCCCTGAAGACGATCAACTCTTCAGGGATTTTTGCAACTTTATATTTATTTTTAAGGTAGGTAGGGATAGCAAGTTAAAATTAAAACCGCTTTATCTGTTCTATGTTTTGCTAGGTTATATCTTACAGATATTCATGATCTGCAAGTACGTTTAAGATATTGTGTCCTTCCTGAACACCATCGATGATTCTTCTTGCACGAACACTGTCACCGATGTTAACGATCTCAACATTTGTATCAGCGAATGCTTCACGGATTTCATCAAGAACAGGAGCGTTTGCTCTCATTCCTAAGCATACGAATCCATAATCGAATGGAAGGTCTTTTTCTTCTCCATCAACTTTTACTGTAAATGCATCAGCTTTTACTTCGCAAAGAGCAGTGTTAGGCATCTGATTTACATTGTGTTCTCTCATTAATGTGTTTGTTCCGCATTTAGATACTGGATCTAAGTCTTTACCGATCTGAGGCATCATTTCTACGATGCTTACCTGCGCACCTTTTGGAGCGAAGTATTCAACAACGTCAAGACCTACAGCTCCACCACCAACGACAACGACTTTCTTACCTGTGCAGTCTTCTGGATAATCAGCTAAGTGGTTGATCATACCTGTGATAGAAGCTACTTTAGATCCTTCTTTGTCGATGTGGTCATGTAATCCCTTGATTGGTGGAAGTAAAGGATTAGAACCTGTTGAGTTCACGATGATGTTTGGATGCAGTGCTTTAATTAATGGCAGAGTTGCTTCCTGTCCTTTGAAGATAAACAGGTTTGTTAATTTAGAAGCACGGTGTACAAGGTAGTCAGGGAAGTCTCTTAAACGTTTCTTATCTGGAATCTTAGAGATTTCAACGGCTAATCCACCAAGGTGATCATTCTTTTCGAATAAGAATGTAGTACATCCAACTTCAGCAGCTGTACAAGCAGCTTCAAGACCAGCAGTACCACCACCGATAACAACAACGTTACAAGGTTTATTTACTTTTTTCTTTTTATAGTCAAATCCAGAATTTACAGTAGGGTTTACTGTACAACGGATTGGACGGTTAACTCCGATACGGTTTCCAGCACATCCGATGTTACAAGAAATACATTTTCTGATGTCGTCTTCATGTCCTGTAGCAACTTTTTTCACCCAGTGAGGATCAGCGATCAGTCCACGACCCATACCGATGATGTCAGCGTCACCACGAGCTAAGATATCGTCAGCGACATGAGGATCACGGATATTACCCATAGTTACACAAGGTTTGTTGTATTTTTCTCTGACAGCTTTTGCCATGTAAGATCTCCAACCATCTTTTAAGTAGTTGGCATCGATCTGGAACTGAAGAGAACCATTTAATCCAGCAGATACGTCAAATGCATCAACTTCTTCCTGGAAGTAAGAAAGTAACTCTAAAGTATCTTCTAATGTGTTTCCACCTTCCATTAATTCATCAGCACTGATACGAACGAAGATAGGGAACATAGGACCAACCTGTTTACGAACTTCTTCAACAACTAATTTTGTGAAGCGGGCACGGTTTTCTGGACAGCCACCGAATTCATCTGTACGTTTATTTGTTGTAGGAGACATAAACTGGCTTAATAAGTAAGAATGTCCTGCATGGATCTCAATGCAGTCAAATCCACAAGCCTGTGCACGAGCAGCAGCTTCTCCATATTTTTTAACGATTTCATAAATTTCTTCTACTTTCAGAGGACGAGGGATCTCTCCACCTGCTTTAGAAGGAATATCAGATGCAGATACTGGCTGCATGTTTGTTCTCTTAGACTGAGCAGAAGCACCAGCGTGGTTTAACTGAACACCAACGCAAGCTCCGTGAGCGTGTAATGTTTCACATAATTTGAAGAAACGAGGCATATAGTTGTCATGATCGATACGGATCTGAGTTGTTCCGTTAGATCCAAGTGGTGAATCAACACTTGCGTTTTCAACCATGATCAGACCAACTCCGCCTTTTGCTCTTTCTGTATAGTAATCAATGTGTAAGAAACTCATTTCTCCTGTCTGTTCACCGTAGTTAGTTCCCATTGGTGTCATCATGATGCGGTTTCTCATTGTCATGTTCTTAATTGTTAATGGTGTGAAAATGTTTTTATAGTTGCTTTTCATTAGAATTGAACCTCCAAAAAATTAAATCCAAAAAATCAAAAATTAAATTCCATATAATCCGAGGTTGTTAGAATCATAAAAATTGGGTGAATGATTTATGATGGCTTTAGTATAACACACAGTTAATTATTTAACAAATAAATCTTTTTTGAAGAATCAATAAAAAATATCTATCGTTTCTTTTGTGAATTCAATAAATTTACGGACAGCAGGGATCATCGGCATATTTTTAAGATAAGCCATATAAACAGTGTGGTAAGGTTTTACATTACTAAGATGTAGGATTTCCACATCATATGCCTGCAACGATTCTACATGTGCAACAAAACCAATCCCAAAATCTTCTGCAACAAGGGAAGCGATGGCATTTTCATCCGAAGATTCAAAAGCGATCGATGGTTTGATATGGTTTTGTTTATAAATAGAATTAGTAAAGCGTCCAAGACCAGAAGTCTTATCATAACCAATGACTGGATAATCCAGCAGATCTTCCAAAACGAGATTTTTCTTATGTTTTAAAGGATGCTCTGGCGGGGTAATGATTACCATTTCCTGATTGACAACTGGAACAAACTCAACTTCCGGTTCATCGGCGACGAGAGAACCAAAAACGACATCATATTTTTCATTTTTCAGATCCGCAATCAGATTTTTTGTGATCTCCTGGCTTAGAGAAAACGTGATCTCATGATTCTCCTGTTGGTTTAAGAAACTTCGCACAAGTCTTGGAATGTAGCTTTTGGCAAGTGGGAATACATATCCGATATCAATATGACCGCTGGAACTGCCGGCTAAAGATTTCATCTTATTTTCTGCGACTTTGATTTCATCTATGATACGATTGACATGTTCCAAAAAGATAGAGCCGTATTTGGTCAGTTCGATATTTCGTCCGTTTTTTTGAAATAGGGAAACACCTAATTCTTCTTCAAGATTAGCGATCGAACGGCTTAAACTTGGTTGAGAGATATTTAATTCTTTGGCTGCCTGGTGATAATGCTGTAATTGTGCAACTTTTTGAAAATAGTATAGCTGATTTAAATTCATAAACACCTTCCTTATTATAGCAGTTAATAGTTATTCTCATTATAACACGATTGATAGCTTAAAGCTATCAAAAAACACTAAAAGATATATTGGAAGTATCAATCAAGATGGAATATAATATAGCCATAAGGTTGTTAAAAAATTAACTTTTGGGTGAATGAAACTAATAACAAGCATATTATTTAAGGAGTAAAAATTATGGCAGAGAGAATCACAGGACATACTGAATTAATCGGATTAATGGCTTATCCAATCAGACATTCAAGCTCACCTGCAATGCACAACGAAGCATTCGCAACATTAGGACTTGACTATGCATACTTAGCATTTGAAGTTGATAACAGCACATTAGAGGATGCAGTCAAAGGACTTCGTGCTTTAAAGATGGTTGGATCTAACGTATCAATGCCTAACAAAACAGTTGTAGGACAGTACTTAGATGAGTTATCTCCAGCAGCTAAAATGGCAGGAGCTGTTAACACGATCGTAAATGACAACGGAAAACTGATCGGACATATCACAGACGGTATCGGATACATGCAGTCATTAAAAGACAACGATATCGATGTGATCGGTAAAAAAATGACAATCGCTGGTGCTGGTGGAGCTGCGACAGCAATCGAAATTCAGGCTGCATTAGACGGTGTCAAAGAAATGTCAATCTTCAACATCAAAGATAAATTCTGGGCTAACGCTGAAGAAACAGTGAAGAAGATCCGTGAAAACACAGATTGTATCGTAAATCTTTATGATCTTGATGACAAAGATAAATTAAGAGAAGAAATCGCAGACAGCTACTTATTCGCACAGGCAACTGGTGTAGGAATGAAACCATTAGAAGGACAGACAGTTGTTCCTGATGAAACATACTTCCGCCCAGACCTGATCGTAACAGATACAGTTTACGCTCCAAGAGAGACAGAAACATTAAGACTTGCTAAGAAAGCTGGATGTAAGACAATGAACGGTCTTGGAATGATGTTATTCCAGGGAGATGCTGCTTTCCACTTATGGACAGGAAAACATATGCCAATCGACCATATGAAAGAAGTATTAGATATCAAATATGACTAGGATCAGTCGTAACCATATAGCAAACGAGAGGAATTATTAAAATGGATAAAAAATACATACCAAGTGCCTTAGTTCTTTATCTGAACTATTTCATTCATGGAATCGGGTGCTCAATCTTAAGTCAGCAGGTAGTAAAAGAAATGCTCGCAAGCCAGTGGGGATTAAAAGATGTTATGGCAGTAACATCCATTGCAGCAGCATTAGGACTGGGACGTTTGATCTCCCTTCCATTTGCAGGACCTTTATCTGACAAATTAGGACGTCGTTTATCAGTGATCATCGGATGTGCTTCATACGTTATCTTCTTAGTAGGAATCGCATTCTCACCAAACACAACAATTGCTTATGTAGCAGCAGTTCTTGGTGGTATCGCTAACTCATTCTTAGATACAGCAACATACCCAGCTGTAACTGAAATTATTTACAAATATACAGGTATCGCAACAATGGGAATCAAATTCTTCATTTCTGTTGCACAGTTATTAATGCCTTTCTTCTTAGGTGTTGTAGCAGGAACAAGCATGTCATACTTAATGCTTCCAGTTGTAGCAGGTGTATGCATCGGTATTCTTGGAATCTTGGCAATCTTTGCTCCATTCCCAGCAACATCTGAAGCAGGGAAATCTGAATCCTTCATCAGCAACTTAAAGAATGCACATTTCTCAGTGGAGAGTATTGCATTGATCCTGATCGGATTCACAAGTACAGCTACATTCCAGTTATGGTTAAACTGTGCTCAGACATTTGGTACTGAAATTGCAAAAATTCCATCTCAGAACGTATCTGTGATGCAGACATACTATTCTGCAGGTACAATGGTAGCATTATTTGTAACAAGTGCACTGATCACAAAATTTAAACAGGTAAGATTCTTAGTAATCTACCCAGCGATCTCTCTTGTAATGTTAGCATTAGTTTACATGATCAAGACACCTATGATCTGCTACGTTGGAGCATTCGTGATCGGATATGCAGCAGCAGGTGGAGTCCTTCAGATGGCAACAGCCGTTGTAAATGATCTGTTCCCTAAGATCAAAGGAACGATCACAAGTTTAGTTATGATCGCATCAAGTTTATGTAACTACACGATCTTAACAGCAGCTGCGAAGATGACATCTACAAGCGTTATCATGATGAATATTGTGATTACAGCAATCGGAATCTTATTAGCACTTTTCGTAAACGTACGTTATGGTGTATTATTAAAGAATGCAGAAGAAGCATCTAAAAATTAATTAGCATTGGTAACATGAACTCCCGAGGTTTTGCTTCGGGAGAACGTTCAGACAATAGGAGGAAAATTGTCAATGAATACAGTAAAAGTAAGAAATATTGAAATCGGAAGCGGAGTTCCTAAAATTTGTGTACCTATCGTAGGTGTTACAAAAGATGAGATCATCGCAGAAGCGAAAACATTTGACAGCATCCCTGTAGACGTTGTTGAATGGCGTGTTGACTGGTTCGAAGGCGTATTCGAATTCGATAAAGTAGAAGACGTATTAAAAGACTTAAGAGAAGCTTTAGGTGAAACACCAATTCTTTTCACATTCCGTACATTAAAAGAAGGTGGAGAGAAAGCAATCGAAGCAGAACCTTACAAAGAATTAAATATTGCAGCTGCAAAAACAGGATATGTTGATCTTGTAGACGTAGAAGCATTCACAGGTGATGAAATTGTAAAAGAGATCGTAGCAGCTGCTCATGAATGTGGAGTAAAAGTTGTTGCATCAAACCATGACTTTGACAAAACACCTGAAAAAGATGAAATCGTAAGAAGACTTTGCAAAATGCAGGAACTTGGTGCTGATATCCCTAAGATCGCAGTTATGCCAACTTGCAGACGTGACGTATTAACACTTCTTTGCGCAACAGAAGAAATGTATACAGACCATGCAGATCGTCCGATCATTACAATGTCAATGGCAGGAACAGGATTGATTAGCCGTCTTTGCGGTGAAGTATTCGGATCTGCCTTAACATTTGGAGCAGCGAAGAAAGCATCTGCACCTGGACAGGCAGCAGTGAATGACTTAAATAATATGCTTCAGTTCCTTCATGAAAATCAGGGATTATAAGAACTGAATCTTTAAAAATTAAATGCAGAAGAGGAGAAGATTCGTAGTTATTCTTTTCCTCTTTTTAAATACATAAAAAATATCTATTGATTTTTAAAAAAAGATTTATTTGTTTTATACATAAAAAATTGTTATAGTATTAACGAGATTGTTAAGGGATTAACTTTGGGTGAAATAGAAATATTATTTATTATGGAGAAGACAAATGAATCAAAAGAAAAACTATTATATTAGTGCATTTATTTTGTATCTAAATTATTTTATTCATGGAATCGGTTGTTCGGTTCTTGGACAGGTCGCTGTAAAAGAAACATTGGTTTCTCAATGGGGAATATCTGATATTGGAAAAGTTACAATGGTTGCTGCAGCATTAGGATTAGGAAGATTAATTGCGTTACCATTTGCAGGACCATTATCTGATAAACTTGGAAGAAGAATTGCATCATTGATCGGTATTTTGTCTTATATTATCTTTTTCCTAGGATTGGCAATGTCACCAAATATGACGGTTGCGTATATTGCAGCAATCTTAGGTGGAATCGCGAACTCATTCCTTGATACCGGTGTGATCCCGGCTTGTGTAGAAATCTTAGAACCAAGATCTAGTATGGCAACAATGCTTACAAAGTTTTCTATGTCATGCGCACAGCTGTTACTTCCTTTTATGATCGGAGCGATCGTAGCAGCAAATCTTTCATTAAATATTTTGTTATATGTGTGTGGAGTTGCAATTTTTGTGATTGGAATTTTAGTTCTTTTCATACCATTACCTGAGATGAAGAAAGTATCTAAAGAAAAAACATCACTGATCCAGGACATTAAAAATGCAAACTTTTCTTTAAAGAGTTTTGCGTTGATCCTGATTGGTTTTACAGGGACAGCTACATTCCAGTTATGGCTGAATTGCGCACAGGATTTTGCAAAAGAATATGCAGGGATCCAGGATCCATCCATTATGCAGACTTATTATTCTATGGGATCACTTGCAGCGATCATCGTTACAACTATTTTAGTTAATAAGATCAAAGGTGTAAGATTTTTGGTGATATATCCTGCACTTGCAGCAATTATGATCACAGTAGTTTATCTGTTAAGAACACCAAGTATCTGTTATGTTGGAGCAGCTGTTGTAGGATACACAGCAGGAGGAGTTATTCTTCAGTTAGTTACAGCGACAGCAAATGATCTTTTTGCGGAAATCAAAGGAACGATCACGAGTATCGTTATGATCGCATCAAGTTTATCAAACTATACGATCTTGTCTTTGGCAGGAACAATGGATAAAGCAGCTATTCTGTTAATGAATATTGTGATCACAGTGATCGGTGTGATTTTGGCAGTTTATGTAAATTTTGATAGAAAATAAAATGAGATGGTAATATTTCTGTCAGTAGATAAATTCTGCTGGCAGATTTTCTTTATTTATAAACGTTTTATGAGAAAATGATAGATGAAATTTATGATATATATAGACAAAAAATATTTGCTGAAATCCTATTTTTTCAGTATAATTTAGTAGAGCAAATTGTTAAAGTTTTGCCAGAGTTTGTGAAAATAAAGATTTTTGTTATAGAAAGTAGAAAGAGGTGAATCATGCTAAAATGGTTTGATGAGAATCTGGAAGAATTTCTGATGGTAGCATTATTGATCGCAATGACAGTGATCATGGGAATCCAGGTATTTGCAAGATATGCACTTGGAGCATCACTTTCCTGGTCAGAAGAGTTAACAAGATATCTCTTTATCTGGTCAGGGTTTATCAGTGTTAGTTATTGCACTAAGAAATGTATTTCCATTAAAATTGAACAGTTTGTAGCAATGTTTCCAAGAAGAGGGAAAGCATTGTTCAAAGTGGTAAACCACACGATCGAACTTGCCTTGTTTTTATATCTGATTCCATATGCAGTTCTTTATTTAAAGAGTGCATTTGAAAGCGGACAGGTAAGTCCCGCATGTCAGATTCCAATGTATTATATTCAGGCAGCACCACTGTTTAGTTTTGTTTTAGTAGCATTTCGTATCATCCAGCGTTGGATCATTGAATTTAAGATCGTGATCCGCAAAGGTGAAGAAAAGGAGGAAAAATAAATGTCAGCAGCAGTCGTATTTTTACTCTTCTTTATTTGTCTGATCATTGCAATTCCGATTTCGATCGCCCTTGGGATCGTATCTGTACTTCCGGGAGCATTTGATCCCTCATTTACAGCAAGCGGGACATTTGTCATTCGTTCTATGCTTGGAGGAATCGATAGTTTCCCATTACTTGCAGTTCCAATGTTCGTATTATCTGGAATGATCATGGCAAAAGGGGGAATCTCTAAGAAGATTTTTGACGTTTTTGCGTTTTTTATTGGAAAATTAACGGCAGGAATGCCATGTGCAGTAATTGTAACCTGCTTATTTTATGGAGCGATCTCAGGATCTGCGCCTGCAACTGTAGCAGCAGTAGGAAGTATGACAATTCCGATCTTAGTTCGTTTAGGATATGACAAGTCATTTGCAACAGCGATCGTGGCGGTGGCTGGTGGGCTTGGAGTTATCATACCGCCAAGTATCCCATTTATCATGTATGGTATGGCATCTGGGGAATCAGTCAGTGATCTGTTTATGGCAGGAGTTGTACCAGGATTATTGATCGGTGCCCTATTGATGGTGTATGCCATTTATTATTGTAAAAAACATGGAGAAGATAAGGAAAAGATCGCAGCAGAGATCGATGAGCTTCATAAGAAAGGATTTGTCGGAGTATTTAAAGAAAGTTTCTTTGCAATCTTAAGTCCGGTTATCATCCTTGGATGTATTTATACAGGAATTGCATCTCCAACAGAAGCAGCGGTTATTTCCGTATTTTATTCATTGATCGTCAGTTTATTTATTTATAAATCTATGAAATTTAAAGATATCTGGGGAATCATGGTAGAAGGTGTGAGAACTTATGCACCTATTCTGTTTATCTTGGCAGCATCCATTGCGTTCTCAAGAGTATTAACATTGATGCGTGTACCACAGTCCATCAGTGCATGGATCTTAGGTAACTTCCATAATAAGATTGTGATCTTACTTGTAATTAATATATTTTTACTGATCGTAGGTATGGTCATGGATACAACACCAGCAATTCTTATTTTGACACCAATTTTATTACCAATCGTCACAGCAATCGGTATGGATCCGATTCATTTTGGTGTTATGATGGTTGTAAACCTAGCAATCGGTTTTGTTACACCACCGATCGGAGTCAACTTGTTTGTGGCATCATCTTTAACGGATATTCCAGTGATGAAGATCGCACAAAAAGCAATGCCGTTGATCATTTGCTTCCTTGTCGCATTACTTCTGATCACATTTATTCCACAGATCAGTCTGGCACTTTTATAAGGAGGTTTAGGATTTCATGAGAAAAATCATAAAAAGATCCGTCGTAGTTCTTCTTGCAGGAGTCTTACTATTCAGCTTATCAGGATGTAAGAAAAAACAAAGCAAAGATGAGGTACAAAGATATGCATGGCCGCTTGGAACTTCCAGTCCGGAAGATACGGTAACACAGCTTTATGCAGAAAAGTTTGCAAAAGAAGTTTCCAGATTAAGCCATGGAAAGATGAAGATCGAAGTTTATCCAAACAGTACACTCGGAGGAGACCGTGAGCTTCTTGAGAGTTGCAAAGATGGAGATATTCCATTTGTCGTGCAGAATACTGCACCACAGGTAACATTCCTTCCAGATACCGCTGTATTCGATCTTCCAAGTGCATTTACAACGATCAAACAGGCACGAGAAGCGGTAGATAATAAGGAATTCTATCAGAAGATGGAGAAAGTATACCAGAAAGGTGGATACAAACTTCTTGGATATGCCGATCAGGGATTCCGTGTTATGTCTACAAATAAGAATGTTAAAAGTATCAAAGACTTCAAAGGACAGAAGATCCGTACGATGGAGAACAGTTATCATTTGAAGTTCTGGAAGACACTTGGAGCGAATCCAACGCCAATGACATTCAGTGAAGTTTATATCGGACTTCAGCAGGGAACGATCGATGCACAGGAGAATCCTTACGAAGTTATCGTTTCCAGCAAATTATATGAACAGCAGGATTATGTCGTAGAGACAAACCATCTGCCACATTATATTTCACTGATCGTCAGTGATGAATTCTATAATAGTTTATCGAAAGATCAGCAGAAGATCATTGATCAGGCATCACAGACAGCGAAAGTGTATGCAAGAGAAGCATCTGATCAGAGAATTGCAGACCGTATTAAGATCATCGAAGACAGCGGTACAAAGATCGTGAAACTTGATGCAAAGACTCAGAAAGAGGTGCGTAAGCAGGCACAGCCAGTTTACGATGCGATCAAGAAGAGTATCTCTAAAGATATTTATAATGCATATTTAAGCGGTGTAGAGAAATAAAATGAATGATATGAGACTGGAATTTAAAAAAACTGGTCTCATATTTTGTTTTATCCTTGCTAATTGTAAAAAGCTGTTATAAAATAAACAAGATTGAACGATGTAAAGATGTAAAAAGGAAGATAAATTATGTTTCAGAAATTCTACCCGTCCGAAGATATCAGAAGTACTTATGATATTGATTTCGAACGATACTACAAAGAAGGATATCGAGGAGTGATCTTCGATGTCGATAATACGTTAGTGCCACACGATGCACCAGCAGATGAAAGAGCAAAGAAGTTATTTAAGAGACTGGATGCGATTGGTATGCAGTATTGTTTTACAAGTAATAACAAAGAAGCGAGAGTAAAAGCTTTCTGCGAGGCAGTTGGTGGAAAACATTATGTATACAAAGCAAATAAACCATCGATCAAAGGATATGAGACAGCAATGAAGCTGATGGGAACCAATAAGAAGAATACATTCTTCGTTGGAGATCAGTTGTTTACAGATGTTTATGGAGCGAACAGAACAGGTATACATAGTATTCTTGTAACGCCGATGAATCCGAAAGAAGAGATTCAGATTGTTATAAAGCGTTATTTTGAAAAGATTGTGTTGTGGCAGTATCGTAAGAAAAGACATTAAAAACTATAAAAAGCAAGGGTCAGATTTTATCATCTGACCCTTACTTTTTTCAAAAAATCAAAATTTTACTACAATCTTTCACGGGAATAAAAGATTGTAAGAAAAACTCATGAGCTTTTTAAATGAAATCCTGACGTTCTAATGCAACTAAAATGTCACGACCTTCTTTTACACCTTCGATGATACGACGTGTCTGAGCACTGTCACCGATATTAAGTACTTCAACACCTTCATAGATGAAGTGGTTGTATAATTCCTGAAGAGAAGGAGTAGCAGACTGCATTCCAAGACATACAAATCCATAATCGAAGTCTAATTCAAGATCTTTATAGTCATGTCTTACAACAAAGCTGTGATCTTTGACTTCTAATAAAGAAGCGTTTGGATACTGATTTACTTTGTTCTTGTTCATGAATTCGATAGAACCAGTCTTCGTGATAAAGTCAAGGTTTTCGCCAAAGTGAGATTTCTGCTCAACGATTGTTACATCAGCTTTTCTAGGAACGAAGAATTCAACAACGTCAAGTCCTACGTTACCACCACCGATCACAACAACTTTCTTACCAGATAAATCTTCTGGATAAGAATCTACGTGATCTACCAGATCAAAGATCGTAGATACATTTCCTGCTTCTAAGTTCTCCTTTAATCCAGGGATATTTGGAAGAAGAGGAACGGATCCTGTTGCGTTAACAACGATATCTGGTTTGAAACCTTCGATAAAATCGATAGAAGCTTCTGTATTCTTGCAGATAAACAGGTTCTTAAGTTTCATTGCACGACGCTCTAAGTACTGTGGGAAATATCCAAGACGTTGTTTGTTAGGCATCTTTCCTACACGTCTGGCAAGTCCACCGAGTTCTCCTGACTTCTCGATCAGAACAGTTGCACATCCAACTTCAGCAGCTGTACATGCAGCTTCAAGACCAGCAGTACCACCACCAACAACGACAACGTTGCATGGTTTCTTTAATTTCTTATCTTTATATAATGAACCTGAAACAAGAGCAGGGTTGATGCTGCATCGGATAGGTTCATCTCCTAATGTTGCTGTACATCCATTGTTACATGAAATACAACGGTTGATATCATCTGTGTTACCAAACTGAACTTTATTTACCCATTCAGGATCAGCGATCAGTCCACGTCCGATCGCGATCAGATCTGCTTCGCCATCTTCAAGAATACGGTTTGCAACTTCTGGTTCACGGATATTACCACTTGTCTGACAAGGTTTTCCAGTCTTTTCTTTGATTGATTTAGACATATAAGATTTCCATCCATCTGGAAGGTAATCTGCATCGTACTGGTACTGGATAGAACATGTAAGTCCAGCAGAAACATCGAATACATCGACATAATCTTTGAAATACTCAACGATCTCTAATGTATCATCTAATGTGTTACCACCTTCAGCAAGTTCATCAGCACTGATTCCTAAGAAGATAGGAATGTTCTCACCAACTGTCTCACGAACAGCCTTTAACACTAATGTAGTGAAACGTGCACGATTCTCTTTAGATCCACCGAATTCATCAGTACGGTCATTTGTTGTTGGAGATAAGAACTGGTTTAATAAGTAACCATGTCCAGCCTGAATTTCAACAGCATCAAATCCTGCTGTAACTGCACGTTTTGCTGCTTCAGCGAATTTATCAACGATCGTGTAGATCTCATCTGTTGTTAAGGCTCTTGGGATATCTCCACCAACTCTTGATGGGATATCGGATGCAGATACTGGCTGGATGTTTGTCATCTTACCATTAGCTGCAGAACCAGCATGATTTAATAAGATGCTGACTTTAGATCCACAGTCATGGATGCTTTCACATAATCTGTATAATCCAGGAATATAATTATCGTGGTCGATACGAAGCTGGTATGATCCGCTTGCCCCCTGTGGTGAATAAACACTCGCAGCTTCAATTGTGATCAGACCTGTTCCGCCTTTTGCACGCTGTTTATAATAATCAATGATTCTCTCATTTACTTCTCCGGTATGCTCAGCAAAATTTGTTCCAATGGGAGTCATGACAATTCTGTTCCTTAATGTCATAGATTTTACTGTGTACGGTTCAAATAATTTACGGAAATTCTTTGCTGCCATAATTATGATCCTCCAATTTGTTTAATAGTTTTCTAAAAATAATTATAGCAAAGTAAATATATAAATGCAATGAAGAATATGGTATACTATCCATAAATAAATTTTATGGATTTGGAGGGAATAGATTATGAATTTGAATCATTTGTACTATTTTCGGGCATTAGCTAAGGAAGAACATTATACAAGAACCGCAGATATGCTGTCCATTACACAGCCAAGTTTAAGTCATGCAATCTCATGTCTTGAGAGTGAATTGGGTGTGAAATTATTCGAAAAACAGGGGAGAAATGCAAAATTAACAAAATATGGAGCGTTGTTTTTACGTTATGTGGAGCAGTCGCTGGATATGTTGGATGAAGGAAAAAGGGTGGTAACAGAAACATCAGGAACCAGCGGTGGATTTATTGATATGGGGTATATTTTTACTTTGGGAAGTCATTTTATTCCAAATCTGATCAAAGGTTATCTGGAAGAAAAGGGGAAGAATCATGTTCATTTTTCATTTGGCCAGGGAACAACGAAGAAGATCGTGGAAGAATTAAAAGATGGAAAATATGATCTTGCATTTTCTTCTTATATAGAAGGGGAAGATGAACTTGAATTTATTCCGGTTGGTCAGGAAGAACTGGTTTTGATCACGCCAAAGGACCATCCATTGGCTCAAAAGGAAGAAATCGATCTTCTGGATACGGTTGAATATGATTACGTATATTTTACAAAGAACAGTGGATTAAGGCCGGTCATCGACAGTTGTTTTTCAAGGATTAAAAGGCAACCGACGATCGCATATGAAGGGGAAGAAGATTCTTCTGTGGCAGGGCTTGTTGCAGCAGGATTTGGAATTGCGATCGTTCCAAAGATTCCGCTTCTTGATACAATGGATGTGTGTGTTCGCCCGATCATATCACCAGAGATCGAACGATATATATATCTTGTACTAAAAAAAGATAAATACCTGACTCCGATTGTGAAAGATTTTATTTCATTTATCACAGAGCAAAGTGAATTTGCCTAAATTATGGAGGCAATGAATTGAAAAAATATAGGAATGTATGATATACTGAACAAGACCACACTTCGTTATCTGAGAAGTATGGGAACATTTAGTATAGAAAAGGAAAGAACAAGAAGATGAGTCAGTTAGAAGAGATTAGAGAGAGATTAGATCTGTGTGATAAGAAGATTGTCTCTGTATTAGAAGAGAGAATGGATATCATTAAAGAGATCATGGTCTACAAGAAAGAGAACGGATTGCCGATCCTTCAGCCAGAACAGGAAAAGAGACAGCGTAAGATGCTGCTCACACATGTGGATGAGAATACCTATAAGGATGAGATTCTTGATATATTTACTTATATTGTAGAAAACAGCAGAAGAATTCAGGCAAAGACATTATTTACACATAACATCTTATTGATCGGATTTATGGGAGCAGGTAAGAGTACTGTTTCTACATATCTAAGTAAGATCCTTGCATCCCCACAGGTAGAGATGGATGAAGAGATCGTGAAGAAAGAAGGAATGTCTATCAATAAGATTTTTGAAGAATATGGAGAGACATATTTCAGAAACTGTGAGACAAACCTTTTGATCGAGCTTCAGAAGAAGAATAACCAGATCATCTCCTGCGGTGGTGGAGTTGCGCTTCGTGATGAGAACGTTGCTGAGATGAAGAAGAATGGAAAGGTCGTTTTATTGACAGCATCTCCAGAAGTGATCTTAGAGCGTGTCAAAGACAATGATGACAGACCATTATTACGTGGGAATAAGAATACCGAATTTATTTCTAATATGATGGAACAGCGCCGTCCAAAGTACGAAGCGGCAGCAGATGTTGTAGTGAATACAGATTATAAGACGGTGGAAGAGATCGCAGAAGAGATCGTTGTGAAGTTAACAAGAGATGCAGATTAATCAGTAACATACAAGTTTTGCCCTTATTTATAGGCAGATGGAGGATGAGCGAATGCATGGATTTACCCAGTATACACCAACAAGAATCATTTTTGGAAAAGAGACACAGAAGCAGGCAGGAGAACTTGCAAAAAGCCTGAAAGCTTCCAAAGTGTTTGTTGTCTATGGTGGAGGAAGTGTTGTAAGAAGCGGATTACTTGATCAGGTAACCGATTCATTAAAAGAAGCAGGTCTTGAATATATGACAGTTGGAGGAGTGAAGCCGAATCCAAGACTTTCATTTGCGAGAGAAGCAGTGAAGAAATCCATCGAATTTGGAACGGACTTTGTACTGGCAGTAGGTGGAGGAAGTGTGATCGATACTTCAAAGGCTGTGGCACATGGGACAGCGAATCCAGATACAGATATCTGGGAGTTCTGGTCTAAGAAACAGACAGTGAAGAAATCTCTTCCTGTTGGGGTTGTATTAACACTCGCAGCGGCAGGAAGTGAGACAAGTGATTCAGCAGTGCTTACGAATGAAGAGACGAAGATCAAGAGAGGTCTTTCCACGGATTTCAACCGACCTGCATTTGCGATCATGAATCCTGAACTTACATATACATTACCAAAATATCAGGTAGGATGTGGCGTTGTGGATATTATGATGCATACATTGGACCGTTATTTTACACAGACAGAGAATAATGAATTGACAGACGAGATCGCAGAAGGTCTGCTTCGTACTGTGATCCGAAATGGTGCGATTGCGATCAAGGATTCCCACGATTATAATGCGATGAGTGAGATCATGTGGGCAGGAAGTCTTTCACACAACGGAATTACAGGACTTGGAGCTGAGAAAGACTTTGCAGTGCATCAGTTGGGACATGAATTAAGTGCGAAGTTTGATATTGCACATGGGGCAAGTTTATCCGCAGTATGGGGAGCATGGGCAACTTATGTATACGATGCCAAACCATCCAGATTTGCACAGTACGCCAGAAGAGTTTGGAATGTAGAAGAAGCTGACGATGTGAAGGCAGCACAGCAGGGAATTCAGAAAACAGTTGCATATTTTGCATCACTTGATATGCCGACAAGTTTTCGTGAGGCAAAAGAAATTGGTTCAAAAACAGACGAAGAAGTGAAGCAAATGGCATATGGATGCTCCTATGAAGGAACCAGAACGATCGGTTCATTTAAGGTCTGTGATGAGAATGACATATACGAAATCTATAAATTAGCAAATAAATAGTTGATTCAACTATAGATTTAAGATAAAATAAGAAAAGATATAATTTAAGGAGGACAATTATAATATGGTTACAGCAGGAGATTTTAAGAATGGATTAACAATTCAGTTCGAGAATAATATTTACCAGATCATCGAATTCCAGCATGTAAAACCTGGAAAGGGAGCAGCGTTCGTACGTTGTAAATTAAAAAATATCAAGAACGGTGGAGTTGTTGAGAAAACATTCCGTCCAACAGAGAAATTTGAAAACGCTCATATCGAACGTAAAGAAATGCAATATCTGTACAACGATGGAGAATTATTCTACTTCATGGATAACGAAACATTTGATCAGATCGCATTAGGACCAGATGTTATCGGAGATTCTTTAAAATTCGTTAAAGAGAATGAAAACGTTACGATCGTTTCTCACGCAGGTAATGCGTTCCAGGTTGAACCACCTATTTCTGTAGAATTACTTGTTACAGAATGTGAACCAGGAGAAAAAGGAAACACAGCACAGGGTGCTACAAAACCATGTATCGTTGAAACAGGTGCTCAGGTAATGGTACCATTATTCGTTAACGAAGGTGATACGTTAAAGATCGATACAAGAACTGGAGAATATTCTTCAAGAGTATAATCTTGTTATGAAAGATAAGAATCGTGGAATTATATGCATCATACTGTCAGCTTTTTCCTTTGCCCTTATGGCATTGTTTTTAAAGCTGTCAGGAGATCTTCCAGCGATCGAGAAGAGTTTTTTCCGTAATTTAGTTGCTGCGATCATTGCATTTATCATGATCATTCGCAGCAAGGAAAAGATTCAGATTCAGAAAAGAAATTTGCATTGGTTTATTCTAAGGTCCCTTTTTGGGACCTTAGGTATTTTCTGCAACTTTTATGCGGTAGATCACCTGGTGCTTTCAGATGCTTCATGTCTAAATAAGTTATCGCCATTTTTTGTTATTGTATTTTCTTATTTAGTACTGAAAGAGAAGATCACACCGACACAATGCGCATGCGTGATCGCAGCTTTTGTCGGTAGTTTATTTATTGTAAAACCAAGTTTCGCAGGCGGAATGACACCAGCAGCTGTGATCGGTTTTGCAGGTGGAATGTGTGCAGGGTTTGCATATACCTGCGTGAGAAAACTTGGACTTAGAGGAGAAAGAGGACCAATGATCGTACTTTTCTTCTCAACATTTTCTATGTTGGCGTGTGTACCATATTTGATCGTGGATTTTCATCCGATCTCAGCAAGGCAGTTATTCTTTTTGTTATTAACAGGATTAGCTGCAGCAGGAGGACAGTTTGGAGTCACAGCGGCATATACGTATGCACCAGCAAGGGAGATTTCTGTATATGATTACACACAGATCATGTTCTCAGCAATTATGGGGCTTCTCGTTTTTGGACAGCTTCCAGATATGCTGAGTTTTGTAGGATATTGTGTGATCGTTGCAGCAGGAGTGATTATGTTTCTTTATAATAAGAGACGTGGAGGGAATTAGATGAAATTCATATCATGGAATGTCAATGGGATCAGAGCATGTGTAAAGAAAGGATTTTTGGATTTTTTCAATGAGACAGATGCCGATATTTTCTGCATTCAGGAAAGCAAGATGCAGGAAGGCCAGCTTGATCTGGATCTTCCGGGATATCACCAGTACTGGAATTATGCAGTGAAGAAAGGATATTCAGGGACAGGTATTTTTACAAAAGAAGAACCGATCAGCGTTTCTTACGGTCTTGGGATAGAAGAACATGATCAGGAAGGACGTGTGATCACACTGGAGTTTAAAGATTATTACTTTATCACAGTGTATACACCAAATTCACAAAGTGAACTGGCAAGGCTTTCTTATCGAATGAAGTGGGAAGAAGATTTTCTTGCTTATTTGAAGAAGTTAGAAGAGAAGAAGCCGGTGATCTTTTGTGGAGATCTGAATGTTGCAGTCGAGGAGATAGATCTTAAGAACCCAAAGACAAATAGAAAAAATGCTGGTTTCACGGATGAAGAACGTGAAAAAATGAGAACGATCCTTAGCAATGGATTTATCGATACCTTCCGTTATTTATACCCAGACCAGGCAGGAATCTACTCCTGGTGGTCTTACCGCTTCAATGCGAGAAAGAATAACGCAGGGTGGCGTATTGATTATTTTATTGTATCAGAGTGCTTAAAAGATCGTATCAGTGATGCAAAGATCTTAACAGATGTGATGGGATCAGATCACTGTCCGATTGAGTTGGATTTCAAATGAAAATTACCGACCGTAGATTGAAACAGATAATAAGAACAGAAAGAGGTAAAATCAGATGGTAGAATTAACAAACAAAGAGTTCTTTCAGGATTTAGATCAGACAATTGCAGCCCAATTATTTGAACAGACAACCTATCCATGGGAGATTCTTCCTTTGATCAAGGATTTTATTTTGGAAATTGGACCAACATTGTCCAAAGATGAATATGATCAGGTGGAAGAAGATGTATGGATCGCCAAAAGTGCAACGATCGCCAAGACGGCAACGATCAATGGACCAGCGATCATTGGCCCAGATACAGAAGTGCGACCAGGAGCATTTATCAGAGGAAATGCGCTGATCGGGGCAGGATGTGTTGTAGGAAATTCTACAGAGATCAAGAATGATATTTTATTTAATAATGTTCAGGTACCTCATTACAATTATGTTGGAGATTCTATTTTAGGATATAAGTCTCATATGGGAGCAGGATCTATCACATCGAATGTAAAATCTGACAAGACAAACGTTGTGATCAAAAACGGAGAAGAAAAGATTGAGACTGGAAGAAAGAAGATCGGTGCGATCTTAAGTTCTCGTGTAGAAGTAGGATGCGGAACTATCTTGAATCCAGGATCAGTGGTTGGTCATGATAGCAATATTTATCCATTATCTATGGTACGTGGATGTATCGCACCAAACAGCATCTATAAGAAAGCAGGAGAGATCGCCCAAAAACGATAAGACCTGTAATGGAGGGAAACCATATGAAAGGTGCAAAATATATACTAACAGCAGCAGTGATCACAATGAGCAGCGTGATGATGACGGGGTGTTTTAAGCCGTCAAAGGATTCTGTCGTGGAATCGAAATATTATCAGAGTCTTAAGGATGAAAGAGATAAACTGTCTGTTCAGTTAAAAGAAGAAAAGAAAAAAACAAGTTCACTAAATAAGAAGATCAAAGCAATCCATGCAACTTCTGGAGATCAAAAGATCGCAGACTACAAAAGTCGTGTCAAAGACAGCAGGATCATTAAAGTTGACTTTGCAACGAATACGATCAAGAATCAGAGTTTTGCAGTAACGAATATTCCAGTCTGCAAATATGTAAAGAAGATTGTAACTGGATGTAATCGAATGATCGGAATTACACCAACTGATGTAGAGAAGCAGTATAAACAAAGTTATTCTTATGCGTTGATCGATGAAGATAATACAACGTTTGAATTCAAAGTATATGGTGACAGTTATATTGTGTTTGATGAGATTCCAGAGAATGTTTATGCATATAATGGTGCTTCAACCGTTGGAGATGCGTTGATCGATGCCAAAGAGCAGAAGAATTACAGTAACGTAGCAGCAAGAATTGCAGATGCCCAGATCGTTGTAACAGATAAGAAGATGAAATTTAATGACACAGCGATCAAAGTATCTAAGATTATTGAGAAAGCGAAGAAGTTATCTGGAAAAGATGCCACACAGGATACAGCCTCATGGAATGAGTATCGTTTTTATACAAGTGGTACATTAACAAAACTACTTCTCGGAGATACTACTGTCATTGGGATTGAAGATAAGAATGGAAAACAGACTTTTTATCAGATCAGTGATAAACAAAAGAAGAATCTGCAAAAATACATGAAATAATAAATGAAAAAAGACGTTTTGACGTATTGAAAAATATGTCAGAACGTCTTTTTTTCGTGCTTTTATAAGCAAAGATGAACATAATAAAAATTTCTTTGAATCAGCTATTATAAATTTCTATAACGATATTTGTTGACATGTATACAGAAATCTTATATAATCCAATTCATACAAAACATACAGAAATAGTATGGAATCGAAACAAAGGAGAAGAAACCATGAAAATAAGACAACAAAGAACCAGAAAAATAAATATCTGTAAGAAAATGATCCTTTTAAGTTTCTGTATGATTCTTATGGTTTCTATGGCAGGATGTGGAAATAAGAAAAAAGAAAATCTTACGATCACAAATGTCTCTTATGATCCAACAAGAGAGTTTTATGAGAAATATAACAAAGATTTTATCAAATATTATAAAGACAAATATGGAAAGAAAGTTGAAGTGATCCAGTCCCACGGTGGCTCTGGAAGTCAGGCAAGATCAGTAGTAGAAGGAAGTAATGGTGATGTTGTAACACTGGCTTTAGAACATGATATTTCGCTGATCGAGCAGACAGGACTGATAAATAAAGGATGGCAGAAGAGATTTTCGAATGATTCTGCACCATATACATCAACGATCGTCTTTCTTGTAAGAAAAGGAAACAAGAAAAACATCAAAGACTGGAAAGACTTGATCAAAAAAGGAGTGGAAGTCATCACACCAGATCCAAAGAGTAGCGGGGGTGCCTGCTGGAACTTCTTAGCAGCTTATGGGTATGCGATTGATACCTATCACGATCAGAAAAAGGAAGAACAATTCCTGACAAAATTATATCAGAATGTATCCGTTATGGATTCAGGAGCCAGAGGTTCTACGACAACCTTTGTAGAAAATAAAAAAGGTGATGTCTTGATCGCATGGGAGAATGAAGCAATTCAGACAGTTAAGAATTATCCAGGCAAATACGAGATCATAACACCAAGCATCAGTATCTTGGCACAGCCAAGTGTCAGCCTTGTTGATGATAACGTAAAGGTCAATGGAACAAAGAAGATCGCAACAGAGTATTTAAAATATCTCTACAGTGACAAAGCACAGAAACTCGCAGCCGAAGAAGGATACCGGCCATCGAATGAAACAATCTTAAAACAGTACAAAGATAAATTTAATCTGAACATGAAACTATATAAGATCAGTGATTTTGGAGGATGGGATCAGGCTTACAAGAAATATTTTGAAGATGGAGCGTTGTTTGACAAGATTTATACAAACCAATAAAAAGGCAGGAATGAAGATGAGTAATACAAATAACGAGAATAATACATTAAAAAAAGCGAAAAAAGCAAGGGTCATTCCAGGGTTCGGATTAACGATGGGAGTTACAGTAACGATGTTATCATTGATCGTACTGATCCCATTAGCATCCGTATTTGCATACGCACTAAAATTATCACCGAATGAATTCTTTACATTAATATCGAAAGAAACCGTAAGAAATGCATTTATCACAAGTATCGGAAGTTCGTTTATTGCAGCATTGATCAATGTTGTGTTTGGGCTGATCATCGCATGGGTGCTTGTAAAGTATGAATTTCCAGGGAAACGATTAATGGATGGGATGATCGAACTTCCTTTTGCACTGCCAACCGCAGTTGCTGGTATTACATTATCAAAAATGTATGCGGAAGATGGAATGATCGGACGATATTTTGCACACTTTGGGATTAAGATTTCTTATACAAGGATCGGACTTTTGATCGCACTTGTGTTTATTGGAATTCCATTCATCGTAAGAGCGGTTCAGCCAGTGCTTGAGAAAATGGATGATCAGTATGAAGAAGCAGCGTATATGTTAGGTGCAACACCGACAAGAACATTCTTCAAAGTTATTTTACCCGAATTAAGACCTGCATTATTAACAGGATTTGGACTGGCATTTGCAAGGGGGATCGGAGAATACGGAAGTGTGATCTATATCTCAGGGAACAGTGCCAAGGAACATACACAGATGATCTCTTATGTGATCATGCAGAAATTAAACTATATCGACTATAAAAGTGCAACAGCCATTGCCCTTGTCATGCTGATCATTTCCTTTGTGATGTTATTTGTGATCAATATCATACAGGTAAGACAGGCAAGAAGAGTCAATGCACAGTAAGGAGGAAGATCATGAATGAACAGCAGAAATTTGAAAAAAGAAAACAGCGAACGAAGATCATCCTGATCACGATCAGTGCTTTATTTATGATCGTTATGCTAGTTTTACCATTATTTTCCGTTATTACAAATTCATTAAGCGAGGGATTTAAATTCTATGTAAATTCCATTTCGACGGATTATGTAAAAAGTGCCTTATTTGTAACGATTCTGGCAACGCTTGTTGCGGTAGCGATCAATACATTTTTCGGAATCATGGCAGCATTTTTATTGACAAAATTCAGTTTCAAAGGAAAACAGGTTTTAGCAACATTGATCGATATTCCATTTTCCATTTCACCAGTTATCGTAGGACTTGCATTCTTGATGACATTTGGAAGACTTGGATGGACATATCCAGCGATCCGAGCGATCAACAGCTTCTTTGGAACGAATATCCGGATTGCATTTGCGATTCCAGGAGTTATCTTAGCAACCATTTTCGTTACTTTTCCATTTGTATCAAGAGAGATCATACCGATCTTAAACTCACAGGGAAAAGACGAAGAAGAAGCAGCAGCACTGATGGGAGCCAGTGGATTTACGATCTTTCGAAAGATCACACTTCCTCAGATGAAATGGGGATTGATCTACGGGATCATCTTATGTAGTGCCAGAGCATTAGGAGAATTTGGAGCAGTCAATGCACTTTCTAAAACAAGGGGTGAGACATTTACCTTACCATTGGAGATTGACGCTTTATATATGTCAGGAACATCATCATCGATCACAGCAGCCTTTGCAGTATCATCAGTTTTAGTATTGATCGCAGTCGTTGTACTGATCTTAAGAAATATCGCATGGTACCGCTCACAGGACAGACAACAGGGAAAGGACGGAAGATAAAATGTATGTCGAAATGAGAAATATCTATAAACAATACGGAAACTTCCGGGCATCAGATAATGTAAGCTTTGGAATTGAAAAAGGAAAACTTGCAGCATTGCTTGGACCAAGTGGAAGTGGAAAGACAACCCTGCTTCGAATGATCGCAGGATTGGAAAATCCGAATGCAGGAGATATCTTTATTGATGGAAAGAGAGTCAATGATATTCCGGCAGCAAAACGAGGGATTGGATTTGTATTTCAAAGTTATGCACTATTCCGATATATGACAGTCTTTGACAATATTGCATTTGGACTAGAGATTGCAAAAATGCCGAAGAAACAGATCAAAGAACGAGTTTTTGAATTACTGGAATTAACAGGATTAGCAGGGCTTGAAAACAGATATCCCAATCAGTTATCTGGAGGGCAGAGACAGAGAGTCGCATTTGCAAGAGCATTGGCTCCAAACCCACAGGTATTACTTCTTGATGAACCATTTGCAGCGATCGATGCAAAAGTAAGATCAGAGCTTCGACTCTGGCTAAAAGAAATGGTATCAAAGCTTGGCATCACAAGTATTTTCGTCACACATGATCAGGATGAAGCCGTAGAGGTTGCTGACGAGATCTTGATCACGAATCATGGAAAGATTGAACAGATGGGAAGCCCGTTAGAGATTTATAAATCGCCAAAGACACCATTTGTAGCCCAGTTTGTTGGAAGATCATCTATCGTAGAAAATTATGAATCCTTAAAAGGATTTGAAAAAATAGAACATGCACAGAAAGCGATCGTCAGACCAGAATTCCTTGAGTTAGCAAAAAAAGGGGAATTAAAACGATATATGAGTGCATCAGAAAAAGGAATTGTCGAAGATGTGATCTTTAGTGGAAGTCGCCTGGATGTAGTTGTAAATATCAATGGGATCAAAGTGACAGCTGAGAGATCTTTGGAAAAAGATCCAGTAACCGTTGGAGAAGAAGTTGATATCATCATTTACCGTTTATATGTATTTGATGAAAAGGAAACTTATTTACTAGAGAATAAAGAAATGCAGGAAGGCGATGTCTTCTATATTTAAAAAATATACCAGAAAGGACCGATTATGGAAATTACAAAACAACAGATCATACATACCGATGTCTTGATCATCGGAGGTGGAACAGCTGGATGTTATGCGGCGCTTACGATCAGGGAAAAAAGTGATGCAAAGATCATCATCGCAGAGAAAGCCAATATCAAACGAAGCGGATGCTTAGCAGCTGGAGTTAATGCGATCAATGCTTATATCGTAAAGGGAAGAAAACCACAGGATTACGTTGATTATGCAAGAAAAGATGCTGATGAGATCGTACGAGGTGACCTGCTTCTTACCATGTCAGAACGTTTAAATGAAGTGACAAGTAAGATGGAACAGTTAGGATTGGTTATTTTAAAGGATGAAAATGGTGAATATGTTGCCAGAGGAAATCGAAATATTAAGATCAATGGAGAAAATATCAAACCAATCCTTGCAGATGCAGTAAATCAGCTAGATAACGTAGAGGTGATCAATCATTTGAATATCACCGATTATATCGTGGAAGATAATACGATCAAAGGAGCCTTCGGTTTCCATATGGAAAATGGAACAGCTTATGAGATCCGTGCAAAGAAAGTCCTTTGTGCAACTGGAGGGGCAGCAGGGCTTTATAAGCCAAACAACCCTGGATTTTCAAGACATAAGATGTGGTATCCACCATTTAACACTGGTGCCGGATACGCAATGGGAATTGATGCTGGAGCTGAGATGACAACCTTTGAGATGCGTTTTATCGCACTAAGGTGTAAAGATACGATCGCACCAACAGGAACGATCGCACAGGGAGTCGGGGCAAAGCAGGTAAACGCTAAAGGAGAGATTTACGAAGATAAATACGGAATCACAACTTCTCAGCGTGTTTATGGAACAACACAGGAAAACCTGGAAGGAAGAGGCCCTTGTTATCTAAGAACCGAAGGAATTGAGAAGGAAAAAGATACAGATCTTAAGAAAGCATATTTAAATATGGCACCAAGCCAGACTTTAAAGTGGATCGAGCAAGGCAAAGATCCAAGTGAACAAAATGTAGAGATCGAGGGAACGGAACCATATATCGTTGGTGGACATACTGCCAGTGGTTACTGGGTAAACACAAACCGAGAGACAACGATCCATGGGCTGTACGCAGCAGGAGATGTTGCAGGGGGATGTCCACAGAAATATGTGACAGGAGCTTTAGTAGAAGGCGAGATCGCAGCACTGGATATCGTAGAGAAATTAAAAGATCAGACGTTTGATACAACAGATCACAAAGAAGAACAGTTATTAGACGAGAAAGTGAAAGAATACAACAATATTTTATCAGACAAAGACAGCATTTTTACGATCGAGCAGATGGAAGAAGCAATGCAGAAAGTCATGGATGCTTATGCAGGCGGAATTTCAAGTCATTATCAGTTTAATGAAAACTGCTTAAATCTTGCCAAAGAAAAGATCAACAATCTGATCACATTATCTGGACAGTTAAGTGCCAAGGATTATCATGAATTAATGTTTTATTATGAACTAAAAGAACGATTAACGATCTGTCTGACTCTGATCGAACATTTAAAAGCAAGAAAAGAGACAAGATGGCACAGTTTTGCAGAGAATCTTGATCATCCACAAAAGAGTGATGACTGGAAAAAATACGTCAATACAAAGAAAGTGGATGGAGAGATCAAAGTCATTTTACGAGAACTAGTAAAGGAGGATGAACAATATGAGCATCAGAATTAACAAAAATAAATGCGTTGGATGCAAACGATGCTTAGACGTCTGTCCCGGAAGTTTGATAAAGACCGATGAAACTGGCAAAGCATACATCAAATATCCGAAAGACTGTTGGGGATGTACATCCTGCTTAAAAGAATGTAAAACAGGGGCCATCGCATTTTTCCTAGGAGCTGATATCGGTGGAATGGGAAGTGAAATGACAGTTAACGAAAGCAAAGATACGATTCTCTGGAAGATCAAAAAATATACCGGAGAAGAACAAACCATAGAGATCAACAAGAAAGATTCAAACAAATATTAGATTGGAGGACATCAAAATGAGCGAATTATCACATCTTGACCAGCTGGAGGCGGAAGCAATCTACATTATCCGAGAAGTTGCAGCTTCTTGTGAAAAACCAGTTATGTTATATTCTATCGGAAAAGACAGCTCAGTTATGTTACATTTAGCATTAAAAGCATTCTATCCGGAGAAACCACCATTTCCATTTTTACATGTTAATACAACATGGAAATTCAAAGAAATGATCCAATTCCGTGATGACACAGCAAAGAAATACGGATTAGAAATGTTAGAATACATCAATGAAGATGGTGTAAAACAGGGGGTTAATCCATTTGACAGTGGAGCCGCTTACACAGATATCATGAAAACACAGGCCCTAAAGCAAGCGTTAAATAAATATGGATTTACCGCAGCATTTGGTGGCGGACGTCGTGATGAAGAAAAATCTCGTGCAAAAGAAAGAATCTTCTCTTTTAGAAATGAAAATCAGGCATGGGATCCAAAGAACCAGAGACCAGAAATGTGGAAATTATATAACTCCAAGATCAAAAAAGGAGAAAGCATTCGTGTATTCCCAATCTCTAACTGGACAGAGACAGATATCTGGAAATATATCAAACGCGAAAAAATCGATATCGTTCCATTATATTTTGCAAAAGAACGCCCAGTGATCGAGAGAGATGGAAATATCATCATGGTCGATGATGACAGATTAAAATTAAGACCAGGTGAGAAGATCGAACACAAGAGTGTGAGATTTAGAACCCTTGGATGTTATCCATTAACTGGAGGAGTGGAATCAAAAGCCTCAACACTTGATGAGATCATTGATGAGACATTGAGTGCGGTTTCTTCAGAAAGAACAACCAGAGTTATTGATAATGAAGCAGCAGGAAGCATGGAAAGAAGAAAGAGAGAGGGGTATTTCTAAGATGATCGGATTATTAAAATTTATTACTTGCGGTAGTGTAGATGATGGAAAATCTACACTGATCGGACATATTTTATATGATTCCAAGTTATTATATACAGACCAGGAAGAAGCATTAGAGTTAGACAGTAAAGTTGGAAGCCGTGGTGGAAAGATCGACTATTCCTTATTGCTTGATGGATTGATGGCAGAAAGAGAACAGGGAATTACGATCGACGTTGCCTACCGTTATTTTACAACAGAAAAAAGAAGTTTTATCGTAGCAGATACACCAGGACATGAAGAATATACAAGAAACATGGCCGTAGGAGCATCCTTTGCAGATTTGGCAGTCATCTTGATCGATGCATCCCAAGGAGTATTAGTACAGACAAGACGTCACGCAAGAATCTGCGCCTTGATGGGGATCAGACATTTCGTATTTGCAGTCAATAAAATGGACCTTGTAAAATACGATCAGGAAACATTCCGAAAGATCGAGGAACAGATCAAAGAATTACAGGAAGAATTATCTCTTGCAAATGTAAAGATCATCCCAGTATCTGCAACAGAAGGAGATAACGTTACAACAAAATCAGATAACATTCCATGGTATACAGGAGAACCATTACTGGAATACTTAGAGACAGTGGATGTATGTGAAAAATCCGAAGAAGAAGGATTCTATATGCCAGTTCAGAGGGTATGCCGTCCAAACCACACATTCCGTGGATTCCAGGGACAGATCGAATCCGGACAGATTTCTGTCGGAGATGAGATCGTGACATTACCTAGCAAAGAACACGCAAAGGTTAAGAGTTTATTAATTGGTGATAAAGATGCACAGACAGCTGAAAAAGGCCGTCCAGTAACGATTCAGTTAGACCGAGAAGTTGATGTATCCAGAGGATGCGTACTGGCCAATAAAACAGAACTTCCAGTCAGCAAATCATTTACGGCGACAGTCCTTTGGATGGATGACGGAGAATTATTACCAGGAAAAGAATATTTTGTAAAGATCGGAACAAAAGAAATTCCAGGAATCGTGACAAATATTCAGTACAAGATCGATGTCAACACAGGAGAATACATTCCAGCAAACAACTTAAGAAAGAATGAGATCGCAGTATGTGATGTTATCTTGCAGGAAGAGATCGTCTTAGATGAATTTGATGATCATAAAGCATTAGGAGAGCTGATCTTGATCGATCGTATCACAAACATGACATCCGCATGCGGAGTGATCAAAAATTCCGAAGTTGACGAAGAAACAGACCTAAAATGCGTCTTTGCACATGGAAAATTAAAAGCCAATGGAGACATCTTTGAAGAATTTTACTACAACATGGAAAGTATGACCGTCACAAAGATCAAACCATCTGGAAAATCCTACACGATCGGAGATGAAATTCCGGTAGAAGGAGAAAGCTATCAGTACCCAGACTACTTTGATGTCATCGTATTCAGAGACAAAGTAGCCGTACAGATCAGAGACAGAAAAGTATCAGCAATCCTTCCAATCGAAGAATACGAATACAAAGGCCTTCCACTGATCAATGGACGTGGATTTGAAATCCTTGCAGATTCTAAAGAAAAAGCAGACAAACTGTTTGCAGAATTAAAAGAACAAGGATACAAACCAGGAAGTGAATTCTTTAACCGTTGGTTACAGTTTGAAGCATATCGTAAGATTGTGTTTAGGGATAGTATCTACTAATTTGTGTGTTGGCCAACTGTAGATTTTCAGTATATGATAAAAAATAAATAAACGATCGGAAGAGCAGCATTAGAATTTTCCTCACATTTTTTACAG
>JAXJNA010000014.1:0-5211 GCA_036312945.1 Anaerostipes hadrus
CCATCAAAACTCCTATGGAATTCGATCGTTGCTCACATGCTATCTTTCATTTTTTCTCTAAATACCTGAAGACTTTCAATCATAAAATTAAGAAAATTCAAGCGGATGGATGTATGTTAAACGTCATCGGTTTTCAATTTTTGCAGTGGAAGACAGATGTTTATTATAAATGCCAATACAGTAAAACATACACACTGCGTAGTGGTTTGAATTACGTAAATTATTTGAATATTATAAAAAGAGATCATGTGTCGGCAACCGTACGGACACGTCTGCACTTAGTGAGTGGATGGTCGTTAGACCATTCAGGAGCTTAGTACAGCTACGTGGGAGTCCGAACGCGAGTGGGTTGCAGACACATGATCTCTTTTTATAATATTCCATCAATAATTTCCGTCATTCAAATCAAGATTGTCTTGATAAAAATACATAAATAAATCTTGCATTTTAAAACACCTTTTGTTACTATAAACGTGACGAAGGAGTCAAAGCATAAAGAAAAGTGTGCTTTGGCTCCTTTTTTATTAGCTAGAGGTAGTTAATAAAAACATTCTCTCGAGAGATTTTCAATCATGTCAGAACTAGCTATTCTGACGAGCATAGAAGCATAGTTGAAAATGAGAATGGAGGAATATACTATGAACGCAGGAGATACAGCATTTATTCTGCTATGTGCAGCATTTGTATTTATTATGACACCAGGCCTTGCATTTTTCTATGGAGGA
The DNA here is from genome assembly GCA_036312945.1 of Anaerostipes hadrus. GTDB lineage: Bacteria > Bacillota > Clostridia > Lachnospirales > Lachnospiraceae > Anaerostipes > Anaerostipes hadrus_C. Next base: position 726 of record JAXJNA010000014.1, read on the forward strand.
ATGGTACGAAGGAAAAACGTTGGAAACACGATGATGCAGTGTGTATTTATCATGGGAGTTTCCGTGATCATGTGGATATTTGTTGGATATGCACTATCTTTCGGTGGAAACCATGCAGGAATCATTGGAGGAGCAAAATGGTTTGGTTTTAACGGAGTTGGAATGAAACCAGGACCATACGCAGCTACGATCCCCAACCTTGCATTTGCAGCATTTCAGATGATGTTTGCAATGATCACACCAGCACTGATCACAGGATCTGTTGCAGGAAGAATGAAATTTAAAGCATTAGTTCTTTTTATTATCTTATGGTCATTGATCGTTTACTATCCAATGGCACATATGGTATGGGGAGAAGGCGGATTCTTAGCAGAGATCGGTTCTGTCGATTTTGCAGGAGGAAATGTCGTTCATATCACATCAGGGGTCAGCGGTCTGGTATTAGCGTTAACACTTGGAAAACGTCGTGGATATGACCAGGGAGTTTACCACGTACATAATACACCATTTGTATTTTTAGGAGCTGCACTGTTATGGTTTGGATGGTATGGCTTCAATGCAGGAAGTGCTCTTGCAGCAAATGGACTTGCGGCACATGCATTTATGACAACATCTGTTTCAGCAGCTGCAGCCCTTGTGTCATGGATGTTGATTGAAGTATTTTCAGAAGGAAAAACAACTTTAGTTGGAGCATCCACAGGGTTGGTTATCGGACTGGTAGCGATCACACCAGGAGCTGGATTTGTTCCAATGTGGGCAGCAGTGATCTGTGGATTATTAGTAAGCCCAATCTGTTACTTCGGTGTAAAACTGATCAAAGGAAAATTAAAGATTGACGATGCATTGGATGCATTTGGATGCCACGGAATCGGTGGTATCTGGGGAGGTATCGCAACCGGGTTATTTGGGATGACATCCATCAATGGAGTCGCAAAATGGAATGGACTAGTGTTTGGAGAAACAAGATTGTTCGTAGCACAGATCATAGGAATTCTTGTATCCATTGCAGTTGCAGTAGTCGGAAGCCTGATCTGTATCGCAATTGTCCGTATCTTTACTCCATTAAGAGTTGAAGAAAGAGCCGAGAAAGTCGGATTGGATGTATCAGAACACGGAGAGAATGCTTATCCAAGTTTTAATGGTTTAGATTAAAAGAGGTGAAAATATATGTTGATCAAAATTAATGCAATCGTCCGAGAAGAGAAATTCGAAGATGTCAAAGAAGCTTTAAATAAAATTGGAGTTAACGGAATCACAGTATCACAGGTTATGGGATGCGGAGCACAGAAAGGTTTTACAGAAGTTGTCCGTGGAACAAAAGTTGATATGATGATGCGTCCAAAGATTAAATTTGAGATCGTTGTATCTTCTGAAGAATGGGAAAGAAAAACGATCGAAGCTATCCAGAAATCTGCATTTACAGGAGAAGTTGGTGACGGAAAGATCTTCAGTTACGAAGTAAGGAATGTAGTTAAGATCCGTACTGGAGAACGTGATGTAGATGCATTACAGGATTAGTTCTTAAAATATCTACTATTATATAGAAGAAACAGGTGATTTTTGTGGAAAAAACGAAAAATCACCTGTTTTATTGTGTATAAAATTATAAAATATAATAAGAAAGATTCATTTCTTGTAATGTGATAAAATTCATGATAAGATGATAGCCAATCAGAGAAATAATTTTGACATTAGGAAGAGAAACATATTATATAGAAGAAAGAAGACAAGGAAAGAATGAAATTAGTAACACTAGTATCAAATAATGTAGGAGTTGATACGTATCTGGAATTAAGGAAAGCGGTCAATTTTAAACCATTATCAAGAACACAGGCGAAGAAAGCCTTAGATAACAGTTTATATATTGTCTGCGCATACATTGATGCCAAAATCGTTGGAATGGGACGACTTGTCGGTGACGGAGCGGTCATTTGTTACATTCAGGATCTGATGATTCATCCAGATTATCAGCATTACGGAATCGGAAGTGCGATCATAGAAGATCTGATCGAGTATGTAGAGAATCTTTGTGAAGAAGGAACCGAGATCATGTTGGATCTGATGTGTGCGATCGGAAGAGAACCATTTTATCACAAACATGAATTTATTTCTCGTCCAACGGACAAATTAGGACCTGGAATGATTCGCTACATTAGAAAGTAGAGGAGAAAAGTATGGAAGATAAGAGATACGATCCGTATACTGGATACGAGATTAAAGATGAAGATTCAACACAAGAATATTATACACAAGATGATGATCCATACAGACGATATCGTTACGAAGATGATCACATAGAACAACCACAGCAGGAACAGACAAGTGGAATTGCGATCGCAACAATGATCCTTGGAATCATAGCAGTTGTATGCATGGTCAGTTGTTGCTGTACGCCAATCGCGATCATCACTGGGATTGCAGCAATCATCTGCTTTGCAGTGACTCCAAAAGTCAATGAAACAAGAGGAAATAAAGCGAAAGCCGGATTGATTTGTGGAATTATAGGAATCATTGGTTCTGTGATCTTGATCACAGTTTTTGTTGTGAATATTTTGTTGAGTTCAGATTTTCAGAATGAAATGAAAGAGTTTAATACACATTATGATACATATATTGATGAAAATGATGACTCTATATAAGATCATAAGAAGTATGCCATGTTTCTTTAAGGAAGTAACACATTTTTACTGCCCGGCATGCGGCGGGACAAGAAGTGTGAGCGCTTTGTTACATTTGGATATTAAGAGAGCATTTTTATGTAATCCGACGGTTGTATATACTGGGATTGTGTTTCTATGGTGTATCGTAGGATGGATGGTAAAGAAACTGACAGCCAGAGAGATCAGGAGTATGAAACCAAGGCTGTGGATGTTGATTCTAGGAGCATGCATGTTCTTTGGATTTGCGGTGATCAGAAATATTATGGTGTACCAATTTGGATATGATTATTTGGGAGATCTCATTCATTACACAAAATTTAATTAAATATTTGTCACAGATCAAAAGTGCCATCTTTTTTGTAACAGAAAAAGATGGCACTTTTTAACATAATATAGCAAAAATTCTCCTTCCTCTGCAGGTTGGAGATGAATTGCGCAAAAACGAAAAGAACATTTGTTCGACAGTACGATCTATGGTATAATAGAATCATGACATTGATCATATGCATGTAATGTTCCGTGCGTAGCCGAGGACAGAACTTAGTAAATTTATCAATGCTTATAAAAGTACCAGTAGCAGGCACTCCAGTAGAAGTGATCCGTCAATACATTGAAACTCAGGGAGAGAAAAAGCATTGAACATAGCATATCGTTTCCGGATCTATCCGACAGAAGAACAGAAGATACTTCTTGGCAAAACATTTGGCTGTTGTCGTTTTCTGTACAATCAGATGCTTGATGATAAGATTCGAGAGTATGAAAAGACAAAGAAAATGTTAAAAAACACACCAGCCATGTATAAAAGGGAATATCCATTTCTGAAAGAAGTAGATTCGCTGGCACTGGCAAATGTCCAGCTTCATCTGGAAAATATTTTGCAAGTCTATATGATTGTGATATTGAAATCATCGATCATACTGAAAAGACAGAGCAACAAGAACTTGTTGAAGATTTAGTTCAGATAATAACTGTATTTAGTTGTAAATTACAAGGCAAATGTGCCAATAAAGCAAGAAAACTTGTAAAAGAACTGATAGATGATGGTGGTGAAGAAGATGATAAAAACAATTCGAGTCATGCTGATCCCAAATAATAAACAGAATACAAAACTTTTTCGATATGCCAATACTGCCAGATTCGCTTATAACTGGGCGTTAGGAAGAGAAAAAGAAAACTATAAAAATGGTGGTAAGTTCCTATCGGATAGTGATCTGAGAAAAGAATTTACACAATTAAAGAAAACAGAGGAATATTCCTGGTTAAATGAAGTTTCAAATAATGTAACAAAACAAGCGATCAAAGATGCTTGTCATGCATATAAGAGATTTTTCAAAGGATGTTCAAAGTTTCCTAAATTCAAAAGCCGAAAATTTTCTATACCATCTTTTTATCAAGATAATGTAAAGATCCAATTTTCAGATACGCATGTAAAAATTGAGGGTTTTGCTGCTTCCAAAAAGAAGAATAGGCAAAAGATAAACTGGATCAGACTTGCGGAAAAGAATCGGATACCTACGGATTGTAACTATAGTAATCCCCGTATTAGATATGATGGAATCAACTGGTGGATCACAGTAGGCATTGAATACGAAGACTCTGTTACCGTTCCCTCCAATGATGGGATAGGGATTGATCTAGGGATTAAAGATTTAGCGATATGTTCTGATGGCAATAAATATAAGAATATCAATAAAACGAAAAAAGTTAAGAAACTAGAGAAACAAAAACGCAGATTACAGCGTAGCATCTCTCGTTCATACGAGAACAATAAACAAGGAAAGGAATACTGTAAAACGAAGAATGTGATCAAAAAGGAAAAACTTTTA
>JAXJNA010000015.1:0-64230 GCA_036312945.1 Anaerostipes hadrus
ATGCCCGCAGCTACGTTCAAACAATCGACCACAGGGCGCTGCGAATTTGTAAAAAACGCATTCAAAAAGTGCTCATGTTGTCACCCTTTTTTCTTATAAATATTTCTTCTTATCTTCTTTCTGACTCATACAACGAAACGCTATTCAAATCTCTACGCAGTGTGCATGTTAAACGGTACTGGTTAATAATTTTTGTATTCGTTAACAGCAGATGAAAAGTGCTTAAACAAGCACCGATTTATTGAGATGTTTATGAAGCATAATAACATTACCTTCTGTCTGAAAATTCCCTATTTTACAATCAATGCTGTTCTCCATACACACCACTTTAGTTTTCCAATCTTGTAATTGTCCACACTTTAGACTTCAGGTATATGATAAAAAATAAATAAGCAACCGAAAACGCAGCATTGGAATTTTGCCATATTTTGAACAAATTCGCAGCCCAATTGGACGAGTGTCTGAGCTTCAAAGACTTTTGTCTGAAACAAAACTTCAGAGCGAGTTCTCGTAGGAAATTGGGCGGATAAGCGATTTGTTCAAAATGTGAGCAAAATTCCACCGCTGCGTTTTCGGTTGCTTATTTATTTTTTATCATATACTCAAAATCTACAGTTGGCCAACTTACAAATTAAAACAAGTTAAAATTTACAGTAAATTATCAGCCAATTCTTCCATAGTCTTAACGTTCTCATCATTCATAGTAGATTTGATCGTAACTACAGGATCAACAATCTCAATATTCTTAAATCCTTCTACGATACCTTTCATGATTTTTGCTGCCATTGGTGCCCATGATCCATTTTCCATAAATGCAACTTTACGTTTCTGATAGTTCTTAGCTTTTAAATGATGTAAGAAGTCTTCCATGCATGGGAAGATTCCTGCATCGTATGTTGCTGCTGCCAGTACCAGTCTGTCATAGCGGAATGCATCTTCGATCACTTCTGCCATATCATCTCTTGAAAGGTCTGCTACTACGACTTTTGGAGCTCCTTTTGCTTCTAAGATTTCTGCTAATTTCTTTGCTGCAGCTGCTGTATTTCCATGGATAGATGCGTATGCGATCAGGATTCCTTCGTTCTCTGGCTCATATTTGCTCCATGTGTCGTATAATCCAATATAATATCCAAGATTTTCTTTTAAGATTGGTCCGTGTAATGGACAGATGATCTCAATGTCTAATCCTGCGGCTTTCTTTAAGAGATTCTGTACCTGTACTCCGTATTTACCACAGATATTGAAATAATAACGTCTTGCTTCACATGCCCAGTCTTCGTCTGCATCTAAGGCTCCGAATTTACCAAATCCATCTGCTGAGAATAAGATTTTCTCTGATGTTTCATATGCTACCATAACTTCTGGCCAATGAACCATTGGTGCCATAACGAACTGTAATGTATGAGATCCAAGAGATAATGTGTCTCCTTCTTTTACTACGACTTTACGTCCTTCTAGATCAAATGTAAAGAACTGAGGGATCATATTAAATGTCTTTGCATTTCCCACAACCTGAGCTTCTGGATATTTTTCTGCCAGTACCTGTAAGCTTGCTGCATGGTCTGGTTCCATATGAGATACTACAATGTAATCTACGCTTCTTCCATCTAATGCTTCTTCTAAGTTTGCAAGCCATTCGTCTGTCTTGCGTGCATCCACAGTATCCATAACAGCTACTTTCTCATCTAAGATCACATAAGAGTTATAAGAAACACCATTTGGTACTACATACTGGCTCTCAAATAAATCAATGTCATGATCGTCTACACCAATATATTTTACTGAATCTGTAACTTTAATATCCTTCATTGTCTTACCTCCAAAATTAAATTCATTTTGCTTTTTCAACTTTTCTTACTATAACATAGTTTTGTTAAAATATCCAGTAGTAATAGTTACTATTTTCAATACAATTTCTTTTCAGATACAAAAATCCCCGAAACAAAACTTCATCTTGCTCCAGGGATTCTTTATCATCTCTTTGGATGCTTCTTACAGCTCTGATTATCTATGCATTGAGAAGCTATCCATATCATAACGTTTTAAGTTGTCTGTGATCTTGCGATCGTCTGCGGATTTGATCATTGTTTCTCTAACTTTACGAGCTTTGATGATCTCTTCGTTACGGCTTGGTCCACCAACACATCCGCCTTCGCATGCCATACCTTCGATGAAGTCTTCTGGTAATCTTCCTCTCTGTAAGAACATTAAAGCTTTCTTACATTCTGCTGCACCGTTAGCTTTGCATACTTTGATATCTTCGTTCTGTTCTGTCTCTTTCATGTATTCTAATACAGAATCTGTTACTCCACCAGAGTTTCCATAGAATTTACCGAAGATCGTAGAATCCTGATATGTATTCTCTGCTGGTTCTAATTCCACGTCTTTTGCTTTCAGAATTGCTAAGATCTCGTTGTAGTTTAATGCATAATCTGCATTTCCTTCGATCTTCTGGTCTGCTACTTCTGATTTCTTGGCTACACATGGTCCGATGAATACTGTCACAGCGTCTGGATCTTTTGCTTTCACCATTCTTGATACTGCACACATTGGAGATACAGTTGTTGAGATCATATCTGCAAGATCTGGATAATGTTTGCGGATCATGTTTACGAATCCTGGACAGCATGAAGTTGTTTTCTTCTCACCGTTTCTGTAAGCTTCTAACCATTCTTCTGCTTCACTGCATGTTGTCATATCTCCACCTAAACCTGCTTCGATCAAATCTTCAAATCCAGCCTTCTTAACTGCCTGTCTCCAGCTTTCCATTGTAATATCTTTACCAAACTGTCCTTCTGTTGCTGGTGCAAGGATCGCATAGACTTTCTTACCTGCTTTCAAGTCAGCGATAACGTTTGTGATCCATGTCTTTGTTCCGATCGCACCGAATGGACATTTTGCTGCACACTGTCCACAACGGATACATTTTTCTTCATCGATCACTGATACTCCATACTCATCATAAGAAATTGCGTCTACTGGACAGCTGTCTTTACATGGTCTTGATACATGAGCAATCGCATTGTATGGACAGGCTTTTGCACACATACCACATTCTTTACATTTCTGAGAGTCGATTCTTGATCTTGTATGTCCTGGTTCGATCGCTCCGAAACGACATGCTTTGATACAGTCTTTTCCAAGACAGTTCTGACAGTTGTTTGTTACAACATAGCTTGAGATCGGACAATCCGCACATGCAGATTTGATTACCTGCACGATATTTCCATCGTCTTCTGCTCCTGGAGCTTTACCTTCTGCTAAACGAATTCTCTGTCTTACGATTTCTCTTTCTTTGTAGATGCAGCAACGGAATGTTGGTTCTGGTCCTTCGATCATCTTCTCTGGGATCAGATCTCTTTCTTCTTCTAAAGTCCCTTCAAACGATGCCTTTGCTACGAAATACAGTACATCTTTTTTCAGATTCTGAATGCTTGTTACATCATACATAATAGTTTACCCTTCCTTAAAAAACACTTAACTAAAACACCCTAGATATTGTTATTTTTTTATCTATGTGCATTATAACAAATATTTTTTTTTTTCTCTACAATGCTTAAAGAAAAGTACAAAAAATATGCATATTTTTTAAAATTGTACAATTAACATTTTCTTAACGCTTACTCTGTCCGTATATTGCATACAATCATTGTTAAAAGAAAGACATAATCGTCTGAAAATTTTATCATTATAGCTTGAAGTTATGGCAAACTGTTATTTTTATGTATTTCACAAGCCTTATTCTATCTGTTATTGTATAGTTTATCGATAGAAAATTATTAGATTTATATAAATGGAAAGGATAGATTTATGAGACCATATAGATATGATATTGTTGGTAGTTTTTTAAGACCAGATTATTTAAAAGATGCACGTGCTGAATATGCAGAAGGAACTTTATCTGCGGACCAGTTACGTGAAGTAGAAGATAAAGCGATCAAAGAGTTAGTTGAAAAAGAGAAGGCTGTTGGGTTAAAAGCAGTTACTGACGGAGAGTTAAGACGTCGCTACTGGCATCTTGATTTCCTTGCTTCTTTAGTTGGAGTCAAGGAAATCAAAGCTGATCACTGGTCTGTTGCTTTTAAGGGACATCAGCCAAAAGCTGCAACTCTTGAGATTGTTGACAAAATTGATTTTGATGAAAACAGTGAATTCTTAGATCATTTCTCTTACTTAAAAGAAATCGCTGGGGATGTTGACTGCAAGATGACAATTCCTTCTCCTGCAATGCTTCACCTGATCTGTTGTGTTCGTGGAAGCGAAACTTATAAAGCAATCGATCGTTATAAAAACGAAGATGATCTGTATCATGAGATCGCTCTTGCTTATCAGAAAGCGATCAAAGCATTCTACGCTCGTGGATGCCGTTATTTACAGTTTGATGATACATCTTGGGGCGAATTCTGTGATCAGAATAAACGTGATGATTACGCAAGCCGTGGCCTGGATCTTGACCAGATTGCTAAGAATTATGTGAAAATGATCAACGAAGCTTTAGAAGCTAAACCTGATGATATGACAATCACAATGCATATCTGCCGTGGTAACTTCCGTTCTACATGGTTCTCTTCTGGTGGTTATGAGCCAGTTGCTGAAACTTTATTCGGTGGATGTAAGATCGATGGTTTCTTCTTAGAGTATGATAGTGACCGTTCCGGTGATTTCAAACCATTACGTTTTATTAAAGATCAGAAGGTTGTGTTAGGTCTTGTTACTTCTAAGGATCCAGAACTTGAAGATAAAAATGAGATTAAAGAACGTATTAAAGAGGCTGCTCAGTATGTTGCACTTGACCAGCTTTGCTTAAGTCCTCAGTGTGGTTTCTCATCTACAGAAGAAGGAAATATCTTAACTGATGAAGATCAGTGGAAGAAGATGTCTCTGATTAAGGAGATTGCTGAGGAAGTTTGGGGATAGGATATCCGTGATTCCTATTTCATCATAATATAACAAATAAAAGAATCCGGCATTGCAATTTTTGCATCTGCCGGATTTCTTTTGTTATATCCAATTTTCATCTACTTCTTTTTTCAACTGACAAAACATATCATAAAATTTTTCTTTTGCCTGTGAAATAATTGATAATGCGATATTCTGATTATAAGAATGTGTCACATTATTTCTTTCTCTTAATGCTTTTAACCACAAATCTTCATCTTTGATCATTCCAGCTTTATATGCTGTTTTTAGAATAATCTTCGGTGACCCTGTTGCACCTTCCTCGTATCCATGATTTTGTAAGATTTCTTTCATCATCTTCCATGACTGTTCAAATGTGATTTCATATAATCCTACCAAACCTGTTAACACTACGTTATCATAAGGCTCTTCATAATTATAAATATCTTTCATATTAATTAATGCCTGACAAAAGTTTTCATATTTTTTCATAAATGATCTTTCCCTCCTTTTGTATGGATTCTAGCAGTTCTGTCTGCATAGGTTCATCTAAATCTACAATATCATACTCTAATAATGTTGTTGTTTCTTCATCAACATCTAATGCAAAACGATCGATATCTCCGCCTTTCACTGCCAGATCGATATCACTTGTTCTTTTGTAATCTCCCCTCGAACGTGAACCAAATAAAAGGACTTGTTCTACATTATATTTTTGAGCTAATTCACAGATCTCATTGATCACTTGTTGTTTGATTCCTGTTTGTTCTATTATAATTTTATCCATTCTCATTTATTTTCCTTAATCTCTTCATTTCTATCCAAATAAGTGCTTTCTATTATAACATACTCTCTTATATTTTCTTATAAAAAATCAAAGAAAAAAGCCTCTGGATACTAAATCCAGAGACTTAAAAGGGCTATTATTTACGTTTTTCTAATTGTGTTCTTATATATTTCTTATTTTACGTTGAAGGCTTTGATTCCAGGATATACTGCACTGTCTCCTAAAGCTTCTTCGATTCTTAATAACTGGTTGTATTTAGCTACACGTTCTGATCTTGAAGGTGCTCCTGTCTTGATCTGGCATGTATTTAATGCAACTGCTAAATCAGCGATCGTTGTATCTGCTGTTTCTCCAGAACGATGAGATGTTACGGCTGTGTATCCAGCTTTGTGTGCCATCTTGATTGCTTCTAATGTTTCAGAGATAGAGCCGATCTGGTTTAATTTGATCAGGATAGAGTTTCCTGCTCCCATTTCGATTCCTTTGGAAAGTCTTTCTGTATTTGTTACAAATAAGTCATCTCCTACTAACTGTACTTTATCTCCAAGTCTTTCAGTCAGTTTCTTCCATCCTTCCCAGTCTTCTTCATCTAATCCATCTTCAATAGAGATGATTGGGTATTTCTCACATAATGCAGCCCAATGCTCGATCAGTTCTTCTGCTGTATATTCTGTTCCTGCTTTTGGCAGTTTGTAATATCCTTTACCTTTTTCACTCTTCCATTCTGAAGATGCAGCGTCCATAGCGATCTTGAAGTCTTTGCCTGGCTCGTATCCTGCTTTTTTCACTGCTTCTAAGATTGTTTCGATGGCTTCTTCATCTGATTTTAATGCTGGTGCAAATCCACCTTCATCACCTACGGATGTAGCAAGTCCTCTTTCTTTTAAGATTGCTGCTAATGCGTGGAATACTTCTGCACACCATCTTAAACATTCTTTGAATGATGGAGCTCCGACTGGCATGATCATGAATTCCTGTACATCAAGTCCTGATGATAATGCATGACATCCACCATTTACGATGTTCATCATTGGTACTGGAAGTCTGTTTCCAGATACTCCACCTAAGAATCTGTATAGAGGTACTTCAAGAGATGTAGCTGCTGCTCTTGCTGCTGCGATCGATACAGCTAAGATTGCATTTGCTCCGAAGTTTGATTTATCAGCTGTTCCATCTGCATCGATCATTGCTTTATCTACTGCATATGTATCAGAAGCATCTAATCCGATGATTGCTTCACTGATCTTTGTATTGATATTTTCTACGGCTTTTGTAACACCTTTTCCTAAATATCTTTCTTTATCTCCGTCTCTTAATTCCAGTGCTTCGAATTCTCCTGTAGATGCACCACTTGGAGCTGTTCCTCTTGCAACTGTTCCATCGACTAATGTGATCTCAGCTTCTACTGTTGGATTTCCTCTGGAATCTAGGATTTCTCTTCCGACTACCTTTTCAATTTCTAAATAATTCATTTTCGAATGTAACTCCTTTCCCTTTACATAGCAGTACTCCTCGCTGGAAGAAGGGTAAGCTTCCAGTTTGAGATCGTTTTGTTGCAGGTGTTGATCTCAATCGAGGAGTCCACATGATTCATTCACGTTTTAGTTAGTGTTGTCTAACTGGTATTTATGATACTAGATTTGGGTGAAAAAATCAATGGGGATATATGATAATAATTATCATATATCCTCTGGTTGATTATTTGCTTAATTTTTTGATTAAGTCTTTTTTGCATTTGTCTGCATATTGCTTACAAAGGGCTTACTGTAAATCTAACATTTCATAAATCTCTTCTTTTTCTTTATTCGGATTTTCCTTAACCAATTCATAAATAGGTTTTATTGTAATTATATCTTCTTCTAATTCATCTGCAATCTGAATTACATCTTTATCTTTTTTTATCTTTTTCTGAATCTGCATTATTAATCGTAATATATCTCCCTCCTTTTTTCCTTCATTACGTCCAATTCTCTGTGCACTTTGTATCTGACTGACTCTGTCACTCTCTGCCATCTCTTCTCGCAGATATAGATATCTTTCCATTTCATCCTGACTGATCTTTATCATCTCTTCCAGCGCCCTTTCCATGTATTTATTTCCTTTTGATTCCTGCTCCAGTTCTTCCCATGTCTGTGCAGCTATCAGCTTTGCCCATCGATATAATGGTCTTCTTTTTTGTTTTTCTTTTACGTTCTCCAGTTTCTTTAATTCTATCATATGAAATTGAAATTTTCTACTATATATCTCTTTCGTCTTTTCATCCATCAAACTGACTTTGTGATAATAATTCGAGCTTATCATTTGATTAAAATTCAAAATTCCTACATGAATACATGGTGGAAGTTCTCCGTAAGGATGTCCCTTTTGAAATCCATCTGTGAACATTCGACAGTTGTAAAAAAGACTTCGTTCTGTCCAATCATCCTGATATGTATTTTGCATTTCAATATTAATCTTTCTGTTTTGATTTAAGATTAATTTGATATGCTCATTCCTATGAAATAAAAAATAACTAGAACGACCACTATATAAATCGCTCTAGCTATTTTTCTACTTCATCTTATTTCTTCAATTTCATCGGCTTCTTAAATCCACTCTTCTTTCCAAATAGTTTCTTATATTTCTTATACTGTTTCTTTTGCACTTTGATCACGGCTTTCTTGTGGATTCCTTTGATCGCATTCTTTCCTACTTTCTTAAGTACTGTGGATTTGATCGTGATGGATTTTAAGTTTTTGCATCCATTGAAGGCATTATCTTCAATTGTCTGTACGTTCTTGCCGATCGTGAGTTTCTTTAGTTTTGTTCCTTTGTATAAGGCTTTCTTTTTAATAGTTACGACTTTGCATTTTACACCATTAATCGTGATGTAGTCTGGGATTACGATAGATGATTTCTTTTTGTCCAGACTTGTGATGGTTACCTGGGCGTTTTTGGCATTTTCTATTTTGGTAACTTTATAGATAATTCCATTCACTGTTGCTGCTTGGTTTGCCTTAACGCCTACGTCAACATTACTGTTTGTATTTGTATCTGGTTTTTGTTCTGTTGTTGTTTGATCATTACCTGTCGTTGGTTGTCCACTTTCACTTGAACCTGGTTTACTTGGTTCTCCATTGTCTGACCCATGATCTCCTGATTCTGGATCCTTAACTGGTGGCTTCTCTTCCTCTTTTTTATTGATCGTAATTTCTTCTACATTTGCTGTTGCTGTATTTCCATTCTCATCTTTTGCTTCAACACAGATTGTGTAAGTTCCTTCTTTTTCCGGTACCCATTTACATTCTGAATCGGATGTAAAATCTTGAATGATTTTTTGCTTTCCTTCACTATCTTCTATGTAGAATTTGTATTGCAGATTCGTAGCTTTAGGATCTGCAGAAAGCTGTATGATATCTCCAACTTTTGCTGAATCTTCTATATCTGTATCCAGTTCAATAAATGTCTGACCAGTTAAAGCAATCTCAGCTGTTGTGTAATGTGTTGTATCATCTGGAATAAATTTAACAACGGCCTGATAATCTCCTAAAGGTAATTTCTCATCTTCCTTCTCAATCATCCATGTTCCTGATACTGCTTGCATCTTTTCTCCGATCAATGCAGCCGCATATTTTTCTAAAGGAATATCTTTCTTTGTCTTATGTTGATCATATTTTATTCTTTTCAAACTGGTTCCAGATAATGTTGGTTTCTGTTTTTCTACATCGACTATTACACTGCCTTCATAGTCTTTATATTTCTTATTCTGAGGAACAAATACGTATGCTATCTTTGTTTTTCCTGGCTCTAGTATCTCATCTGGATCTTTAAATTTAAGACTTCCGTAAACTTTTTCTCCATCTTTTGTTTCAAGAGTTACATGGGTGGATTTCAATCCAATATAAGAAGTTTTCTCTCCATAAGTCAGGGTATTTTTATTCAAAATATCTGTTGTTAAATCTTCTTTTGGTTCTATTGTGATCTGATCCGTCAAATGAATTTTAATTACAATGGTAATATCTTCATAATTATCACTCTCTATTGTAAGACGGATTGTCGCTGTATCTCCAATCTTTCCCGTTTGATTTACCCAATAAGAATATATATGCTGTTTGTTTGCAGTTGAAAACTCATGATCATCAAGAATTTTATGATCATCCTGAATCTCTTCCTTTTGGTCTTTTATTTTAATATCTTCTGGTAACAGCTGTGTTAAATTGATTTTTTCCGTACCTGATCCTGATGTATATGGATATTTTTTTGTAATATCTGAAATCTCTGGTGCTTTTAATTTGGAAACTTCGATATCTTTGATCGCTGTCTTATAATTTCTTCCATTTACCTGAACATAAACCATATATTTTCCTGCTGCCATTGGTTTCCACTGGCATTTTGTTTCTTTGGAATATGCCTGGATCGTTTTTTCATATCCTGTTTCGTCCACATAGAAAAATTTATATGTACGATTCGGAGAACTGTCAATTGTGTCTGGATCGATTGAAAAATCAATGGTGTCTCCACAAAATACTTTGGTTTTTGATGCTAATAATCTTAGATTTACTACAACATCGACTTTTTGTGTCGCTTTTTCATAATTGTTTAGATCATCTGGTGTAAATATAAGTGTCATTGTACTTTTTCCTACATATAAAACACTATTTGGACTCTCCAAACTCCATGTACCTGAAACTTCTTTTTCCACCCCAGCATAAGTTGCCGTTGCTTTTCCTTGTTCAAAATGAAGATCTTTTCTACATTTTCCTTTCGCATACATCGTTTCATCCACAGTTACCTTGCTCAATTGTGGAGTTGCTTTTTTCACTACGATTGTTACACTTCCTGTATAACTTCTGTATCGATCTTTGTCTGGTGTAAAAGTATATTCTGCTGATTTTGTTCCTGCCATTGGAATCCTGTCTGGATCTGTAAATTCCAGTTTCCCAGTAACTTCACTTCCATCTTCTGCTATAAATTTTGCCTTCGTTGTATTTAATTTTAAGTCTGAGATTTTCTGTCCATAGGTTAGTTCATTGTTTCCTTCAATTGCTGGTTCTTCCCCTTCTTTTGGAGTAACGGAAATCTTATCTGTTAATGTGATGTTGACATTGAAAGTCATGTCTTCATAATTATCACTTTTTACCGTAAATTGAATCTTGGCCTGATCTCCAGCTTTTCCTGCTTTACTTACATTGTAGGTGTAGCTTGTATTTGTTTTATCTGCTTCGGATACAAGATTACCTGATGGATCCGTAATCTTTGCTTCGTACGTTGCATTGGAAATATCGGATGGAAGATAATCTTTTAGATCGATCTTCTGATCTTTTGCTCCGATGGTATAACAGTACGTCTTATGAATATCCTGAATTTTCGTTTGTTTTTTAACTACTGTAACATTTTCCAGTGATTTTTTTTCGATGTTTCCTTCAGAATCTTTGACTTCTACATAAATTGTATGCTTTCCAAGCGTTGTCGGTGTCCATTCACAGGTTGATTTTGAAGAATAGTCCCGAATCTTTGTCTGGTCTCCATTTTCATTTTTTTCATAAAATTTATATTGTAAATTTCCTGATCCATTTTGGGCTTCAGCAGATAACTGAACTTTTTCTCCTATTTTAGGATTAGTCGCAGCTGCTCCGAATTTGGTGATCTTTAGTGGATCATATACAGTAATTTTGTATGTTTTTACACTTGTCTGATTATATTTTGGTCTGATCGTTACGGTTGATGTTCCTGCTTTCTTAGCAATCAGTTTTATGTCAATTCCGCTGGACTTCTCAACGGATATTACATTTTCATCAGTAGAAATAACTTCTAGTTCTGTATTTGTTTCTATACTGGAATCAGAACTTGTTGTTTTATATTGGATATAGGATGTCATCGTTGTTCCTGTTTTCTGTTTCCATCCATTCCCACGCCAATAATAAGTATTCCCGGTTGTCTCACTGTTTTTCCAATACAATTCATCTAATGTTATTTTCTTTTCTATCTTTACAGCATCACATGCTGTGCAACGGAACGTGATCGTATCATCCGTATCTAAATCTTTGTCATACACATACTGATGTCCATTATGAATTTCTGTTACATTATGATCTGTTAAATCGGTTGTATCAACATCATAGAAATTGATATCTCCATTTTTCCATGTATACCAGACAACTTTTCCATTGGAGATCACTGGCTGACAGTCAGATAAACTTCCTGTGAAATGCTGAATCTCTCCTACTTTCTGTCCATTGTTATCTACAATCGCTGTATACACCTGATCTCCCTTTGTCCATAAAACCATAAATCTGGTTCCTGAGATCTTAACCATCTGTGGAGTTGTTGTTGTTTCTTCTCCTTCATCGTAATTTGTCAGATAGTTAATTTTTACATCTGATGTACTCTTATCGACTGCTGCCACGAATACATTTCTTGTTTTATGGCTACTGAAAGTGCTATCCTGAATGACTGTATTAGCCGCCACCAGATAATGATCATCAGATATTTCAAAGCCTCCAGCACTAGCTCCCGTTGTATTATCTCCTGATTCTCCTTCAAACGTCATTACAGGAATCAATGTACAAAGACTTCCATTTGATGTTGAAAAAAATGTTCCACTATTAATATCCGTTTTATATTTTAAAATAGCAAAAGCTCTTGGATATGCATCTCCATGGTCTAATGCTACAATATGTCCATCTTCAATTTTTACAAACTGATTAAAGGAATGACTGACATATCCATAAGATGAATTAATAACTCCAGTATAAGAATCTGTAATCTCCATCTGATCAATGTCTAGCTGAATCGTTACATTCGCCTGATGGCCATTATACATCTCATGACATGTACGAATGATCATATACTTTCCTGAAACATCCATTCTGCATGATCCTGCATCAAATGGATACGTCGTATTACAATTTTTTAATCCGGTAGATTTTATTTTATTCCATTTTTTATCATATTTTGTAATTCGATATACTTCCAGATCATTATCTTCATCTTTATTAATTTGACCTGTTATAACATAATAATTATCTTTTGTCGCATAAAATCCACCAAATACAGGTAATTCTTCATCTACAATCTTGGTATCTGTTAGATTATAATCCTTATCATAATATTCAACTAATAATCCGCCAATCTTACTTCCATATTGTACCCTCATCAATGAACCATCATCCTGTGCTGCAAGATATGATTTCATAGGATTTGTCCATCTGGAATAATTCTGCGCCCCAACATTACTTCCTTCATACGTTGTACACTGCGTCTTCACTGCTGTCTTTGTTGTAGCCTTTACTTTTTTCCCATGATATCCACCACTCATCGTAAGGATCATCGCAAGTGAAAGTATCATAGAAATCCCTTTTTTGATCTCTTTTTTCATAGGTTCCTCCCATTCTTAATTTATTTACACTATGTAGCTTCTATTTTAACATTTTTATCCTAAAAATAAAATCTTTCCATATAGTTTTTACATGTGAAAAATGACACATCCATTTTCAAACAGACATGCCATTTTTCTTGTTTTATGTATTGTATTTTGTTAAAAAGAGATTTCTGAAAATATTTTGTTTAAATCATTGCATCCACGTCAGTTAAAACTTCATCCATGATCGCCATAGCATCCCGAAGTTCTGTTTCTGTAATGATCAATGGTGGAGCCACAATAATATTATTTTCGTGGCTGTAGGTTGAGAATCCTTTTTTCTTCAGTGCCCCAATAATTCCTCCCATGATATTTTCTGGATCTTTATTATATTCCACTAATGGTTCTTTTGTTTCTTTGTCTTTGACTAATTCGATCGCAGAGAATAATCCTTTGTATCTGACATCTCCGACACATGGATGTTTTCTCTTTAATTCTTCTTCGATCTGTCCTAAGATCTTACCCATCGCTTTGGAACGTTCTACTAATTTTTCTTCTTTGTATACATCTAGAGTTGCAATTCCTGCGGCACAGGCAAGTGGATGTCCAGAATAGGTTAATCCACACATTAACTTGTGGTCATCAAAATAATCTGCGATCTTCTTGTCTACGATGACACCTCCTAATGGAACATATCCACATGTGATTCCTTTTGCGAAACTTACAAGATCTGGTTTGACATCCCAGTTTTCAAAGGCAAACATCTCTCCGGTTCTTCCCCATCCCATCATAACTTCATCACAGATCATCATAATTCCAAATTCGTCACAGATATCTCGGATTCCCTGAAGATATCCATCGGGGGGGATAATACAACCATTAGATCCTGTGACCGTTTCACATTCAATTGCTGCGATAGAGTATGGATCCTCGTAAATGATCTGTTCCCTTAATTTGGCAAGATAATATTTTGTTGCTTCTGCTTCACTCTTGAATTCAATTGGTTCACGATAGATGTATGGATCAAAAAATTTGACATATCCTGATACACCATTACTTTCACAATTAAATCTTCTTGGTTCACCAGTTAAGTTTCCTGCTCCCATGGTTGATCCATGATAGGAACGATAACGGCTGAATACTTTGTTTCTTCCTGTGTATAATCTTGCCATCTTTAATGCGTTTTCGTTGGCATCTGCTCCACCCAATGTAAAGAATACTTTACTCATGTTATCAGGTGCTAATTCGATGATCCTGGATGCTAGTTCTGATTTTACATCAACTGCATATCCTGGCCCGATAAATGGTAACTTATGGGCCTGTTCAGCGATCGCATCTGCTACTTTTTCATTTCCAAAACCAATATTTAAATTAACCAGCTGAGAACTCATATCATAATATTTATTTCCGTCAATATCATAAAAATAAATTCCTTCTGCTTTGGCAACAACGGTTGGATCTAGCGCTCCCTGTACACACCATGAATGAAGTACGTGTTCTTTGTCTAATGTTTTGATCTCTTCTTTGCTCATTTCTCTCATAATCATATCCTCCTGTTAGTCTTCCCATAGCTGTTTATATATATTGATCATATCTTGTTTGGTAACTTCTTTTCTTGTGTTTGATGGACTGCCACTTGCCATTGCATCTGCTGCCATTTTGTCTATCACTTTCATGAATTCTTCTTTATTGATTCCATATTCTTCAAGTGTCGGAATATCACATTCTTTGCAGATATCTTCTAGTGCTTTGATAAATGAATCTGCTGCCTCGACATCAAAATCTGTATCTTTTGCAACTCCGATCACTCTTCCTAAAAATGCAAACCTCTCAATGGCTCCATCTTTTGCAAATGCCAGACATTTACTTAGCAGCATTGCATTGGACATTCCATGAGGAACATGGAATAATGCTCCGATCGGACGACTCATTCCATGAACGATCGTTACCGATGAATTGGTAATGACTACGCCTGCTTCTAATGCTGCTAGTGCCATCTGTTCTCTGGCTTCTTCATTATCTCCGTCTTTGTAGGCGATCGGAAGGTATTTGAAAATACGCTTGATCGCCGAAATCGCAAATGTATCTGTCAATGGCTGTGCTTTCTTTGAAGTATAACCTTCTACCGCATGTGTTAATGCATCAAGTCCTGGTGCTGCTGTAACTGATTTCGGACTTGTGAGTGTAAATGTATAGTCCACGATCGCTACATCTGGCATCAATACCGGCCCTTTTAATAACATTTTGATATCTGTTTTTGTATCTGTGATGACAGTAAACCATGTTGCCTCAGATCCTGTTCCAGCGGTTGTTGGAATTGCGATCATTTTAGGAAGTGGTGTTGTGATTTCTTTTCCCATAAAATCTGCTACTGTTTTATCTGATTCTGCTGCTAGAACTGCAATTGCTTTCATGGAATCTAATGGACTACCACCACCAATCCCAATCAGGAAATCACATCCTTCTTCCATGTAAACCTTCGCTCCACCATTGATCATGACATCCGTTGGTTCTCCTGTGATTTCTGTGTATATAGCATATTCTATCTCAAGTTTATCTAAGATTTCTGTGACCTTTTTGACATTTCCTACGCGTTCCATGACCTTCCCAGATACGATCAGAGCCTTTTTCCCGGCTGTTTGAAATTCATTTTTTGCATCTTGTAATGCACCTTTTCCTGTAATCACTTTTCTTGGCATTACAAACTCATGACTCATATTATCCGCCTCCTTGATGGTCGTTTTTATTCTTTCATTTTTGTTATTTCTTTTAACAGTTTCAATGATAGCACAGCTAATATCCTATAAAAATATCCATATATTCTAAAGATTTGGTATTCTTTTTGTCCACTGTGGACAAAACACTTCTTATTTTGCTGTATCAAAAAAGGACGATCGTTTTTTGAACCGTCCTTTTTATTTAGTGATCCTGATCTAAAAATTTACGTATTTTAAACGCCAGCCGCAGATTAAACTGAACATTGACATCATGAAGATCTTTTCCCAATAATTCTTGTATTCTTTTGATTCTGTATTTTACGGTGTTTCTATGTACATATAATCTCTGCGTGGTATTTGTGATATTACAATCTTCCTGCAGATACACATCCAATGTTGTCAGTAGATCCGATATATTTTCCTGATCGTATACCTGCAAAATTCCAATCTGCTCTTCTATGATCCTCTTTAATATACTATCATCTTTGATTGAAAATAATAACTGGTAGATTCCCATTTCTTCATACATTCTATATTGTCCAGTCCGTTTACACATATGAAGCATATTTAGAGCATGTTTTGCTTCTGTTACACTATCTTTTAGATCTCTGATGGAACAAAAACTATCACCTGCTCCAGCACTGATCGTAACTTTTTTATGATAAATCTGATAAAATGTTTCTATATTCTTTCGAAGATTTCCTAGCAATTCATGAACTGGCTGAGGCATTTCTGGCAGATCATAGATTACTACAACTCCATCATTTTCAATCAATGTGAAGATTATTGACTGCAGATTTAAACTCTGTCTGGCCGCCTGCATCAAATGTTCTAAATCTCCATTTTTTTCATCTGGTGACAGAAATAATGCAATATGTTTTCTTTTCTCATCAAATCCAAAAGCTTCGGCTCTTTCATATATTTCTTCTGTTGGCTCATAAAGACATTCTTTCATAAATTTATCTACTGAATTACGATATTCCTGCGTGCTGTATACATTGCGGTAAATTTCTGAAATGATATTAGTGATCGGAATATCATATGGAAGAATCATAAGTGGTATATTAAGCTCCTGTGCATAATCGATCCATTCTTGTGTTACATCTTTGATATAAGGTCCGATTTCTACAACAATTCCTGCTGCATAATTTTGTGCAACGGTTTGTATCAATACTTTCATTTCGTGGTCAACCTCATGGAACCCAACACCGCTTGTAAAAACCAGTTCGCCTCTTCCTGCCCAATTGACTCCATCTGCCATCTCAATCACGTGGGCACCTGTAATTTCTCTTAGCAGAATGTTATCTCCTGTCAACAGTTTTGCTTTTTGAAAATCTTTTAACTGAAACAGCTCTTCGTATTTCACATAAATCACCTCATTTTGCATTCTTTGATCAGTTTTTAACAATAAGGAAAAAGAAAAAGCCTTCCAATAGATTTCTCCATTGAAAGGCTCTGTATATTCTTCGTATCTTCTGTAACGTATGATTAACGTTTTGAGAACTGTGGTGCACGACGTGCTTTGCGAAGACCTGGTTTCTTTCTTTCTTTCATTCTTGGGTCTCTTGTTAAGAATCCAGCTTTCTTTAATGTTGAACGGAATTCTCCATCAACCTGTAATAAAGCTCTGGAAATACCATGACGGATTGCTCCAGCCTGTCCTGTAAATCCACCACCATGAACGTTTACTAATACATCATATTTGTCAATTGTATCTGTTGCAACTAATGGCTGACGTACAACTACTTTTAATGTTTCTAATCCAAGATATTCGTCGATATCTCTTTTGTTGATTGTGATTTTTCCTGTTCCAGGTACTAAATATACTCTGGCAACACTGTGTTTTCTTCTACCAGTTCCGTAATATTTTGCTGTAGCCACTGCTTCTTCCTCCTTCAAAAATTAATACTTGATCTCTAATGCTTTTGGCTGCTGAGCTGCATGGTTGTGCTCTGCACCTGCATATACGTGAAGTTTCTTAATCATCTGTCTTCCTAAAGGTCCTTTTGGAAGCATTCCTTTAACTGCAAGATAGATTACGTCTTCAGGTTTTTTAGCTAATTTTTCTTTTAATGTCTGTTCTTTCATTCCACCAACATAGTCTGAATGATGATAATAGATCTTCTGGTCTAATTTCTTACCAGTTACTTTGATCTTCTCAGCGTTGATAACGATCACGTTATCTCCTGTATCGATATGTGGTGTATAAGTTGGTTTGTTTTTACCTCTTAAGATTGTTGCGATCTCAGATGCTAAACGTCCTAATGTATGTCCTGTAGCATCAACTACATACCATTCTCTTTCAATTGTTGATGGGCTGGCCATAAAACTTTTCATGGTGTTCCTCCTTAAAATTTCTATCAATCATATGTGTCTATATTAAATACTCCCACCGGGGCATTGGGGTAGTATTCTCTTGCATGTCACAGTTTCTTATTATATAATACGCAGCCGGGTGTGTCAAGATTTTTTCTTGTTGTTTTTGATAAATTTTTGATGTTATCCACAAGATGGTCTTGATTTTATAATTCTTTCCACAACATATGGGTGTATTATCCCTATGTATGTTGAAATGATGTTGATAAATCTTGTAATTTCCTATAAAAATGTGATTAATTTTTATTTTCTCAGATCAAGTACGCCACAATTGGCAATGTTATGATCGATAATAAGGTTGTCAGAACGATTCCTCTGCTGCAAATGGAGCTGTCTAATCCATAATCGATCGCCATCATCACTGCCATGCTTCCATTTGGCATTCCAAACATTAATACCATGATCCCTGAGAGAACAGGATCTAAATGAAACAGCCGGATTACAAATGCTGCGATCACTGGGATCACCAGCATCTTTAAAAATGTAAACTGATACATCTTGATGTCTTTGAAAACATCGATCAACGGCATCTTCGCTAAAGATACTCCTGTAATGATCATGGAGAGTGGGATTGCTGCATTTCCTAAGTATTGTACAAAACTTACCGCAGGTGCCGGTGCATCGATCTGAAATGCAAAAATCAATAACGCAGCCAGACATGCGACCATTCCTGGATTGATCATCTTTTTCCATTGGAATGTGATCTTGGCTTTTTGTCCTGTCTGCATGGCACGTTCTTTCTCAAAAAGATAAATTCCATAGGTGTAAAAGAGAATATTATATACCAGTGTATACAGTGCTACATAAAAAATAGCTCCTCTGCCATATAATTCTTCAATAATCGGAATCCCCATAAATCCAAGATTCGAAAAGATCAGCATCACTGCGTAGATATTTCTTTCATCTTTTTTAACACCTAGAATACGAACAAATACCGGACTGATCAGGATCAATACCACAAATAAGATCAATGCAAGGATCAGGTCCATGATCACAAGATTCCAGTTTCCATTTCCAACGGAACCGATCACGCCAGATATGATCAATGCAGGATTAAATATATTTACGATCAGTCCTGATATCTGTGAACTTGTATCATCACTGATCCATTTTTTCTTGTAACTTAGGTATCCGATCAGCATAAAACCAAACAATACTAACAATTTCTGAAATATGATAAAGCTATTCTGCATTCGCTCGATCCTCCGGATATTCAATCTGAATTAATGTTAATCCTTTTGCTGGAAGTTTTGGTCCTGGTGTCACTCTTTCTTTGGATGCTAAGATTTCTTTGACCCATTCTGGCTCTTGTTTTCCTCTTCCGACCTCTAAAAGCGTTCCAGCCATTAAACGTACCATATTGTAGAGAAAACCGCTTCCTGTGACTCTCATCGTGATATACTTGCCATATTGTGTCACATCACATTCGTAAATCTCTCTGACATAGGATGTAACCTGTGCTTTACTGCTGCACATGCTGATAAAACAGTGTTCTCCTAAGAAATAAGAAGCTGCTTCTTTCATTTTCTCCACATCAAGTGGTACATATACAAAATGATGGTGTCTGCTTGTCACTGGATTATCGTATCTTGCATTGTAAAAGGTATATTCATATGTCTTTCTTGTATCCTGAAATCTTGGATGGTAATCTAACGGCACTTCTTTGGAGCCCTGAACGATGATATCTTCTGGTAGTCTTGCATTTAATGCCTTTGCCATCTTCTCTCCCGGAATACGGCTTTCTGTATCGAATACAGCTACATTTCCAAGGGCATGGACTCCTGAATCCGTTCTGCTGGCTCCGATGACTTTGATGTCTTCTCCTGTAAGTTCTGATATATGTTTGTTTAAGACACCTTCGACCGTAATCTCATTTGGCTGTACCTGCCATCCACAGTAATTGGTTCCATCATAGGCTACGATTAATTTTACTCGTTTCATCGTATCTTACCTCCATGGACTAAAAAAGGATAAATAGATCATCACTGCTAAAAATACAAACAGAACGATATAGGCTATTTTATCTCTTTTCTCGTATTTTAATGGTTTTAATTTAGTTCTTCCAACACCGCCATGGTAACAGCGGGATTCCATTGCCATTGCAAGGTCATTCGCTCTTCGGATCGCTGCTACAAACAGTGGTACGATAATCGGCACCATGCTTTTTACTCGTTTTAAGAGACCTCCAGATTCAAAGTCGATTCCTCTGGCTGTCTGGGCTTTCATGATCTTTTCTAATTCTTCTGTTAAGATTGGAATAAATCTCAGTGCAATTGACATCATCATAGCAATCTCATGTACTGGTACTCCGACTTTATTTAAAAATCCAAGTGATTTGTCTAGTCCGTCTGTCAGTTCATTTGGTGTTGTTGTAAATGTCAGTAAAGACGTTCCTAATACCAACATGATCAGACGGCTTCCCAGATAAATAGTTGTCCTGATCCCTTCTGCGGAAATTGATATGATCCAGAACTGGATCACTGGTTTTCCTGGAATAAATAACATGTTGATCATTACAGAGAATAACAAGATCACTGCGATTGCTTTTAATCCTCTTAAAATGTATTTTACTGGTACCTTTGAAATCTTGATCGTTATGATCAAAAATAGCAGTGACATCACATAAGTTGCAGGTGCTTTATGCATAAATAATGTAATGACGTAGATCAAGACTGCAAATAGTTTCACTCTCGGATCGAGTCTGTGGATCAGAGAGTCTTCTTTATAATATTGTCCAATTGTTATATCCTTGAGCATTTTATTTTCCTCTCAGTCCTTTTAGTCCTTCTAAAATTGCTTCTTTTGTTTCTCCTAATGTCAATAAATCTCTCTGAATCGGAAACCCTCTGTCTGCGAGTTCTTCACATACCTGACGATAAAACGGTACAGCAAGTCCTGCTTCTTCTAATTCTTTCTTGTGAGAGAATACTTCTTTTTTATCTCCCTCATACATGACCTGTCCGCCATTCATAACGATCACACGTTGTGCATAATCTGCAACATCTTCCATGCTGTGTGATACCAGAATGATCGTAATCTTCTTTTCTTCATGAAGTTTCTTTAACAGATTTAAGATCTGATCTTTTCCAACTGGATCAAGTCCTGCTGTTGGTTCATCCAAAATGAAATATTCTGGCTCCATTGCAAGAATCCCTGCGATCGCTACTCTTCGCTTCTGTCCGCCAGATAATTCAAATGGTGATTTTTGATATAATTTTTCTGGTAATCCAACATCTTTTAGACATTTGACAGCAATCTCTGTTGCTTCTTCTTTCGTCTTTCCGAAGTTCATTGGTCCAAAACATACATCATCTAAAATCGTTGTCTCAAATAGCTGATGTTCTGGATACTGGAAACATATACCGACTTTTCCTCGTAATTCTCGTAATGGGTATCCTTCTGAATATATATCTTCATTATCGAAATATATTGTTCCAGACGTTGGTTTGATCAGTCCATTCAGATGCTGGATCAATGTTGATTTTCCAGAACCTGTGTGTCCGATCACTGCAATAAATTCTTCTTTTTTTATTTCTAAGTTTACATCTTTTAATGCGTAATTCTTCTTACTGGAATTATCTTCATACGCATAACTTACATGTTCTAAACGAATTGACATAATTCCTCCACCAGCTCTTCCTTTGTTGTTATCGTATCTGACAAGTTAACACCTTCTTTTTTAAGCTCCCATGCAAGTTCTGTTGCATACGGAACTTCCAGACCTAATGTTTTCATCTTATCAACCCTTGAAAAGATCTCTTTTGGTTTTCCGTCCATAACAATCTTTCCTTGATCCATCACGATGATACGGTCTGCTAAGATTACTTCTTCCATATGATGTGTCACCATAAGGATCGTGATATTCTTTTCTTTATTCAATGCTTTCACTAGCGACAAAACATGTCTGCGGCCTTCTGGATCCAGCATGGCTGTTGGTTCGTCTAATACGATACATTCTGGCTCCATTGCCATGATCCCTGCAATTGCTACTCTCTGTTTCTGTCCACCAGAAAGATGATTGGGACTTGCTTCTTTATATGCGATCATTCCCACACCTGTCAGAGCTGCTGTGATCCTTGTCCAGATGTCTTTGGGTTCCACTCCGAGATTCTCTGGACCGAAGGCTGTGTCTTCTTCTACCGTTGTTCCTACGATCTGGTTATCTGGATTCTGGAATACGATTCCTGCACTCTGTCTGACTTTTAAGAGGGTACTTTCATCTTTTGTATCCATTCCTTTGATATATACTGCGCCTTCTGTCGGCATGAGCAGACCATTGATATGCTTCGCAAGAGATGATTTCCCGGAACCATTCTTTCCAAGGATTGCTACGAATTCACCTTTCTCAACATTGATGTCAATATGATCGATTGCTGCGATCTCTTGTTTATCTTCTTCTGTATCTCCATAGGTCACATATTTGTGAACTAAGTCTTTTATTTTCAATATGGACATAATATTCTCCTATCTGATCCGTAATAAGGATAGTATACTATTTCCCATAAAAAAAGAAAAGTCTTATCCCAGTTGTTCCGGAATAAGACCTCTTTGTTGTTGTCGATTTGGAATTTAAATAATATAGTCAGTATTGAACTGTTGATTAAACTAATTCAAGTACTACTTTTAATGCTGCATCACCTTTACGCTGAGCAATCTTAACGATTCTTGTGTAACCACCGTTACGTTCAGCATATTTTGGTGCATACTCGTCGAATAACTTAGCTGTTAAATCAACTTTCTTTGTATTAGCTTTCTTACCAGCTGCTTCTGTAGGAACTTCTGTTACAGGATATAATACCTTTAACATCTGTCTTCTTGCATGTAAGCGGGATGGTAAATCTTTTTTGATCTCTTTCTGAACTGTTTCATAAACAGTAACTTTCTTACCATCTACAACTTCTTTCACGCGTTTTCCGTTTTCGTCTTTCTTAGCAACTTTAGCGTCAACTGTAACTGTTTCAAAGTTGTCTTTTTCTTTTACAGCTAAAGCGATCAGTTTCTCAGCTACCTTACGGATTTCTTTTGCTTTTGCTTCAGTTGTAACGATCTTTCCATGATGTAACAGATTTGTTACTTCTGCACGGATCAGTGCTTTTCTCTGGGAAGCTGTTCTTCCTAATTTTCTGTATTTTGCCATTATAATGACCTCCTGTGTTTTTTCGCCTTGCTTACTTATGCCTTCAGCCTAGGCGGGTCTGGTTTCTATTCTTCTCCTGAACTTAGGGATAATCCTAATTCACTTAACTTAGCTAAAACTTCTTCTAATGATTTACGTCCTAAGTTACGAACTTTCATCATATCTTCTGAAGTCTTATTAGTTAATTCTTCTACTGTATTGATGCCAGCTCTCTTTAAGCAGTTGTATGAACGAACAGATAATTCTAATTCGTCAATGCTCATTTCAAGAACTTTTTCTTTCTCGTCATCTTCTTTTTCTACCATGACTTCTGCTGTCTTGGCATTCTCAGAAAGATCTACGAATAAGTTTAAGTGCTCGCATAATACTTTCGCTGCTAAACTTACAGACTCATCTGGTGTTAATGTTCCGTTTGTGAATACATCTAATGTTAATTTGTCATAATCTGTTATCTGACCTACACGAGTATTCTCAACCTTTAAGTTTACACGCTCAACTGGTGTGTAAATCGCATCAACTGCAATCTCATCGATTGCTTTTCCTTCTTTGTCTGCTTTGTCTGCGCCTACATATCCGCGTCCGTTTGTGATTGTAAGCTCCATATCCAGTTTGCTGCTGTCATCGCTTAATGTTGCGATCACAAGCTCTGGATTTAAGATTTCGATATCACTGTCCGCTTTAATATCTCCGGCAGTTACTACACCCTTTCCTGAAAACTCGATATAAGCCTGCTTTGTTTCAGCGGATGAGCTGTTGTTTTTAATTGCCAGAGATTTGATATTCATGATGATCTCAGGTACATCTTCTTTAACCCCTGGGATGGAACTGAACTCATGCAGAACACCTTTGATCTTTACTGAACTTACTGCTGCACCTGGCAGAGAAGAAAGCATGATACGTCTTAAGGAGTTACCTAAAGTTGTACCATAACCTCTTTCCAAAGGTTCCACAACAAAGCGTCCAAAACGGTTATCTTCTGAAATCTCATTAATCTCAATATTTGGTTTTTCAAATTCAAACATACGTGCCCTCCTTTTGGCTTAGGTTTAACTTGAGGGTTATTATTTAGAATATAACTCGACGATTAATGTTTCGTTAACTGGTACGTCGATCTCATCTCTTGATGGAAGTTCTTTTACAGTTCCTGTAAAGTTATCATGATCTGCTTCTAACCATGAAGGGATCATTCTTCCTTCTGTTACTTCTAAGATCTCTTTGTATCTTGGAGATGTTCTATGTTTTTCTTTGATTTCGATAACGTCCCCGACTTTAACCTGGTAAGAAGGAATGTTAACCTGTTTTCCATTAACTAATACATGTTTATGGTCAACGATCTGTCTGCATTCTTTTCTTGTTCTTCCGTATCCTAAACGGAATAATACGTTATCTAAACGAAGCTCTAATAATGTCATCAGGTTTGTACCAGTCTGACCTTTCATTCTTTCTGCTTTTGCATAGTAGTTACGGAAAGGTTTTTCTAATACACCATAGATGAATTTAGCTTTCTGTTTTTCGCAAAGCTGAAGTCCGTATTCACTTTTCTTTCTGTTTGCTCTATTTAAACTTCTGTTTGATTTTTTATCAATTCCTAAAAAGACAGGATCTAAACCTAAGGATCTACATCTCTTTAAGACTGGAGTTCTATCTACTGCCATCTTTAATTATCCTCCTAAATTAGACTCTTCTACGTTTTGGTGGGCGACATCCATTATGTGGAACAGGTGTTACATCGCTGATGCTTGTAACTTCTAATCCTGCTGCTGATAAAGCACGGATTGCTGCTTCTCTTCCTGATCCTGGACCTTTAACCATTACATCTACTGATTTTAATCCATGCACTAATGCTGCTTTTGTTGCAGTTTCAGCTGCCATCTGAGCTGCATATGGTGTAGATTTTTTGGATCCTCTGAATCCTAATCCACCTGCACTTGCCCAAGAAAGAGCATTTCCCTGTGCATCTGTTAATGTAACGATTGTATTATTAAAAGATGACTGAATATGTGCCTGTCCGTGCTGTACATTCTTCTTTACACGTTTTTTTGCACTTTTCTTTGTAACTTTAGCCATAATTACGTATACCTTTCTTTCTTCATTTCAATTCCAAAAAGATTGCCGATACTGCAAATCTTATGCTATTCCTGACTGTCCATACAGCCGGGTGTGTCATAACACTACAAATCTAGTGTTTATTATTTCTTCTTGTTAGCTACTGTTTTCTTAGGACCTTTACGTGTTCTTGCGTTAGTCTTTGTTTTCTGTCCACGGCAAGGAAGTCCCTGTCTATGACGTTTTCCTCTGTAGCATCCAATTTCTTTTAATCTCTTAATGTTAAGAGCGATTTCTCTTCTTAAATCACCTTCTACAACCTGTGTATCGTTGATAACTGCACTGATTCTTTTAACTTCATCATCAGTTAAGTCGCGTACACGAGTATCAGGATCAACATTTGCCTCTGCCAAAATACGTTTTGCGCTTGAAAGACCGATTCCATAAATATAAGTAAGACCAATCTCTACACGCTTTTCTCTTGGTAAATCAACACCTGAAATACGAGCCATGTTTTTCTTTCCTCCAAAATAAATAATTACTTGTCTATTAAGGGCAATCCATATATCCGCAGTACGGTGAAATGATATATATGTCTCTTCCTCAAATTATCTTTCTATCTATAAATAATCAGTATGAGCGTACCTGTACTCACACTGCAGCCGCCTAAATTATGCGAGTGTATCTCTACACATCACAAAATACACCTCTAAACTGTTCTTGCAGTAAATAGGTGAATACACAACAAACCAAGGATTATTGCGATATTCTTATCGAACGTCGTAATTATCCCTGTCTCTGTTTGTGTTTTGGATTCTCACAGATTACTCTGACAGATCCTTTTCTCTTGATAACCTTGCATTTTTCGCAAATTGGTTTTACAGATGCTCTAACCTTCACTTGAATATCTCCTTTCAAAAAACGTTCGGGTATGATTATATCATCATATTCTGAATATTTCAAGACTTTTTCTAAAATTATTTATCTTTCCAAATAATTTATTTGTCTCTCCAGATAATTCTTCCTTTTGATAAATCATATGGTGATAATGCCAGTGTTACTTTGTCACCTGGTAAAATCTTGATGTAGTTCATTCTAAGCTTTCCACTGATGTGAGCTAAAATTACGTGTCCACCTTCGATTTCTACCTTGAACATAGCGTTTGGTAACTTTTCTAACACTACTCCTTCAACTTCAATTGCTTCTGATTTTGCCATTTTACTCCTCCTATTCAGACAAAGTCAATATTTCACAACCATCTTCTGTGATGACGATCGTGTTTTCATAATGTGCAGCCAGACTTCCGTCTTCAGTAACAACTGTCCAGTCATCGTCCAGCCAGACAACATCATAACTACCTTCATTTACCATTGGTTCAATGGCAAGCGTCATTCCTGGTCTTAATTTCATTCCTTTTCTTCTTTGTTTGAAGTTCGGAATCTGTGGATCTTCATGAAGATGTGTTCCAATTCCATGTCCCACTAAATCTCTGACTACAGAATAACCATTACTTTCTACATATTTCTGAATTGCTTCAGATATGTCAAACAAATGATTTCCTGGAACTGCAAGTTTGATTCCTTCAAAGAAGCTTTGTTTTGTGACTTCGATCAGTCTCTTTGCTTCTTCGGAAATATTTCCAACCGCATGTGTTCTTGCTGCATCGGAATGATATCCTTCATAGATCAATCCTGCATCCAGACTTACAATGTCTCCATCCTGTAAAATCCGGTCTTTGCTTGGAATACCATGTACGACTTCGTCATTGACAGATACACAGATGGATGCCGGATATCCATTATAGTTTAAGAAGTTTGGTACACATCCAAGATCTCTGATCGCTTTTTCTCCAAACTGGTCGATCTCTAATGTAGAGATTCCCGGTTTTACAAAATCAGCTAACTTATTGTGAACCTCTTCTAACATCTTCCCGGCTTCTCGCATAAGTTCGATTTCTTTTTTTGATTTGATCGTAACTGCCATGGTCTGCCTCTTATCCTAAAATAGATTTGATTTCTTCAAAAACAACTTTGATATCCTGTGTTCCATCGATCTCGTGTAAGCTTCCTGCTTCTTTATAATGTGCGATCAATGGAGCTGTCTGTTCATGATAAACATCCAGACGTTTTTTTACAGTTTCTGCTTTGTCGTCGTCGCGAAGAATTAATTCTCCACCACATACGTCGCAGCAGTTTTCTTTCTTTGGAGGATTATACTGAACATGGAAGATTGCTCCACAGTCCTTGCAGGATCTTCTTCCTGACATTCTGTTGATGATATTTTCATCTGGAACTTCGATATCGATTGCAAATTCAATCTTCTCACCGTCTTTTGCAAGTGCTTCATCTAATGCATTTGCTTGTGGGATCGTTCTTGGAAATCCATCTAAAATATAACCTTTTTCACAATCGTCTTTGTGGATACGGTCAACAACAAGATCACATACAAGTTCATCTGGAACTAACAGTCCTTTGTCCATGTATTCCTGTGCTTTCTTTCCAAGTTCTGTTCCTTCTTTAATATTTGCTCTGAAAATATCACCTGTTGAGATGTGTGGAATATCGTACGCCTGTGCAATCTGTTTTGCCTGAGTACCTTTTCCAGCACCTGGAGCTCCTAACATAATAATTTTCATGACAAATCCTCCTTTTGTCTCTCTTTTATTTTTAGTTACCATACAATTTGTTTCCATACCATCGTTTTTAATACCATTTGGCTTTTGTGCTTATATAAAAACATTCCATATAAGCACAAAAAGCTGTAGTTGTCACTACAGCTTTTCTTATAGTTACTCACTCAAAAAACCAGAATAGTTCTGTACTAACAACTGTGACTGGATCTGCTTGATCGTCTCAAGGATAACACCTACTACGATGATGATAGATGTTCCTCCAAATGAAACGCTTGCTCCAAATACTCCATTAAAGAAGAATGGAACAACTGCCACGATCGTTAGTCCTGCAGCACCTATAAATATAATATATTTTAATATTTTATTCAAATAATCTACTGTAGGTTTTCCCGGTCGGATTCCTGGGATAAATCCACCCTGTTTCTTCATATTGTTTGAAATCTCTAATGGATTAAATGTAATCGATGTATAGAAATAAGCAAACAGTACTACTAAAACGATATAGATCAATAAACCGATCGATCTTTTTGGATGGGATGCATCAAACCAGGTAGATGAGTTCAAACTTGTTAATGCTTTTCCAATGAATCCGTTATTTTCGTATTTTAAGACATTCTGCAGCATGATTGGGAACTGCATAATGGATGATGCAAAGATAATTGGGATTACACCTGCTGTGTTAACTTTCAGCGGAATCTTACTCTGCTGTCCACCAACAAGTTTTCTTCCCTGCATCTTCTTAGAATACTGTACTGGGATATGTCTTTCCGCATCTGATAAAACGATAACGAATACGACAACTGCCAGAACAACTCCTACGATCACACATCCTGCGATCAGAGCTGGTCCGATCTGTTTTCCCTTCATAAACTGATTATAAAGAGAAGTAAAGTCTCCCGGCATTCCGGATACAATGTTTACGAGCAGGATAATGGAAATACCATTTCCAATTCCGCTCTCTGTGATACGTTCTCCAAGCCACATAACCAGAACTGCACCTGCGGTTAAAGCAATGATCATTGTAACAATGGTAAACGTTGTATAATCGGTACCTAATGCACCTTGATTGGCAAATCCGATTGCAAGTCCTGCGCCTTCAATAATCGCAAGTACAACCGTTACATATCTTGTAATCTTTGCCATTCTTTTTCTTCCGTCTTCTCCATCTTTCTGCATCTCTTCAAGAGCTGGAATAACGATCGTCATCAGCTGCATGATGATGGAAGATGTGATATACGGAGTTACACTTAACGCAAATACTGACATTTGCATGAAGGAGCCTCCGGTAAAAGAGTTCAATAGGCTGAACGAATCGCCTAATGCACTCTTTAAATAGGCACTGATCTGTGCACTATCGATTTCCGGAATTGGTAGTTGTGATCCAAAACGTACAACAATAAGAATTAGTGTCGTAAATAATAGCTTTTTTCTTAATTGCTTGTTTTTAAAAGCGCTGACAACAGCGTTTGACATACTAGATCACCTCAGCTTTTCCTCCAAGTGCTTCGATCTTCTCTTTAGCACTAGCACTAAATGCATTTGCTTTTACATTTAATTTCTTTGTTAATTCACCGTTTCCTAAGATTTTAACTCCATCTCTAGGATTTTTAACGATTCCTGCTTCGATTAAAGCTTCTACAGATACTTCTGCTCCGTCTTCAAATCTTTCTAAAGCTGAAAGGTTGATACCAACGATTTCCTTAGAGTTTCTGCATTTGAAACCTCTCTTAGGAATACGTCTGTATAAAGGCATCTGTCCACCTTCGAATCCAGGTCTTACTCCACCACCTGAACGAGCTTTCTGTCCTTTATGTCCTTTACCTGCAGTTTTTCCATTTCCTGAACCATGTCCACGACCTCTTCTGAAAGCGTCGCTGTGTTTAGATCCTTCTGCAGGGCGTAAGTTTGATAATTCCATTCCGTTACACCTCCTTGCCGAATATTATTAGATTTCTTCTACTTTAACTAAATGTTTCACCTGGTGAATCATTCCACGTGTTGCTGCGTTATCAGGCAGCTCAACTGTTTTGTGAAGTTTTTTAAGACCTAATGCTTCAACAGTTTTTTTGTGCTTTGGAATTGCACCAATTGTAGATTTTACTAATGTGATTTTTAATTTATCTGCCATTTCAAAATTCCTCCTATCCTAAGAGCTCTTCTACTGATTTTCCACGTAGTTTTGCTACCTGCTCTGGAGTTTTTAAGTTCTTTAATCCTTCGATTGTTGCTAATACAACGTTCTGTTTGTTGTTAGAACCTAAAGATTTTGAACGGATGTTTTTATATCCTGCAAGTTCCAGAACGATACGGGAAGGTCCACCAGCGATGATACCAGTACCTTCTGGAGATGTTTTTAATAATACAGATGCTCCACCGAAGTTTCCTGTAAAGTCGTGTGGTGTTGTTCCTTTTTCATCGATTGGTACTTCAACAAGGCTCTTCATAGCTGCTTCTTTTCCTTTGCGGATAGCTTCTGGAATTTCAGCTGCTTTTCCTAATCCAGCACCAACATGACCATTTTTATCCCCTACTACAACCAGTGCTGCAAATCTCATGTTACGTCCACCTTTTACTACTTTAGTAACACGTTTGATGGATACAACTCTTTCTTCCAGCTCTAACTGACTAGGGTCAATAAGTGTATGCTTCATTTGACTTCCTCCTATTAGAATTTCAGACCAGCTTCACGAGCTGCATCTGCTAATGCTTCAATTTTACCATGATAAATAAATCCGCCTCTGTCAAAGACAACTTCTGTGATACCTTTTGCTAAAGCTCTTTCAGCGATTACTTTACCTAAGTAGCTAGCTGCGGCAACATCATTTGTTTTTTCCAGTTCTGCCTTTACGTCTTTCTGAGTTGTTGAAGCAGATACTAATGTATTTCCAACAGTGTCGTCAATAATCTGAGCGTACATATGATCATTACTTCTAAATACACTTAAGCGAGGTCTTTCGCTTGTTCCATTGATTCGATTACGAAGCTTGTAGTGTTTTTTCGCACGAATCTTGCTTCTTGATTCTTTTCTAATCATCCTATATCACTCCTTTATTTAGCCCCAGTTTTTCCAACTTTACGTCTGATAACTTCATCAGCATACTTAATACCTTTACCTTTGTAAGGTTCTGGTTTTCTAAGTTCTCTGATTTCAGCTGCGTACTGTCCAACTTTTTCTTTGTCGATACCTTTAACGATAATAATGTTCTGTCCGTCCATCTCTGTTTCGATTCCTTCTGGATCAGTCATAACTACCGGATGAGAGAAACCAAGGTTGAAAGTGATTTCTTTTCCCTTTTTCTGTGCTCTGTAACCAACACCGTTGATTTCAAGCTTCTTTTCGTATCCTTCAGATACACCTGTGATCATGTTTGCGATCAAAGATCTTGTAAGACCATGTAAAGATTTCATTTTCTTTAAGTCATTTGGTCTTGTTACGACAACCTGATTATCTTCCTGTTTGATTGTCATTTCTACTGGTAAACATTTTTCTAATGTTCCTTTAGGACCTTTTACAGTCACTTTGTTTCCTTCTTCAATCTTTACCTCTACTCCTGCAGGGATATCGATTGGTAATCTACCTATACGAGACATAGGTTACCTCCTTAAATTGTCGGAAGGGACAGGGATATGTCCCTTCTGTTTTCAGAATAGTGAATGCTGGTTAATGTACAGTAAATCTTACCATACAAAAGCTAACACTTCTCCACCCACGTTCTGTTTTCTTGCTTCTTTATCTGTTAACAGTCCTTTGTTTGTAGAGATGATCGCAATACCAAGTCCTCCTAATACTTTAGGAAGCTCTTCAGCTCCTGCGTATACTCTAAGTCCTGGTTTAGAGATTCTCTTAAGTCCTGTAATGATTTTTTCGTTTTTGTCAGCACCGTATTTTAATGTGATTACGATTGTGCTGAAAGAACCTTCTTCTTTGATGTCATATGCTTTGATGAAACCTTCTTTTAATAAGATTTCTGCAATCGCTGTCTTCATCTTAGAAGCAGGAATTTCTACTGTATCATGTTTCGCAGTATTTGCATTACGGATTCTTGTAAGCATATCTGCAATAGGATCGCTCATTGTCATTTTCGTGTTCCTCCTTCCTTAATCTTACCAGCTTGCCTTCTTGACACCTGGAATCTGTCCTTTATATGCTAATTCACGGAAGCAAACTCTGCAGATACCATATTTTCTTAAATATGCATGTGGACGTCCGCAGATTCTGCAACGGCTATATTCTCTTGTTGAGAATTTTGCTTTTCTTTTCTGTTTTGCAACCATTGACTTCTTAGCCATGGGAACCCTCCTAACTATTTCTTAAACGGCATACCAAATAAAGTTAATAATTCACGAGCTTCTTCATCAGTGTTCGCTGTTGTAACGAAGATGATGTCCATACCTCTTACTTTGTCTACTTTATCGTATTCGATTTCTGGGAAAATTAACTGTTCTTTAATACCTAATGCATAGTTACCTCTTCCATCGAAAGAGTTCTGGTTAACTCCTCTGAAGTCACGTACTCGAGGTAATGCTAAGTTAATTAAACGATCAGCGAATTCATACATTCTTTCACCACGTAATGTAACTTTGCATCCGATAGGCATACCTTCTCTTAATTTGAAGTTCGCAACAGATTTCTTTGCTCTTGTTACGACTGCTTTCTGTCCAGCGATCTTTTCAAGATCAGCTACTGCAGATTCTAAAACTTTTTTATTTTCTTTTGCTTCACCAACACCCATGTTGATTACGATCTTCTCGAGTTTTGGTACCTGCATAATATTGCTGTATTCGAATTTCTTCATCATAGCATCTTTGATCTGATTGCTATACTGTTCATGTAATCTACTCACTTGCGTAAACCTCCTCTCTTAATTAGTCAATGACTTCGCCTGTTGCACGTGCAACACGAACTTTTTTACCGTCAACTACTTTATATCCAATTTTTGTTGTTTTTCCATTGTGCACTAACATTACATTGGAAACATCCATTGGGCCTTCCTGGCTTACGATACCACCCTGCTGGTTTGCAGGACTAGGTTTAGTATGCTTTGTGATCATGTTGGCACCTTCAACTGTTACAGTACCTTTTTTATGATCAACAGCAATTACTTTTCCTTCTTTGTCTTTATCTTTACCAGCGATAACTTTAACTAGATCGCCTTTTTTAATTTTAATTGCTGACACAGTGTTTCCTCCTTATAATACTTCTGGTGCTAATGAAACAATCTTCATGAATTTCTTGTCTCTAAGCTCTCTTGCCACTGGTCCGAAGATACGAGTTCCTCTTGGGTTCATATCATCTTTAATAATTACAGCAGCATTTTCGTCAAATTTGATATAAGAACCATCTTTACGACGGGCACCTTTCTTTGTACGAACAACAACTGCTCTGACTACGTCACCTTTTTTTACAACGCCGCCTGGTGTTGCATCTTTGACTGTAGCAACAATAACATCACCGATGTTAGCATATCTTCTTGTAGATCCTCCTAACACACGAATGCAAAGGATTTCTTTTGCTCCTGTGTTGTCGGCTACTCTAAGTCTTGACTCCTGCTGAATCATGCCTTTATTCTCCTTTCCAACCAAGCAAAATTATTTTGCTTTTTCGATAATTTCAACAAGTCTCCATCTCTTATCTTTTGAAAGAGGTCTTGTCTCCATAACCTTTACTCTATCTCCAATGTTACATTCGTTATTTTCGTCATGAGCTTTTAATTTGTAAGTTCTTTTAACGATCTTTTTATATAAAGGATGTTTTACGTTGTCTTCGATTGCAACTACGATTGTTTTATCCATTTTATCACTAACGACTTTCCCTACACGGGTTTTTCTTAAATTTCTTTCCACAACAAATTCCTCCTTTCGAAATGATTACTAAGCGTTTGCTTTTGCTGTAATTGCACCCTGAATACGTGCAATATTTCTTCTAACTTCTTTAATTCTGCTTGTATTCTCAAGTTGGTTTGTTGCATTCTGGAATCTTAAGTTGAATAATTCCTTTTTCGCAGCTACTAGCTCATTATTTAATTCGTCTACTGACTTATTATTTAATTCTTTTACAAAATCTTTAGTTTTCACTGTTGTCACCGCCTTCTAAAGCTTCACGAGAAACAATCTTACACTTGATTGGTAATTTGTGTACTGCAAGACGTAATGCTTCTTTTGCAATTTCTTCACTTACACCAGAAATTTCGAACATTACACGTCCTGGTTTTACAACTGCTACCCAATATTCTAAGTTACCTTTACCTTTACCCATTCGAGTTTCAGCTGGCTGAGCTGTTACTGGTTTGTCAGGGAAAATTTTGATCCAAACTTTACCACCACGTTTGATGTAACGAGTCATAGCAACACGGGCTGCTTCGATCTGGTTTGCTGTGATCCATGCTGGCTCTGTAGCTACAATACCGTACTCACCGTAAGTGATCTTATTACCGCGTAATGCTTTTCCGCGCATGCTTCCACGGAACTGTTTACGACGTTTTACTCTTTTTGGCATTAACATTATTTATTTCCCCCTTCCTTTTTTGATGGAAGTACTTCACCATGGTAAATCCATGTTTTTACTCCGACTTTACCATATGTTGTATCTGCTTCTGCAAATCCGTAATCAATGTTAGCACGAAGTGTCTGTAGAGGAATTGTTCCCTCGCTGTAGAATTCTGTACGTGCCATATCTGCTCCACCTAAACGTCCAGAAACGGATGTTTTGATTCCAAGAGCTCCAGATCTCATTGTACGCTGCATGCAAGATTTCATTGCACGTCTGAAAGAAATACGATTTTCAAGCTGCTGTGCAATATTCTCTGCAACTAACTGAGCATCTTTGTCTGGTCTTTTTACTTCTTTAACATCGATCAGTAATTTCTTGTCTGTCATTTTCTGAAGATCTTTTTTCAGTTCTTCGATGGAAGATCCACCTTTACCGATTACTACTCCAGGTTTTGCTGTATATACGATTAATTTTACTCTGTCGGAAGCTCTTTCGATCTCGATCTTAGAAATTCCAGCATTGTATAATCTTTTCTTTACATATTTTCTGATTTTATCGTCTTCTACAAGGTTATCTGCAAAAGCATCTTCTGCATACCATCTAGAATCCCAATCTTTAATAATTCCGACTCTCAGACCATGAGGATTAACTTTCTGTCCCATGTTTGCCTCCTTCTATCTATCTTTCATCAAGCACTAATGTGATGTGGCTCATTCTATGTTCGATTCTGTAAGCTCTACCCTGTGCTCTAGGTTTAATTCTCTTCATTGTAGGTCCTTTATTTGCATAACATTCTGCAATGTAAAGGTTTTCTGGGTCCATTCCGTTATTGTTTTCTGCATTAGCGATTGCAGATTTTAATAATTTTTCAATTAATGTTGAAGCATATCTTGGATTGTAAAGTAAAATTCCAAGTGCTGTTTCTACGTCTTTTCCTCTGATCGCATCTAATACAAAAGCTGCTTTTGTTGTAGAAACTCTAGCGTTTCTTAATGTAGCTTTTGGTCTAGTATCTTTATTTGCATTTCTCTCTTTTTTGTACTGAGATCTGCTATATTTCTTTGCCATTTATATGGAACCTCCTTCCAAAATTAATTATTTCATTCCGGTTTTCTTTTCCGTTTTCTTATGTCCACGGAAAGTTCTTGTTGCTACAAACTCTCCAAGTTTGTGTCCAACCATATCTTCTGTAACGTATACCGGTACATGTTTTCTTCCATCATGAACAGCGATTGTGTGTCCTACGAATGATGGGAAGATTGTAGAACGACGAGACCATGTTTTGATAACACTCTTGTCTCCTGCTTCGTTCATAGCGTCTACTTTGTTCAGTAAACTCTTATCTGCAAATGGTCCTTTTTTAAGTGAACGAGCCATAAGTTACCTCCTTGTACTATTTAACAGTTTTACCATCTCTTCTTCTTACGATCATCTTGTTAGATTGTTTGTTTTTCTTACGTGTCTTCAATCCAAGTGCTGGTTTACCCCATGGTGTGCATGGTCCTGGTCTACCGATTCCAGTCTTACCTTCACCACCACCGTGTGGATGGTCATTAGGGTTCATAACAGAACCACGGACTGTAGGACGGATTCCCATGTTACGTTTACGTCCAGCTTTACCAATGTTCACAAGATCATGTTCGATGTTTCCAACCTGACCAATAGTAGCGCGGCATACTACAGGCACCATTCTCATCTCACCAGATGGTAAACGAAGTGTTGCATATTTTCCTTCTTTTGCCATTAACTGTGCTGAGTTTCCTGCGGAACGAACTAACTGTCCACCTTTTCCAGGATGCATCTCGATGTTATGGATTTCTGTACCTACCGGAATGTTTGCCAATGGAAGGCAGTTTCCTACTTTAATTTCAGCTTCTGGTCCATTCATAACAGTTGTTCCAACTGCTAATTTGTTTGGAGCGATAATATATCTTTTTTCACCGTCTGCATAAACTAACAGAGCGATGTTAGCTGTTCTGTTTGGATCGTATTCGATTGCAGCAACTGTTGCTGGAATACCATCTTTATCATTTCTCTTAAAGTCAATAAGTCTGTATTTTCTTCTAGATCCACCTCCGCGGTGTCTTACAGTAATTTTACCCTGATTGTTACGACCAGCATTCTTCTTTAAAGAAACTACCAGAGATTTTTCTGGTGTAGATTTTGTGATAACATCAAAATCAAGTCCAGTCATATGTCTTCTAGAAGGTGTATATGGGTTATATGATTTAATTCCCATGTCAGTCTCCTTTCAAATCTGATTTAATATCACGCTTTTGTTGCGTATAGTTTCAAGTCTTTATCTTAGTTGAACTAAGTGGTCAATGCCTATAGTCCTTCGAAGATTTCGATATCTGCACTTTCTTCAGTAAGCTGTACGATAGCTTTCTTTGTCTTTGCAGTTTTTCCAAAAGTCATTCCACGTCTCTTTGTTTTTCCATCATTGTTCATTGTGTTGACTTTTGCTACTTTTGTTCCTTCGAACATTTTTTCCACTGCTTCTTTGATCTGATTCTTAGTAGCAGATGGATGAACTAAAAAAGTATATTTCTTTTCAGCCATTGCGTTCATACTTTTTTCTGTTACAACTGGCTTTAAGATAACGTCATAATATTTAATATCTGCCATTATGCATATACCTCCTCGATATTTGCAACTGCTTCCTTAGAAACAACTACAGTGTCATATTTTAAAATGTCATATACATTGATTGTGCTTGTTAAAGCAGTTTTAACTCCTGGAAGGTTTCTTGCAGATAATACTAAGTTATCGTTTTTAGATCCCATAACCACTAATGCTTTCTTAGCACCAACGCTGTCAAGCATTGCTTTTACGTTCTTAGTTTTGATCTCGTCGAATTTGAATTCGTCGATCACTACGAATTTGTCTGCCTGTACTCTAGATGTTAATGCAGATTTTAAAGCAATACGTCTTTCTTTTTTGTTTAATTTCTTTGTGTACTCTCTTGGTGTTGGAGCAAATACAACTCCTCCGCCTTTCCACTGTGGAGCTCGGATAGATCCCTGTCTTGCATGACCTGTTCCTTTCTGTCTCCAAGGTTTTCTTCCACCACCGCGAACTTCAGAACGTGTTTTAGCTTTCTGTGTTCCCTGACGGTTATTTGCTAACTGGCTTACTACTGCCAGATGTACTAAATGTTCATTTATTTCAACGCCAAAGATGTTGTCATTTAATTCTAATTTTTCAACTTCTTTGCCTTCCATATTTAATACAGATACTGTTGCCATCTTATATAGTCCTCCTTTCTTCTAAAGACCTACGCCTTTACTGATTCTTTTAACATTACTAAAGATTTTTTAGGTCCTGGTACAGCACCTTTAACTAAAATAATGTTCTGATCAGCGTCAACTTTTACGATTTCAAGATTCTGAATAGTAACTCTTTCTGCTCCCATTTGTCCTGGCATTTTCTTTCCTTTGAATACTTTGCTAGGATCAGAAGCCATACCATTAGAACCTGCATGACGATGATATTTAGAACCATGGGCAGATGGACCTGATTTCAAACCGTGACGTTTGATACCACCAGCATATCCTTTACCTTTTGATGTAGCAGTTGCATCGATTTTGTCTCCTGCTGCGAAGATGTCAGCTTTGATTTCCTGACCTACTGTATATTCTTCAGCATTCTCAAATCTGAATTCTCTTACGAATCTTTTTGGTGCAACTCCTGCTTTATCGAAGTGTCCTTTCTGTGGTTTGTTGATTCCTTTTTCTTTCTTGTCAACAAAACCAACCTGAACTGCGCTGTATCCGTCATTCTCTTCTGTCTTTACCTGAGTAACAACACAAGGTCCTGCCTGTAATACAGTAACTGGAGTTAAAACTCCATCTTCGTTGAAAATCTGAGTCATTCCAACTTTTGTTGTTAAAATCGCTTTTTTCATTTTGATTGTTCCTCCTATTTAATCTACAGCGGATTATAACGCTTAACGTTGTAATCATCCTAGACGCTACAAGCTTAAGGGGATACCTCATTTACTCATAACCCTGTAGGGATTACCTATTTGTTTTTCATCTTGATATCGATGTACACACCAGCTGGTACTTCTAATTTAGATAATGCATCAACTGTTTTCTGTGATGGTGTGATGATATCAATCAGTCTTTTGTGAGTTCTCTGTTCGAACTGCTCTCTGGAATCTTTATATTTGTGAGTCGCTCTAAGAATTGTGATGATCTCTTTCTTAGTTGGCATTGGAACTGGTCCACTCACCTTAGATCCTGTCTTCTTAACTGTTTCAATAATGCTTTTTGCGCTTGCATCGATTAACTGATGATCGTATGCTTTTAATGTAATTCTCATTACCTGACTTGCTGCCATAAAAAAAGCCGCCTCCTTTTCGTACTATAAATGTTTTTGTAGCACGACAAGTGGTGACTGTACACTCCTCCGTGTGTATCGTGAAATCTACACACTGCGTCTCTATTCCGGACTACACCGGTGTTCAATAGATTGTATATTCGTACAGTGACTTGTCGCCAGTTTTAACAACTTGACATTCGCTCCACGGAAAACCTGCAAAGGCTTTTGCCTCTACAGCAACCTCACGCTTCAACGCTATCAAGGTCACAACATTTGTTATTATATATGATGTTTCAAATTAATGCAAGGGGTTTTTCGATTTTTTTTGCATGTTTTTGATAAAATACAAAATGTAGTGTTTTCTGTATGAGTATTACCGTTTTGGACACAAGATAATCTTGTTTTTTATGTTTTTTTGCATAAATGAAAACGAGTTCTTTCCTTATTATATATAGAAAGAACTCGTTTTGCAATTTTTATTTTGTTTTGATCGTCTTCTTTGTTACAGTTCCCAACTCATTCTTGTATTGTTTTCCAACTTTTACTTTCTTGTAACCGCAGATCTCAATATAGTATTTTTTCTTTCTCTTTAAATTCTTCAAACCAGCACTAGTCGTTTTATTTTTTTTGATCATTATTGTTTTTGAATTTCGCATCTTCTTATTTGTAGAATATCGGATATAATAACCATCTACTTTTGAATCTCTTGTCCATTTAAGGCTGA
Organism: Anaerostipes hadrus; assembly: GCA_036312945.1. Lineage (GTDB taxonomy): Bacteria > Bacillota > Clostridia > Lachnospirales > Lachnospiraceae > Anaerostipes > Anaerostipes hadrus_C. The sequence goes on from JAXJNA010000015.1 coordinate 39,474, forward strand.
TCCTTCTTCCAGATTTCGGCGTTGCAGATTTTACTTTGACTTTTGCAGGTATGATCCTTATCTTGATCTTAATCTCATTCGACTTCTTATAATTATCATCCTCTGGTACACACACTGTCACCGTACAGCTTCCAACGCTTTTTGCTTTGATCAAACCTTTTGAATCAATTGCAAGAATCTTTGAATCTGACACTTTATAACTGATCTTTGGATTGGTTCCATCGGCCTTGGCCTTTATCTGAAATGGCTTGTCATATGACCCTTCCACTTCTTTTTTTCCATCATATGTTAATATGCGCTCTGCTTTTACAATCTTATAAGAACTTTCTAAGGTTCCTTCATACCCATTCTTTAATACGATCTGGACTTTATATGTTCCTGGATAAATATGGTCACCTTCATATACGCAAGTATAATACTTATCATCTAACAGTTTTCCATTTGCAAGTTTGATCTGAATATCTGGAAAATTTTGATTTCCATTGTATGGAAGTGACTCATTCGTTAACTGTACAGAAACCGGATGGCTTAATTCTTGCAAAATCTTATATCCACATTTTTTACAATCCCATCCTTCTGCTCCATCATTGTTGATCGTTGCTGTTTTTAGAATACTATGTTCATAACTATGTTTGCAATTCCAGTCATCGTAACTCTTAAATGCTCTCTGATATTTTTGTGCGTATTTCTCTGCCGTAGATCCTGCTTCTCCAACGATCAGTGCCTCTTCTACATTGCATCCAATAGCCTCCATATCAACAATACTTTCTGGTATGATGATCAATTTAAGATTTGTGCAGCCATCAACAATCCAATATCTTAACCTTTGTACACTGGATGGTATCTCAATACTTGTAAGTGATTCACAATCCTGAAACAGCCAATCTTCCAAAACCTCAACATTCTTTGACAGCTTTATATATTCTAACCCTGTACATCCCTTAAAAGCTTCATCACCGATCCGTGTCACACTATCTGGAACCACCAGATATTTTAACCCTGTACAGTTTTTGAATGCAGCTCTCTCGATCTTCTGTATTGCTGTTCCAAATTGGAATTCTTTTAAGGAAGTACATCCATTAAACATACTGCTTTTTAACACTTTCAAACGATCTGGTAATTCTATATTCTGCAGATTTGTACAGCCTGCAAATGCACAGCTCCCAATCGTCTTTACCGTCTGCGGAACTTTCATTTCCTCCATACTTACACACTCTCCAAATGCAGAATCTCCAATGCTTTTGAGATCTTTTGGAAAATTGACTTTTCTCAATTGCTTGCAACCATCAAACATGTAATCATTGATATTTTTTACCTTATCCGGCCAGTTAATCTCTTTTATTGCTACGCAGGATGAAAATGCCCAATTCCCGATACTCGAAACTGTCTCTGGAATTTTTATTTCTTGGAATTTCATACATCCTCTAAATGCATTTTCTCCGATACTTTCGAGATTCTCTGGAAGATCTATTTTCTTTAAAGAACTGCACCCAAAGAATGTTCCTTTGTTTACTTTCGTAATACCTTTTGGGATATTGACTTCTTCAAGATTTCTACATTGAGAAAATGCATCACTTCCAATACTTGAAACGCTTTCTGGTATTTCCAGTTTGTTCAATCCACATTCATAAAACACTTCATCTCCAATGCTCTCCAAGTTATTTGGGAGCACTACCTTCTCCAAAGCATTGCATTCATAAAATATTTTATCGCTTAATTTTGTAGGGTTTTCTGGAAGTTTGACTTCTTCAAGTTTTCTACACCAAGAAAATGCAGATTTTCCAATGTATGAAACACTTTCTGGTATTTCCAGTTCTTTTAATCCATTCCTATCAAATGCTTCATTTCCTATTGTCTGCAGTCCATCTGGAAATGTTACTTTTTCCGCCCAATAGCAGCCTTCAAACGCAGAATTCCCTATCCCAGTAACACCTTTTTCAATCACAATTTCTTTTACAGTATACTTAGAAATTTCATCATATTGATCATTTATTTTTTCTAAAAATAGTTCTGGAATTTCTCCTGTCCCTGAAATTTTTAAAACTCCATCTTTAAAATTCCATGTTAAATTATCACCATAAGTTCCTTTCAATTCATTATTTTGAGTTTCTTCTGCCTTAATATCCCTTGCCTTAGAAAACGCATTGTTTCCAACGCATATCATTACAAAAGCCATTATCACACAAATAATGATCCTTTTAATCTTCCTCATGTTCCTACCTCCTGCAAATACTCTTTCCTTCCTATTATAAAGCATATTTTTATTTTGTTTTTATCGTTTTCTTTGTCACTGGACCTATGACATCTGTGTAACGTTTTCCAACCTTTTCTTTCTTGTAACCGTAAATTTCAATATAGTATTTCTTCTTGCTCTTTAGATTCTTTAAAACAGCACTGGTTGTTTTATTCTTTTTGATCGTTATCGTTTTTGAATTCAGCATATTCTTATTCGTAGAATAGCTAATATGATAACCTTGTACCTTTGTATCTCTAATCCATTTGATACTGATCTTTCTTCTTAATTTTGCCTTTGCTGATTGAAGTTTAATCTTCGCTGGTATGATACGTACTTTGACCTTTATTTCATTTGATCTCTTATAGTTCCCATCTTCTGGAATATATACTGTCACCGTATACCTTCCAACATTCTTTGCACGAATGATACCTTTTTCATCAACAGTTAAACTCTTAGGATCTGATACTTTATAGATCATTTTTGCATTACGTCTGTTTGCTGTTATTTTTAATGGGATTGCCTCGTCATAAGATCCTACGATTTCATCTTTCCCATGATATCGTATCTCACAATCTGATTTTACAATCTGATAGGTACATTCTAATATTCCTTCATATCCATTTTTTAATTGAATCTTCATGTGATAAGTTCCAGGATCAATATTATTTTCTTCATGTAAGCAACTATAATATTTGTCATCTAATATTTTTCCATTCGCAAGTCTGATCTCAACTTGAGGAAAATTTTTTCTCCCATTATAAGATAATGCCGCTGCTTTTGGTTTTACAGATACAGGACGGCTCAAATTCTGTAAAATAGTATATCCACATTTTTCACAATGTTTCGCTTCTGCCCCATCCTTTTTTGTTGTCCCATTTATTAAAATATTTTGGTAATAATCATGATCACAGTTCCAATCAATATACCTCTTAAATACTCTTCGATAATCCTGTGCATATCTTTCCGCTGCTGATCCAGATGTCCCGATGATTGGTACTTCTTTTAGATCCCATCCGATAGAATATTGTTGTATACTCACAACACTCTCTGGAAGAATGATCATTTTTAATTTTTCACATCCGCTGATAACTTTGTATTCTAATGTCAATACGCCAGATGGTATTTCAATACTTGTCAAAGATTCACAATTCATGAATGTTTGATCTCTCAACACTTCAATATTTCTTGATAATTTAATATATTCCAGTCCTTTACACCCCTGAAAAGCTTCTTCTCCAATCTGGGTTACACTATCTGGAATTACTAAATATTTTAACTTTGTGCAATCTTTAAACGCATCTTCTTTGATATTCTGTATTGCTTTGCTAAATTGAAATTCTTCTAAAGAAGTGCATCCATTAAATATATGGCTTTCTAACACTTTCAAGCGATCTGGCAATTCTATATTCTGCAGTTTTGTACATCCTGCAAATGCATATTCTCCAATCGACTTTACTGTCTGTGGAACTTTCATCTCTTCGATATTTACGCAGTCTTCAAATACAGCATCTCCAATTGTCTCAAGATCCTCTGGCATATGTATTTTTTCTAAGTGTTCACATCCTTCAAACATACGATCATTGATCGTTTTGATCTTATCAGGCCACCTGATATCCTTGATCTTTTGGCAATATGAAAATGCTCCAACTCCAATCACAGAAACTTTTCCAGGAATTTTTATCTCTTGTAAATTTACACATCCACTAAATGCTCTATTTCCAATGCTTTCTAAATTACTAGGAAAATCTATTTTCGTTAATGATCTGCATCGAAAGAATGTTTTATCATTTAATTTTGTAATTTTTCTTGGAATATTGATCTCTTCAAGAGCTGCATTCTCAGAAAATGCTTCCTTCCCAATACTTGAAACGCTTTCTGGAATCTGTACTTTTTTTAAAGAATTATAATAAAATGCTTTGTCTCCGATCGTTTCTAATCCATCTGGAAGGTTTATCTCTGTCAGCCTGTAAACTGTACTAAACGCCTCGTCTCCAATTACCTTAATACCTTCAGGAAGTGTTACTTTTTTTGTCCATGAACAACCTTCAAATGCTGATTTTGCAATCTGATCAATTCCTTCTTCAACCACGATTTCTTTTACTCGGTCAGCATAGAACTCATTGCCCTGCTTTTGTAACTTTCTCGAAAAATAAGCCGGTATTTCTCCGGTTCCTGAAACAATGAACACTCCATCTTTAAAACTCCACTTCAGATTGTCTCCGTAAGTTCCCTGTATTTTGTCATCTTCGTTTTCCGCCGCTGCTACATTACTCTGAGGACATAAAATATTTTTTTCTCCCCAAATAACAGCGATGGCTAACATCATACAGAAAATCCATTTTTTCATCCTTTTATTCATTTGCCTACCTCCTGTCTAAAAACGTTCTCCCCATTTTTATTTTAGCATACAAATGAATTTTTTAATATGTCCACTTTCTGCACAGTGTGTATAGAGAACGGTATTAGCTGATGATTTTTGTATTTGCTAACAGAAGATGAAAGGGATTTAACAACACCGATTTTTCGAGATATTTGAAAATTCTTTTATCTTAATTTCTACGAGACCTTAATATGTGCTTATTATAATAGAAAGAACTCGTTTTGCAATTCCAATATGTATAATATAAACCGTTATTGACTTTTTTAATTTCATATATTATCATACATTTGATAATAATCATCATTGTCAATATACAGAAGCGGAGGTAGGAGCCATAAAAACTAAAATTAAAGTATTATCAGGAGCACAATTAAAATACATTGCATTTTTGTCAATGCTGATTGATCACACAAACAAGGCATTGATCTATCCAAATTTAAATGGTGGCCGATTGAATACAGTTAGTGACATATTTGACATTATCGGAAGAATTGCATTTCCAATCTTTGCATTTTTACTTGTAGAAGGTTTTTTTAAAACAAGAAGCAGGGCTAAATACCTTGCAACTTTATTAGTATTCGGGGTAATTTCAGAAGTTCCTTTTGATCTGTTTACAACAAAGCAATTTTTTGAACCAAACTGGAATAACATTATGTTTACGTTAGCACTTATGCTTGTTACAATTTGGATGATCGACGTGTTAAAAAAGAAAATGGAGAAGTTTCCTAAGATATTATGGTTTCTCTTGTCATTTGTGATCCTAGCACTCATGTGCCTGATCGCTGCAATTCTCAGCCTTGACTATGATTATCATGCCATTTTAATTGGATATTTTTATTATATTTTTCATGGAAAAGAACTCGTTGCAATTCCATTTAATTTCTTATCCATGTATAAAGAACCATGGGCACTTCTTGGATTTGGATTGGTACTTACGTATAACGGAGAACGTGGAAAACAAAATAAGCTGATCAATTATTTATTTTATCCTGTACACTTGCTGATACTTGGACTGTTGAGAATATACTTAGGAATATAAGTAGAGAAAAATAGCTAAATTTGTTTGTTGGTCAACTGTAGATTTTGAGTATATCCCAAACATCTCGCTAAATCGGTGCTGTAAAAGTCTTTTTACCTTCTGTTAACAAATACAAAACTATTAGCCAATACCGTATAACATACACACTGTGTGGTGGTTTGAATAGACTTCAGGTGTATGTGACAGAAATAAAAGAAAAACAAATATTTAAAAGAATCAAGGTGGCAAACATGAGCACTTTTTGAGTGCGTTTTTTACAAATTCGCAGTGCCTATGGTTGGATGTCTGACCGTTGCTGCGGGCATTTTGGCTCGCAGCAAGGGAGTTTCCAAAGGAACAGGCACGGATCAGCGATTTGTAAAAAACGCTCTCAAAAATGCGGAGTTGCCACCTGATTCTTTTAAATATTTGTTTTTCTTTTATTTCTGTCACATACACGTAAGCCTACCTGCAAATCAAAATTTTCGAAATCTCTGATATCTCTGTTCCACCAGTTCTTCTGGTGTCATCTTATCATATTTCTCAATAAATCCAAGGATCATTTCTTTCATTTGCTCAGAAATATCCAAAATATTGTCAATGCTTGCAGGCTCTGGCTCTTCGATTACCTGCTCGATCACACCTAATTCTTTTAGATCATTCGCTGTGATCTTCATAACTTTGGCAGCTTCAGAAGCCCTGTTTCCATCTTTCCAAAGAATTGCTGCAAATCCTTCTGGAGATAGTACGGAATATGTAGAATTTTCCATGCTCCATACTTCATTTCCAACAGCCATAGCCAAGGCTCCACCACTTCCTCCTTCTCCGATCATGATAGAGAGAATTGGTACTTTGATGTTTGACATCTCGAATAAGTTTCTTGCGATTGCTTCTCCGACTCCGCCTTCTTCTGCTTCTAATCCACAGAATGCTCCCGGTGTATCTACAAAGAGAATGATTGGACGGTGAAATTTCTCTGCCTGTTTCATCAATCTTAGGGATTTTCTGTATCCTTCTGGTGATGGCATTCCGAAGTTTCGTTTGATATTTTCTTTGGTTGAGCGTCCTTTTTGCTGTCCGATGACTGTGACTGGTCTTCCTCCAATAGATGCTAATCCACCAACGATCGCTTTGTCATCTCCAAAATAACGATCTCCATGTAAGGACATATATCGTTCAAAAATCGTAGAAATATAATCAAGACTTGTTGGGCGTTCTGCGGATCTTGAGATCTGCACTCTCTCCCATGGTGTAAAATTATTGCTCATATTCACAACTCCTTATGATCGTTACCAGCACTTTTCTTAATTTCTTGCGCTCTACGATCTTATCTACAAATCCATGTTCTAACAAAAATTCTGCTCTCTGGAATCCTTCTGGTAACTTCTGCCCGATCGTCTGTTCAATAACTCTCGGTCCCGCAAATCCGATCAATGCTCCTGGTTCTGCTAAGATCACATCTCCAAGCATTGCAAAACTTGCTGTAACACCTCCGGTTGTAGGATCTGTTAATACTGTGATGTATAATAGTCCTGCTTCATCATGGCGTTTCAATGCTGCGGATGTTTTTGCCATCTGCATCAGAGATACGATTCCTTCCTGCATTCTGGCTCCACCAGAGCATGTAAAAATGATGATCGGTAATCTCATCTGTGTTGCACGTTCAACTGCTCGTGTAATCTTCTCACCAACAACTTCTCCCATGCTTCCCATCATGAAATCTGCTCCCATAACTGCGATCACAACATCTTTTCCAAGAATCTTTCCTTTACCTGTGACGACTGCCTCATCAAGGTTTGTCACAGAACGCTGGCGTTCCAGTTTGTTCTTATATCCTGGGAAGTTCAGTGGGTCGCTTGTATCCATCTTCGCATCCCATTCTTCAAAAGTATCTTTATCTAAAACCATAGCGATTCTTGTCTTCGGACGAATTCTAAAATAATTGCCACAGACTGGACATACATAATCATTTTCGATCAGATCCTCATTGTATACAGGCTTTCCGCAACAGTTACACTTCTGGAATAATCCTTCTGGTGCCTGAAATTCAAGGAGCGTGTCCTTTGCTTTTCGTACACGCTCTGCCTGTTTGATCTCCTGAGGTGATAATGTCCTTTTCTTAAACATATCTTTTAATGACATGATACTCACCTTAACTTTCTTTATTCAGCTTCATTTTCAGACTGATGTTTCTTCTGAAAACGTTCAATAAATCCTGTATCAACATTACCTTCGATAAAATCTTCATCATTGATGATCTCATACTGATAGTCAATGTTTGTCTTCACGCCTTCTAACACAAGTTCTCCTAATGAATTACGAAGTTTTCTCAGTGCCAGTTCACGGTTCTTATCATATACGATCAGTTTTGCGATCATAGAATCATAGTATGGTGGAATCTGATATCCTGCGAATAATGCAGAATCAATTCTCACTCCTTTTCCTCCTGGAAAATGTACATTTGTTACAGTTCCTGGGCTTGGTCGGAAGTCATGTTCTGTGTCTTCCGCATTAATTCTCACTTCGATCGCATGTCCATGGACATGGACATCTTCCTGTGTATAAGTCAGATGTTCTCCTGCGGCGATACGGATCTGTTCACGGATCAGATCGATTCCTGTAACCCATTCAGTTACTGGATGCTCTACCTGAATTCTTGTGTTCATCTCAATAAAATAGAAATCTCCATGTTTGTCACGTAAGAATTCTATCGTTCCTGCGCTGTAATATTCTGCTGCTTTCGCTGCTTTGACTGCGATCTCACCCATCTTCTTACGCTGTTCGTCACTGATCGCAGGGGATGGTGATTCTTCGATCAGTTTCTGATGTCTTCTCTGAATAGAACAATCTCTTTCTCCAAGATGAATCGTATTTCCGTATTTATCAGCAAGAATCTGGAATTCGATATGGCGTGGATCTTCGATATATTTTTCAATATACATCGTTCCGTCACCAAATGCATTCTCTGCCTCTAACTTCGCTGTCTCAAAAGTATGTACGAAGTCTTCAGAGTCATAACAGACACGCATTCCCTTTCCACCACCTCCTGCGGAGGCTTTGATCATAACTGGATATCCCATGTCATCTGCGATCTTCTGCCCTGCCTCTGCCTCATAAACAGCATCTTTTGTACCAGGAACTACTGGAACTCCAGCATCCATCATTGTCTTTCTTGCTGCAGATTTGTTACCCATGCGGTCAATGATCTCTGCGGATGGTCCGATAAATGTGATATTGCATTTCTCACACATTCTTACAAATTTGCTATTCTCTGACAAAAATCCGAATCCTGGGTGAATTGCATCCGCTCCGACTGCCATTGCAGCTCCAAGTACGCGTTCCATGTCAAGATAACTGTCTTTGGCAGGTGCTGGTCCGATACAGATCGTCTGGTCTGCCAGCTGGGCATGGAGTGCATCTTTATCTGCTTCAGAACAGATCGCTACGGACATGATATCCATCTCACGGCACGCACGGATGATACGCACTGCGATCTCTCCTCTGTTTGCAATTAAAATCTTCTTAAACATTTAAGAAACCCTCTCTTATCCAATCATAAATGTAATCTCTGCAGATGCCACTTTCTTACCATCTACAGTTGCTGTTCCCTGTGCAACGCCGACTGGTCCTTTAACTTTGATCATCTCAACTTCTAATGTCAACACATCTCCAGGAACAACCTTTCCTCTGAATTTTGCTTTGTTGACTCCACCTAAGAATGCGATCTTTCCTTTGTACTCATCTGCAGAAAGTGCACATACAGCTCCAGTCTGTGCCAATGCTTCAATGATCAGTACCCCAGGCATCACTGGTTCCTGTGGAAAATGTCCTGCAAAAAATGGTTCATTATATGTCACACATTTTTTACCAACGATACGTTTTCCTTCTTCCATCTCCTCGATACGGTCCACTAATAAAAATGGACTTCTGTGAGGGATCGTATTCATAATATCTTTAATATCCATTACCATAATAAATATTCTGCCTTTCTTACTGGATGACCATTAATGGCTGTCCATATTCAACCATCTCACCATTCTCAACTAATATAGCTGCAACTGTTCCATCGTATTCGCTTTCTACTTCATTCATCAATTTCATCGCTTCCACGATTCCGATGACCTGTCCCTTTTTGACTTTGTCACCGACAGATACAAATGGTTCAGCTCCTTCAGCTGGTGCTACATAAAATGTACCAACAAGTGGAGCTTTGATCTCATCTCCATAGAGAAGCTCTTCTGGCTGTTCTTCACTCTGTTCCGGCATGATCGCAGCACTCTGTACTGGTACTCCGGCAACAGATGCATCAACTGTTGCGATCTTAGCTTTTTTCTTAGCGATTCTGATTGAAAATTCTTCGTTATTATATTCAAATTCATCGACATTTGCAGAAGATACTGCAGCGATCAATTCTTTCATTTCTTTAACTTCCATGTCAGTCTCCTTCTAAATTAATCCTCAAATTTCTTCACAAGAAGTGTTGCGTTATGTCCTCCAAATCCAAGAGAATTGCTCATAACGTAATTTACCTTGCGATCTGTTACTGGTTCTAATGTATAATCAAGATCACATTCTTCATCCGGAACCTTTAATCCTACGGTTGGGTGAATATAATCTTCTTCGATTGATTTAACACATGTGATAAATTCGATCGCACCAGCGGCTCCAAGTCCATGACCGATCATTGATTTTGTGGAACTGATCTTCACATCATATGCATGTTCTCCTAATGCTTTCTTGATCGCTTTTGTCTCAAATAAGTCATTTGCATGAGTACTTGTTCCATGTGCATTGATATAATCAACTTTATCTGGTGTGATTTCTGCTTCGTCCATTGCAAATACCATGGCTCTTGCTGCACCTTCTCCATCTTCACATGGAGATGTGATATGGAACGCATCACTTGTTGCACCATATCCGACAACTTCTGCTAAGATATTTGCTCCTCTTGCCTGTGCATGTTCAAGGCTTTCTAAAACAACGATTCCAGATCCTTCTCCGATGACAAATCCATCTCTCTCTTTGTCAAATGGAATTGATGCTCTCTTCGGATCATCAGATCCGCTTAAGGCTGTTAAGGCTGCAAATCCACCAACTGCAACTTCTGATACTGCAGCTTCTGTTCCACCAGCTACCATTACATCAGCTTCTCCAACCTGAATGGATCTGTATGCTTCACCAATAGACTGTGTTCCTGTCGCACATGCTGTAACAACGTTGATACTCTTTCCGCGAAGACCAAATGCAATAGAAACATTTCCTGCAGCCATGTTAGAGATCATCATTGGAACTGCTAATGGTTTCACTCTGTTCGGACCCTTTTTATCTAATGTTCTTGTTGTTGTTTCAATCATCTGAAGACTTCCAACTCCACATCCAACAGATACACCGATTCTTGTTGTATCTTCTTTCTCAAGATCAAGTCCCGCATCTTCGATTGCTTCTTTTGTTGCAGCGACTGCATACTGTGAAAATAATTCCATACGTCTTGCTGCCTTTGGTGACATATAATCTTTGGCGTTGAAATCTTTGACTTCTGCAGCCAGATGAGCTTTGTATTCTGTTGCATCAAAATATGTAATCGGTGCAAATCCGATCTTCTGCTCTTTGATTCCATTCCAAAATTCTTCCACGCTGTTTCCGATCGGTGTGATCGCACCCATACCAGTTACAACGACACGTTTCATGCTCTTCATATAAAATCTCCTTTACATTCCCATTCCGCCATCAACACTGATCGTCTGGCCTGTAATATACGCTGCCTTATCTGATGCCAAAAATGCTACTGTCTCAGCAATATCTTTTGTCTGTCCCATTCTCTTTAATGGAATACTTGTTAATAAATTCTCTTTCACATCTTCTGACAGTACATCCGTCATCTCTGTCTCAATAAATCCTGGAGCGATCGCATTGACCGTGATTCCTCTGGAACCTAATTCTCTTGCCAGAGATTTTGTCATACCAATGATTCCTGCTTTTGATGCACAGTAATTGACCTGTCCTGCATTACCCATAACTCCAGATACAGAAGACATATTAATGATATGTCCAGATCTCTGTTTTAACATGATTCTTGAAACATGTTTCATGCAGTTAAATGCACCTTTTAAGTTTACTTCAATGACTTTATCAAATTCTTCTTCACTCATCTTCATGATCAGGTTATCTTTTGTGATTCCGGCGTTATTCACCAGAATATCAATAGACCCAAATTCTTTCTTTACAGAAGTGATCATCTCTTTCGCCACATCAAAATCGGATACATCTCCCTGATATGCTTTTGCTGTTCCCCCAGCTGCTGTGATCTCTTCTACAACTGCCTCTGCTTTATCTTTGGAACCACAGTAATTTACGATCACAGTTGCTCCATATCCTGCAAGAGTCAGTGCCGTTTCTCTTCCGATCCCGCGGCTTGCACCTGTTACGATTGCAACTTTTCCACTTAACATGATTACATGATCTCCTTTAATTTCTCTAAATCTTCTACTTTCGCAATATTGATCGCTTTGACATTACGATCGATCTTGCGCATAAATCCACATAATGTTCTTCCTGGTCCGATCTCTACAAATGTATCTGCACCATCAGCGATCATCTTCTCAATAGATTGTTCCCAGCATACAGAAGAATAAACCTGTCTTCCAAGCAATTCCTTAACTTGATCTTTACTTGTGATAAGTTCTGCTGTTGTATTGGATACGTATGGAACTGTTGGATCATCCACTTCAACATCTGCTAATACATCAAGCAATTTCTCTCCAGCTGGTTTTAACATTGGAGAATGAAATGGTCCACTGACCTTCAGTGGCAGAACTCTCTTAGCTCCTGCTTCTTTCAACGCTTCTCCAGCTTCTGCAACCGCTTTTGATTCTCCTGAAATAACAATCTGTCCAGGACAGTTATAGTTTGCGATCGTAACGATTCCTTCAACGTCTGGTAAAACTGCTTCGATCGCTTCTTTCTTCATTCCAAGAACCGCTGACATCGCACCCTCTCCTGCTGGAACAGTATCCTGCATAAGAATTCCTCTCTGCCTTACGACTTTCACTGCATCTTCAAAGCTCATCACATCAGATGCTACAAGTGCACAGTATTCTCCAAGACTTAATCCCGCTGTCAGATCAGGCTTTAATCCCATTTCTTCGATCTTCTTTAAGATTGCAACACTTGCAGTTACCATCGCTGCCTGTGTATACTCTGTAATATTGATATCTTCATTCTCTTCAAAACAAAGTTTCTTTACATCAATATCCAGAACTTCATTCGCCTTGTCGAAAATCTCCTTGCTGCATGCAAAAGAATCATAAAAATCCTTTCCCATTCCAACATATTGCGCTCCCTGTCCCGGAAACATAAATACGATCTTACCCATTATCTTTACCTCGTTGATCTATAAAATAATTTATAATTAGTTTGATACTCAAAATATTTTCTTCAAAAAATTGACTTATAACAGGAATGTTATAAGCCAATCTTACAATTTCTTTAGTCTTCTACACCTTTGTCTTTTAAGTAGTTGATAACATCACCAACTGTGTTTAATTCTGCAAGGTCATCAGATGGAATCTCAACATCATATTCTTCTTCTAATGCCATAACTAATTCAAATAAATCTAATGAATCAGCATCCAGATCTTCTTTAAAAGATGCTTCTAAAGTAACTTCATCTTCGCTTACACCTAACTGATCTGCAATGATCTCTTTCATCTTCTCTAACATAATGATTCTCCTTCACACTCTAATTAGTTTGATTCTCAAAGTATACATTCTTCAACTGTCTTCTGTCAAGTTTTCTTGTAAATTTACCTTTATATTATACGAAACTATACATCATTATGCAAGTCTATCCTTATCATTCTATGCATCTTTTATGAAACATTTTCATATTATTTTGTATACTATATACTTCACAAAATCACCACATTTTCAACACACACTGTTCAGACTTTTATCACAGTTTGATTTGTTTTTTTTCATACAATGATAAGAGTTATCGCAAAAAAGGAGGACAATATTTTGATAGAAGTAAAACATCTGACCAAAAAATATGGCACGCATCTCGCTGTAGATGATCTGTCATTTACCATTGAAAAAGGGCGGATCTACGGATTTTTGGGTCCAAATGGAGCCGGTAAATCTACAACCATGAATATTATGACTGGATATATTGGCGCGACTAGCGGAGAGGTTATCATCAATGGTCACAATATTCTGGAAGAACCTGAGAAAGCAAAAAAATGTATCGGATATCTCCCAGAGATTCCACCGTTATATCTTGATATGACAGTTTCTGAATATCTGCATTTTGCTGCTGAACTAAAGAAAGTTCCGAAAGCTGACCGCGATGCACAGGTTATGAAAGTTATGGAACTGATCAAACTTGTTGATATGAAAGACCGACTGATCAAGAATCTTTCCAAAGGTTATCGCCAGAGAACAGGTCTTGCCGCTGCAATTCTTGATTTCCCGGATATCATCATCTTAGATGAACCGACCGTTGGTCTCGATCCAAAACAGATCATCGAAATCCGTGAACTGATCCGTACACTTGCTAAGGACCATACGGTGATCTTGAGTTCTCATATTCTTGCTGAAGTTCAGGAAATCTGTGACGATATTCTGATCATTTCCAAGGGAAAATTGATCGCTGAAGGAAGTCCTGACGAATTAGAAGAATTAACACAAGGAAAAGAAACAATTGAGCTGACGATCCTGGCAGATGAAACTTCCGTCAAACAGGTTCTTTCTGATTTTTCTGATATTGATGAGGTCAACTGGCTTGATGTAAATGAAGACAGCTGCCATATCCAGATCAATACAAACAAAGATTCACAGGAAATCTGTGCCGACCTTTCTCTTAAATTTGCACAGAAAAAAATGCCTGTGACACAGATGTTTGTAAATAAGGCTACTCTTGAAGATATTTTCCTAGAATTAACCGGAGATGAAATAATGGAGGTGACAAATAATGCTTGCTATCTATAAAAGGGAAGTCCGTTCCTATTTTAACTCTATGATCGGATGCGTATTTGCTGCATTCTTAACGATCATTGGCGGTGTATATTTTATGGTTTATAACCTTTACAGTGGTTATCCATTTTTTGCCTACTCTCTGGCGGGCGTTATTTTCATGTTATTGATCTCTGTGCCTGTTTTATCTATGAAATCTTTTGCAGAAGACCGAAAAAATAAAACTGACCAGTTATTATTAACTTCTCCTGTTTCACTTGTTGAGATCGTATTAGGAAAATATCTTGCAATGGTGACTGTATTTGCAATCCCATGTATCATTTACTGTATTTTCCCACTGATCATCAAACTTCAGGGAACTGCACATTTTCTTGTTGATTATTCATCCATTCTGGCCTTTTTCCTGCTTGGATGTGTATTTATTGCGATTGGAATGTTTTTATCATCTTTGACAGAAAGTCCTGTGATCGCAGCGATCACTACTTGTGCAGCATTGTTTTTCTTTTATCTGTTAGACAATCTGCTGCAGTATTTCCCTTCCAGTGCGATCAGTAATCTGGTCATCTGGATCATTATATTTGCTCTGATCGGTCTTCTGATCTTCCATATCACAAAAAATCAGATGATCGCTGGCATTGTCACTGGTATTGGATGTATCGCTGGTATCGTTGTTTATTTTGTGAAGAAAACATTGCTTGAAAGTCTGTTTTCTACTTTATTAGGACACCTTGTATTAACTGATATTTTCTATAATTTCTCTCAGAATTACATTTTTGATCTCGGAGGAATCCTGACTTATCTGTCATTGATCATTCTTCTGGTGTTCTTAACAGTACAGACATTTGAGAAAAGACGTTGGAGTTAGGAGGAAGTTATCGTGGATAAAATCAAAAAATTATTTCAAAGCAATGATTCGAAACGTGGATCTTATACTCTTGCTATGACATCCATCGTGATCGCGATCGTTATCGTTTTTAATATGATCGTCAATCTAATCCCTGAAAATAAGCGGCAGTTTGATATCAGTAGTACCAATATTTATGAAATCTCTTCAAAGAGTAAAAAGATCATCAATAACGTAGATCATGATGTCACTTTCTATGTTCTTGCTGAAAAAAGCAACACCGACAAAAGGATTAAAACATTCATTAACAAATATGCTTCTTTATCAGACAAGATTCATATCAAATGGATCGATCCCGTACTTCATCCTTCTGCATTGACAAAATACGGAACCGAAGAAAACAATATCGTCATCTCTTGTAAGAAAACCAACCGTACAACAACTGTTTCGTTTAATGATATATTAGTTTCCTCAGCTTCTTACTACAGTACTTCCTCTTCTGCTTCATCATTTGATGGTGATGGACAGCTTACAAGTGCTTTAAATTATGTAACAAGCAACAAGGAATATAAAGCTTATTATACTTCTGGCCATGGAGAATCATCCTTATCTTCCGAGGTCACAAGTCTTCTTACTAAATCAAGAATTTCCACAAGTGATCTGCTTTTAATGACTGCAACATCTATCCCTGATGATTGTGATCTACTGATCATTGATGGAGCTACAAGCGATTTTACAAAAGATGAAGTAAAACTATTATCTTCTTATTTGAAAAAAGGTGGAAAAGTTGTTACTTTACTTGCCCAGACAAATAAGAGTATGAAAAACTTATATGGTCTATTAAAAGATTATGGTTTAACTGTTCAAAGTGGATATATCGCGGATACAGAACGTTCTTATCAAGGAAATTATTATTACTTGATCCCAAATCTTTCTGTAAGTGGTGATATGGCTTCTGGCATTTCATCAAACTCTGTTATGATGATCAATTCCAAAGGTATGACACAGAGTACTCCAGTTAGAGATTCTATTTCTACCGATGCATTTATGACAACATCCAGCAACGGATATGCTGTCACTGAGAAGAAACAGACACAGGGAACTTATGTCCTTGGTGCAACATCTACAGAATCTGTGAAAGTCAAAAACAGCAAAGGAAAGAAAGTTACAAAAGAAAGCCGCCTGACTGTTTATGGAAGTAATATGCTGATCGATGAACAGATCACAAGTTCTTTCTCATCTTTAGAAAATCTGACATTATTTACAAACTCTGTGACCGCAAGTTTAGATAATGCCGATAACGTTTCCATCTCTCCAAAGAGTCTGGAAGTCAGCTACAATACGATCGCTCATCCAGGGCCATTTAGTATCCTTGTTGTCTTCGTGATCCCAGTCGGTCTGATCGTTGGCGGATTCATCGTATGGTTTAGACGCAGACGCCGTTAGGAGGTTTTCATGAAACAGAAAAAATCATTACAGATCTTACTTCTCGTATTTGCAGGACTTCTTGTCCTGTATGCGGGAGTAAATTTATACCAGAAACATAAATCTTCCAAGGAAGATTCTGATCAGACAATGATCACAGATTTAAAGAGTTTGACTTCTATCTCTTATAACAATAATGGAACAACACTTTCTTTCACAAAACAGAGTGGAACATGGTATTACAGCAAAAATAAAAAATACCCGATCACTCAGTCTTCTCTTGAAAGTCTTGCTTCTACCTTTCAGAAAGTTGAAGCTGTCAGAGAACTTAAAAAAGCAGATGCTCTAAGCAACTATGGGCTTGATACTCCAACTTATACAGTCAGTGTCAAGGACAAAACTGGAAAATCCGTCACTTATTATATCGGAAATGCAGCCAGTGAAAATTACTATATAACTTATGGAGATAAATCTAAGATTTATACGGTATCTTCTGATATCACATCTAGTTTATCTTACTCTTTAGACGATCTGATCGAAACAGATACTTTCCCTACGTTAAGTACTGGAAATCTTAAAAAGGTTTTGATCACTCAGAATGGTAAAACAAAGACTTACACAAGTAAGAAGAAGAACCTTGATGGAATTGCTGGCGGTTTAGGTGTATTTACTTTTGGAGACTGTCAGAATTACTATGCGAGTCAGAAAGATCTTACGAAATATGGACTGGATAAAGATTCTCGAATCACAGTCGATATCACTTATAAGGATACTAATACGAAGAAGACGAAAAATGTTGTGCTTTATATTGGTAAGAAAGATTCTGATAAGAAAAACTATTATGTGCAACTGAAAGGATCACATATGGTTTACTTGAGCGATAAGGATGTTGTGAAGAATATTTTGAATCCTTAATTTCGATATATAAAGATATAAAAACAGAGAGCAAGATGCGAAATGATCAAATTCATTTCCGTATCCTACTCTCTATTTTTATTATTTCTGTTTATACAGTTCTCTCATTCCTGATGTAACGGATAATACACTTACTGCAAAATAAAAAGGACTTCAATCACTTGAAGTCCTTTTTCATGCCGCAGACCGGAATCGAACCGGTACTCGATTTAACTCGAACAGGATTTTAAGTCCTGCGCGTCTGCCAGTTCCGCCACTGCGGCTTAGTGGTGGGAGAAGGATTCGAACCTTCGAAGGCGGTGCCAACAGATTTACAGTCTGCCCCCTTTGGCCACTCGGGAATCCCACCAAGTGTTTACCTGACAATTAAAGATTATACGGCATTGCCAGGTAAATTGCAAGTGTTTTTTTTAATTTTTTTAAACTTTTTTATGCTTCTTCAGAAACCTCTTCTGGAGCATCAAATAGTGCTTCGAATTCTGCGCGGTTAATGCGTTCTTTCTCTAATAATAATGCGGCACATTTGTGAAGAACATCCATATGTTCTTCGATCATTGCTTTCGCATCTTTGTAGCATTTATTGACGATCTTCTTCACTTCCTGATCGATCACAGTCTGTGTGTTTTCTCCGTATGGACGCTGCTGTCCGATTTCTTTTCCTAAGAAGACTTCGTCTCCTTCACCACTGTCATAGTTGATCAGTCCCAGTTCATCAGACATACCAAACTTCGTTACCATAGCTCTTGCATACTGTGTTACCTGTTTGATATCCTGTGATGCACCGGTTGTGATATCATCTAAGATCAATTCTTCAGCAATTCGTCCTCCGAGACTTACCATAATATCCTGAATCATCTTTCCACGTGTCATAAAGACATTATCGTTCTCAGGAAGCGGCATCGTATATCCAGCTGCTCCTGTTCCTGTTGGAATAATAGATACAGTGTAAACCGGACCTACATCTGGCAACAGATGGAATAAGATTGCATGTCCAGATTCATGATATGCAGTGATCCTTCTTTCACTTTCTGGTACCACACGACTCTTCTTCTCTGTTCCGATTCCTACTTTGATAAATGATTTATCAATATCTTCTTTCATGATATAGGCTCTGTCATCTCTTGCTGCCTGAATAGCTGCCTCATTCATCAGATTCTCAAGGTCTGCTCCCACAAAACCTGCGGTTGTTCTTGCGATCTCATGAAGATCTACATCATCTCCTAATGGTTTCTGACGACAGTGAATCTTTAAGATATCTTCTCGCCCTTTGACGTCTGGTCTTCCAACACCAACCTTGCGGTCAAATCGTCCTGGTCGTAAGATCGCTGGGTCTAAAATATCCACACGGTTTGTCGCTGCGATCATGATGATTCCTTCATTCACTCCAAAACCATCCATCTCAACTAACATCTGGTTTAATGTCTGTTCACGTTCATCATGTCCACCACCAAGTCCGGAGCCTCTTCGTCTTGCAACTGCATCGATCTCATCAATAAATACGATACAAGGAGAATGTTTCTTAGCTTCTGCAAATAAGTCACGCACACGAGCTGCACCAACACCGACGAACATTTCCACGAAATCAGATCCTGAAATGCTGAAAAATGGTACATTCGCTTCTCCTGCAACTGCCTTTGCAAGTAATGTCTTACCTGTTCCTGGAGGTCCTACAAGAAGGACACCCTTTGGAATTCTGGCTCCGATCTTTATAAATCGTCCTGGATTCTTTAAGAATTCTACAACTTCTTCTAATTCTTCTTTCTCTTCTGTCAGTCCTGCAACATCGTTAAATGTTACTTTCTTACCATTTGGATTGGCAAGTTTGGCACGACTCTTTCCAAAGTCCATCATCTTGCCGCCACCGCCGCCATTCTGGCGCATCATCATAACCATGAAAAATACAACAACACCGATCGGCAATACAATCCCGATCATATTAGAGATCATATCCCCACTGTGATCAATTCCCTTAATGCTGATCTTATTGGCAAGAGAGCTGTCAGCTTTCTTAATATCACTGATCGCCTGATTGACATCTGTAACTTCACAGCTCTTATAATCATCTTTTCCAAACTCTGCTGTAATCGTACCAGTAGGTACTTCTTTATTCTGTTTAATAGTTACTGCAGTTACTTTGTCAGACTTTACATCCTTCATAAACTGCTGATAGGTATAATCACCTGAACCTGGCTGGAACACGCTGATAAAATAATATGCTCCGATCACCAAGATCAGCAGGACTACTAAAAATCCACTGTTACTTTTCTTCGGGTTCAACGTTTAGTCTCCTCTCTACTCTTCCTCCGCTACTCCAATGTAAGGAAGGTTACGATATTTCTGTGCATAATCTAGTCCATATCCAACAACAAATTCATCTGGTACTTCAAAACCGATATATCTGACTGGTACATCGACTTCACGACGATCTGGTTTGCTTAATAATGTACACAGATGAAGTGACGCAGGATTTCTGCTCTCAAGCATTGGTTTTAAATGATTTAAAGTCTTTCCTGAGTCAATGATATCTTCTACAACTAATACTTCTTTATCTAAGATTGGCTCATCTAAGTCTTTTGCGATCTTAACGATTCCTGAGGATTCTCTGGAATTTCCATAACTGGACACTGACATAAAGTCAATTGTTACTGGGATCGTGATTCTCTTTGCAAGTTCACATGCAAAAAAAACACTTCCCTTTAAGATAGCGATCAGATGGATTTCTTTTCCTGCATAATCTTCACTGATCTGCGCTCCCATCTCCGCGATTCGTTTGTTTACATCCTCCTCTGAAATCATTACTCTGATATTCTCCATTGGAATCATCTCCTTCTCTTTTGAACTCAAGCTTTAAATAACGCTTGGTTGATTCTTTGATCTTATAATATTCGCTGATTCTTCTGCCAACGATCCATACAATATGACTGCCGTCTGCCACCAATGGTATCTCTTCCCGCAATTGTCTTGGAATCTTCTCATCAATAAAATATCTGCTTAATGATTTTCTCTTCTGATCTTTGCCAAAGGTAAAGAAATCTCCTGGCTTCCGGCATCGTAATTGTACACCTGTTTCTATTCTATCATAATCAATGATTTTGATACAATCATTTTCCACGATATTTGTTAAATCTGTAACCTCTTCGCACAAAATTTTTCCTGTCATTTCTTGTTTATCTGATATATTTCCTTTTTGCGCCTTAATATACTGATAATTTTTCTCAGCAGTCATATTGTATGGCAGCGAAATCCGTTTTCCTGTTCCATTTTCTGCTAAGTTTAACAGATCTTCTACGTGTCTTCTTTCCAGATCTTTCTTTTTGCCAGCGGTTTCTTCCAAAACTTTTTTAAAAATCTGCTTTTGTATCCATCGATTTTCTAATAACAGATGGTCACAATTGATTTCAAATCCTTGTTCAATAGGCTTTGTACATCTTAAAAATGCCTCTTCTATCTGATCTGTCAGATACGTCGTCACTTCTTTGATATCTTCACACAGCCATCCTATATGCTCCACCGCCTGCTCATTGATCATCTCAAGTCTTGGGATCACCTGATTTCGGATCTGATTTCTTGCAAATGTATCATCTTGATTGCTCGCATCTTCTACCCAGGTCTGCCCAGTCTCTTTTAAATATTTTACGATTTCTTCTTTTTTTACACATAAAAGCGGACGGATCAGATTTCCATCTTTTTCTCTCATGGCACCCGCCCCATAAATTCCAGTTCCTCTCACCACTCGATATAAAAATGTTTCTGCCTGATCATTTTGATGATGTGCGATTGCAATCTTATCAGCATTATATTTTTTCATTGTTTTTGCAAATGCATCATATCTCGCTTTTCTTCCTGCTTCTTCTAATGACATCTTTTCACGTTTGGCGATCTGTTTTACATCTATTTCAAATATTTTACATGGGATCGAAAGTTGTCCACAAAGATCCTGCACAAACTTCTGATCATCCACAGCTTCTTTTCGAATCATGTGATTGATGTGGACTGCTGTGATCGTGAGATTCATTGATTCTCTTAATTCATTTAAAATAAGTAACAGATATACAGAATCTGCACCGCCTGAAACTCCGACAATAATCTTATCTCCATTTTGTATTAAATTTTTTTCTTTGATAAATTCTTTTACTTTATTCATGTAATTTACTTTATCATTCTTTGCAGATTCCTTCAATACCTGTCCCAGATTCCCAATGCCATGATTGTGATGTCATCTCTCTTTTCAAATGCTTCGTTTGTTATGATCCGCTCATACAAACCATCTGCGATTGCCTGTGGACGTACTACATCCATTTCTTTCAAATATTGCGCTGCCATCTCCAATCCATTTTGTGAAAATCCATCGAAAGCTCCATCGCTTAACATGACTAAAATATCATCACTTTCCATCTTTTTACGATAAATTGGAATTTTCTCGGTATGTAATAAGAGGTTCACTGGCATCGTATCTACTTGAATGATTTCCACGTCGTTTTTTCGCTTTAAAAGACATGGGCAGGCTCCAATTTTAAAGAATGTTCCGATTCCTGCAAATAAATCCAACTGAAAAAAATCTAATGTCGCATATTTTTCTTTTTCTGGTTGCAGGATCATCATGGACCTTAAAAGCTGAATACTTTGACTTTCGTTAATTCCTGCTCCTAGAAGTTCTTCCATCACTTCAATTACTTTCCCGCTTTCTTTTTTCGCTTCCTGTCCTGTTCCCATTCCATCTGAGATCATAGACACAAAACTTCCTTCTCTTACTTTCCCCATAGAAAAGCTGTCTCCATTCTCATCCCCTTCGATCATTGGCGAAGTATGGATTCCTGCGATCACATGGAATTTTTCTTCTGGTGTAAATCCATAAATCTCATAATAATTTCCGATCATCTTTTTCTGATCCGGCAATGGCTTCATTTTCTCCATTGTCATGGAACTTAACAATACTGCTGCCTGTCTTGTACTGATTTCCCTGCCTTTTTTCTTTTTCAGATATAGATAGATCTGTTTTCCTTTCTCTGGATTTTCGTAGAAATAAATTTCTTTTAATTTGAGCTGGCTTTTTCCAAAACCTTTTGTGATCTTTTCATATAATTTTTTGTTATCTTCTGTTAACGATACTTTTCCTTGAAAGAAATCGCCCAGTGTATTTCCTGCCCTGATATATTGTTCCCCAACAATCTTTCTCAGTTGTTTCATCTGATTTCTCATTGCACGCAGAAATAATTCTCGTTCATAAATCTGATTTGCTTCCTCGATAAAATCCTGTCCATTCTTGCATGGATGACATCTTTTTAAATCTGCATAGCTTAATCCGCCTTGCTTTTCGATGACCTGCCCAAGCCTGTCTTTATCTGCTAATGTAAACTGACATTTTTGATTCTCACGGCATCCGACACATTCTTTTAAGATCACACTTTCAACTACATCTCTTCCTCGTTTTTCACATGTTTCTTCCTCATCGTTGTGATCGCAAAACATCTTTCCCGCTGTCGTGAGACATTGCTGCATCTGGCGCATATGATAAAGGATCATTTCATGAAAATTTTGAAATAACCGATCTTCTTCGAATTCTTTTTTCCTTAAGATCTCCATAGTTTTCCCTCCTGCGAGATTATTATAGAAGGTTTTGTATGCAATTTCTGTCGAAATGGAAAATGTTATTTTTTGGAAATTGTTATTGTAAATTAATTCCATTTATGTTATAACAATACTATATCAAGATTCTCTTTGAATTAAATTCATGAATTTATAATATTGCAATTTCATTGACTATTTATAGACATATGATAAAATGGAGGTAGGAATTGACAAAAGAATCGACCAAACAAATTCATTATAACCGAACCTACAAAGATGTACTATTCGAAATGATCTTTTCTGATAAGAAAGCGATTCTTGAATTATATAATGCGATTGCACAAACTGATTATAAGGATGAATCTGCAGTATCTGTTAACACAATCAAACGGGCGGTATTTCTTGGAATTGAGAATGATAAGTCATTTATTATTGATGATATTTTGAATATCTATGAACATCAAAGTACTGTAAATCCAAATATGCCTGTCAGGGGGCTAATGTATCTTTCGGAATTGTATCGGCAGTATATTTATGAAAACCAGCTTGATATCTATGGTTCAAAACAGGTGTCCTTGCCACAGCCTGTTTATATTGTATTTTATAATGGTGAAAAGAAACAGCCTGAACGGCAGATTATCAGTTTAAGATCTGCATTTAATGAAAGTTTATCTACTCTAAATGACTTTCTGGATTTTAAAGCTGTTATGTTAAATATTAATTATGGATATAATCAGAAATTGATGGAACATTGTAAACCATTAAAAGAATACGCAATCTTTGTAGATACAATACGTAAGTATTTAAAAACTGAGAATGAACCAGCTGTCGCAGCAAAAAGAGCTGTGGAAGAATGTATCAAACATGGAATCTTGAAAGATATTCTTCTGAAAGAGAAAGGAGTGATTGAGGATATGATTACTGTATGTTATGACGAAGAAATTCATAAGATGAGAGAGGCGGAGTATAATCAGGAATTAGGAGAAGAGAGGGGAAAAGAAATAGGAAAAGAAATAGGAAAAGAAATAGGAAAACAACTTGGTGTTCAACAGAGCAAACAACAAATAGCCAAACGAATGCACCTTGCAGGTATGTCTTTAGAACAGATCATGGATATTACTGAATTGAGCAAAGAAGATTTAGAAAAATTATTTTCTTCTGAATCTCTATAGCCTTTTGAGTTTTACACCATATTACCCACAGCCTACTGGTATGTAGATAAAAAGTGAAATACATGGTAGATCTAAACGATTAGAATTTCATCAATGTCATTAACTTAAGGAAGAAGATATCTAATTCTTTTAGAATAGATATCTTCTTCCTTTTTTGATATGCTTATATTATAAAGAGAAACCATGAACCTGCCAGCAAAAAGGATGTGATTATATATGAAACATTCTC
>JAXJNA010000016.1:0-101759 GCA_036312945.1 Anaerostipes hadrus
ACTTTAATATAATCTTTTTGTAGGCAGAAATCAATCTGTCTTTTTGGAATGCAGAAAATAAAAATCTCACCAACAGACATAATGAATATCTGTTGATGAGATAACAATACTGATTCTTAACTTAATGACATTGCATCTTCACTGACTACATATCCATTTTCTATGACACAAAGTTCTTTGTTGTCATCGCTGTAACAGATGTTTCCTTTCATTACAAATCGTTTCATTTTGCTTTCTTTCCTTTCTGATGTCTCTTACTTTTCTTAAATTTATCTTTACATATTTACAACAACTTTCGCAACTAATTCTTTAAAAGATTTTGCGACTTTGTCAGCTGTTTCCTGTACTTCTTTGTGATTTAATTCTCCCTTGGAAATTCCTGCTGCCATATTTGTAATACATGAAATTCCGCAGATTTCCATTCCCATATGGCGAGCTGCCATTGCTTCACATGCGGTACTCATTCCAACTGCATCTCCACCCCAGATCTGAGCGAGTTTTACTTCTGCTGGTGTTTCGTAGTTTGGTCCGCTAAACTGTACGTATACACCTTCCTGAAGTTCGATATCACATTCTTTTGCACAGTTTCTGATCACATCCTGAAGTCTGTTGCTGTATACTTCACTCATGTCTGGAAATCTTGTTCCTAATTCATCGGCATTTGGTCCGATCAGCGGGCTTGGAATTCCTGTTGTGATATGATCTGTGATCATCATAAAATCTCCTGGTTTATAATTTGGATTACAACCACCTGCTGCATTTGTAAGAAGGATTTTCTTTGCTCCCATCATTCCCATTAATCTTGTTGGAAGCACAACATCTGTCATATCATATCCCTCATAGTAATGAACTCTTCCCTGCATGATCACAACTGGAGTTTCTTCTACATAACCAAATACAAAACGTCCTTTGTGTCCTTTGACTGTAGACACTGGGAATCCTTCAATATCTGTGTAATCGATCGTCTGCTCGATCTTAATCCCATCTGCGAAATCTCCAAGTCCAGATCCTAAGATTAGTGCAACCTCTGGTTTGAAATCAATTTTCTTTTGTACGCTTTCCAAACATGTCATCAATTTTTTGTACATAACTTCTCTCCTTTGCTCTTTGTTTGTTTTAGACAATTTATTTTATTTTCATTTCTCGTTTATTATACAAATCCACAACAATTCCAAAAACGACATTTGTCGTGATTATGCGAATTCACTTTATTTTTGGAGTTTTATACAATTTTTTTGTATTGTTTTTGTTCATGATGTATATTATTCGGTTCAATACTGTATACAATATTTTTTGTACTTGTTCTATTTTCACAAGAATTTAAAGAAAATAATAGCAGCAGAAACAAAACTCCTTTTTGCTTCTGCTGCTATTATAAAAATGATGATGTCCTAACAAACATCTTCCTCTAATTTATGAATGATCTGCTCTGAATCTAATGGTTTTGTATAATAATATCCTTGTACAAAATCAACACCCCATTGTTTTAACAGATCGATCTCTTTCTGAGTTTCCACTCCTTCTGCTACGACTTTATGTCCCAGATTCTGCATGACTGCGACAATATTTTTGTATAATAGTGCGACCTGGTCATCATAGCAGATTCCATTTAGCAAAGAGCGGTCCAGTTTGATCGTTGAAAATGGCAGTTTTAATACCGTATTTAGATTCGCATACCCTGATCCAAAATCATCCAGACAGATTTGAATTCCTGATTTTCTGAAATCTGCGATCGTCTGATATAATGCTTCACTATACTCTGTCGCAACAGTTTCTGTGATCTCAAATTGAAAATACGAAAATGGTATGTCAAACTCTTCAATCGTACGGAGCAGTTTTTTGCTATATCCTGGTTTTAATAATTCCAATGGAGACAGATTATACTTTATACTTCCAATCTTTTCCATAATCTGTGGATGCTCTTTTATGAACTTACATACCTTTCGGAATTGAAGATACCCAAGCTTTGTGATCTGTCCATGTTTCTCTGCAATTCCAATAAAAACTTCTGGTGAGATCATTCCAAGTGATGGATGTCTCAATCGGCTTAATGCTTCCATTGTACGGTATCTTTTTTCTTTTAGATCATACAGTGGCTGATAATATACTTCAAAAAGATCCCTTTCGATCGCTGTCGCCATATATTTTTTAACTTCCTGTTCATAAAGAAATCCTTCTTTTGTATGTTGATCATTCTGGATCAGTATCGTTCTGTCTGATTTCGGTTTTAACTGTACCAGATATTCTAGATAATCGATCAATAAATCTATCTCTTTCATTTCTTGAACGTTGATGATACCACATATCGCAGCGGAAAAAGTAATCCGTTCCCCTTTTACTTTAAAAGGACGTTCGAATAGCTGCATGATCGCATCTTTATTCATTTCATAATTCATCAAGGACGATGTGAACACAAAAAAACGATTTCCATGAATCCTGAAAACATGATTTGTTTCATTGATCTTGTGAAGGTATTCTGCGATCTGGATCAGTAATTCATCACCTATTGTAACTCCATATAACTTATTAACTTGTTTTAATTTCCACAGATCGATCATAAGTAGATGAAGTTCTCTCTTTCTCTTGATCTGCTCTGGAAACCATCGCCTGAAATAGCCTTTAGAATACGATCCGGTCAGACTGTCTATATATAACTGTGGATTATAAAGTGCCCAAAATAAGATCGTAATCCCTAGAGACAATCCAAATCCTGTCATTAACACAGATTGAAATTTCATCTGTACCGTGACACAGACCAATGCAACTCCAAGGAATTCCTTGATCGCCCGAAGCTCATTCTTCTGATATTCTTCCTGATTGATAAAGCAATTTACAATGACAACAGCTATACAGATCAATGTAAAAATATATGTTACCAAATATGCTTTTCCATGAACATACTGCCCCTGAGCATTACAATAGAAAAACTGTTTATGAAAAACATTGGTCACAATAGCTAGTTCCATACACAGTATCGGTACTGCCATAATCTTTACGTTTCTTGCTCTTATATCTTCATTACAATGTCTTAATGCCTGTGTGTAATTAAAGAAAATATATACAACGATCATCTGCAGGATATAAAGCATTGTGGAAAAAAAGATCATCCATGAATTATAAGCAGGATTGCTTTTTACCAATAGTATAGAACTTAACAGATCAAATATGATGTCAAATATTCCTGCAATAATTAAGAACCAGAATGTTCTTCCACTGATATTATTCAGTTTTTTATAACGCTGAAAATGAACTAACAGAAATATCAAAAATACAAGTCCTGCAATCAAAAAATCTATATTATAATCTGTCATTTATATTTCTCCTCTTTTTGTTACCATACATATCCTGATCGGCCTCATATTTCCAATCACTGATCTTCTTTTGTTTTCCTTCTGTATCTTTTAAGAAACTTACCCCTCTTGCAATTGAAAGATAATATCGATTATTTCTATTATACTTTATGAGTTCCTGATCCATTTGTTTCAATAATTCATCCGTATTCTCTATTGAATCAAAAATAAGCACGCAGAATTCATCCCCGCCGATCCTGTAACATTTTCCATATGCTGCAAATACATTTTTTATACACTGTGCCGCAGAAATGATCAATTCATCCCCTGCATTATGTCCATAAAGATCGTTCGTATGTTTTAATCCATCCACATCCATAAAGATCAATGCCGCATTATCATAATCTTGCACGTGATTCTCAATGTCTTGAAGCTGTTCCTCAAATGCAGTCCTATTGTTGATACCCGTCATACGATCTTCTTTTAGCAGTCTTTCATAAACTTCAAGCTCAGATCTTGTTTTCGCCTGTTCAACAAGATTTACGAAAATACTAGTTAATAACAACAGTTCAAAGATCAAAACACCCACTTCAAAAATGGTTCCATAAAAAGGAATCTCGAGTTTCCAGTACATGCATAATGATAATACCCCTGCAACAGCCATGATCCCAAAAGCGGTCATAATGATCTTAAGTTCGCTATCTTTTGTTCTTCGGTATTCTTTTATCATCAAAGTAACAATGGTTATTACAGAAACGAACAAAAGCACATGTGTTACGAACAGCATCTGGATCATATGGATTTTCAGACATTTGTTTAAAATCCCCTGAATCAATGCGTTCGCATAAAACAGCAGATTGATCATATCTAGCACTTTATATTTTTCAAAATCCAGTGTATTCTTTACAAAATGAACCATCGGTACTGACATCAGCATAAATGCATAAAAAGAGAGCATTCCTGTCAGTGCCGGAAATGATGTATACTCCTGTGCTAATGCTGAATCTGACAAAAACCAGATTCCACTTAGTGCCAGAAATGCTGCTATGTTTAAGAATCTGGCACTGTTTAATTTAAAATGCTTCAGATAAATTCCAGTGATCAAAGCTACAAAACTTAAGAAAAACATGATCGCGATCATCACTATACCGACTATTTCCTGTTGGACATGAAATCCCATAACTACATCCCCACGTCCAACTAAAATATCATCAAGGTCATAGATTCCGTTGCTTCCGTTCTGATATATGATCTTGATAACGGTTCCTTTTTTTCCCTGTTCTGGGATTCTCGCATCGCAGCTTAATTTGGATTTCATTTGATCATTGCGATGAAAATTAGAATCACTGTATTGATAGATCAACTGATCTCCAGCATAAATTCTGACTGAATATTTTGCTGCCTTTGTTGTCATCAGATATCCTTTGTATTTCTGGGCGATCGTATCATTATATAATACAAGTTTTCCTTGCGGATCTGCCTTTATCTTCTGGTTTAGATCTACTTGCACTTTTTTATTATCTTGTATTCGATACCAACCAGTTGTCTCTACTAATTTTCCTTTTGTATTCTTTACCTCTTTTTTTATGATTCCTATGCAGAGTAACGTCATAACAACGATCACGCAACAGAGCAGTACTCCTTCTGTTAACTGAATTATTTTTTTCTTTTTATCCATATATTTTCCTTCTCTATTTTAGATTTCCAATATAATCATTATAAAGAAAAAAATGACCTCTGACAATCTATTTAAAGATTATCCTGAGGTCATTTTTATGATTTATTTTTTCAGTTATTTTTGCTCTTCACAAAACCGTTTTTTAGCTCTTACGACATCCTCTACATGTTTTGCTACGGTTGTACAACATCCTCCAACTGCACTTGCTCCAGCTTTCATATAATTGTATGCGTATTGGTCAAATGACAGCGCTGACTGCTTGCCAAACCAGACTTTCTTCACTGCATCGTACTCTTCCCCGCTGTTTGGGTAAACTCCGATTGGAATATCGCAGTTTTCTTTGATCTTATGGATCAATCCTACAATATATTCTGGTTTTGTACAGTTGACACCGATCATTTTTAAATGAGGATATCCTTTTGCAAATGTTTTTGCACATTCTGCGATCGGTGTTCCTTCGCAGATGATATTTTCACTTAGACATGAAAAACTGATCCAGTAATCATACCCTCTTTCTTCTGCAATCTCTGCCTCGACTTTGGCTTCCTTTAGAGACGGCACTGTTTCGAATAAAATGATATCTGCTCCTGCTTCATGTAACAGTTCAACTCTTCTTTTATGAAATTCCTTTAATTGTTCATCTGTGATACCATAGTTTCCACGGTATTCGGATCCATCTGCTAAATATGCACCATACGGTCCTGCTGCCCCTAGGCACAATGGCCACGCTCTTCCAGCTTCACGGCCTTCTTCTTCCCACCATTCATCTCTTGCTTCACAAAAGATCTTAACAGCACTGCGGATCAGGTTTTCTGCTTCTTCTAACGTATATCCATTTTCCATAAGTCCTGGAATGGATGCCTGATAACTGCATGTGATCCCGCAGTCTGCTCCTGCTTTGAAGTAATTTTTGTGAACCTGTTTGATCAGTTCTGGCTGTTCCGCTAAGATCTTAGCTGTCCACAGCTTGGAATTCAGGGAAACCCCCATATTTTCCAGTGGTGTGGACATAGAGCCATCAATGACCATGATCTTATTTTCTTTGATGATATTTTCAATAGAATTCTTCATCATAAAACATCCCCTTTTTCTTCGACTGTTTCATAAGATACTTTTTCTGGATGCTCTCCTCTTTTTAATGCTGGAATAAAACGATCCCAAAAATCATTATATAACCGCATGATCTCTTTTCGTTTGCTGTAAATAAAGATCAATGTGACAATGACATAAACTGCACTTAACAAGTCGGTTGCGGCCCATAAAAGATCGGCTTTGATATTATAAAATAATAAACATGGAAGCATGTAATATACCATATAAATTGGTGTTGCGATCTTATTTGCATTGGAATCTCCAAATGCATAATTTACAGATTTGGCACAGGAATAATACATTCCAATGATCGTTGTCCATGCAAAGACTGTGATCGCCAGAGATAAGAAATATCCTCCGACATTTCCATATGCAACCTTAAATGCTACCGTTGTAAGCTGTGCACTGGTTACGTTTGGATAGTCAATATATGAGTTTGTAAGGATCAATGATAATGCTGTCACAGAACATACCACGATCGTATCTAAGAATACTTCTCCCCATCCCCAAGATGACTGGCGTACTGGGTGATCTGTAATTCCTGCTGCGTGTGCAACGATTCCGTATCCTGTTCCTGCATCATTTGAATATAATCCTCTGGCAATCCCGTAACGCATCGCTTCTTTGACCGTTGCTCCGGCGAATCCTCCGACTCCCGCCATTGGTGTAAATGCACTCTTGAAGATCAATGTGATCGCTCCTGGTACCGCATTGATATTCATAAATAAGATTCCTATTCCTCCAAGAATATAGAGCATTGCCATGATCGGAACAATTCTTTCCATAACAGAAGATATTCTTTTTAATCCTCCAGCAATCGTTAAGAAACATGTGATCCCTAACACGATCACAGCAAGTAATGGCTTGATCCCAAATGCTTCCTT
Organism: Anaerostipes hadrus; assembly: GCA_036312945.1. Taxonomy (GTDB): domain Bacteria; phylum Bacillota; class Clostridia; order Lachnospirales; family Lachnospiraceae; genus Anaerostipes; species Anaerostipes hadrus_C. The sequence goes on from JAXJNA010000016.1 coordinate 6,945, forward strand.
CAAAGAATTTACAACGGATTCTGTCTGTACACAGCATGTCCATGGTCCAAGGACAAAGCAACAGATTGCCAGTAAAAAGGCTCCTTTTTTCCATCCGAGAGCGTTCTTCATAACAAAAGAACGGTCACACATATATTCGTCCATTGAATTTTCATATTTTACACGGTATCGCTGTCCAAGAATGATCTCACAGGCTTTTGTGGACATTCCAAGAAGTGCTGAGATCCACATCCAGAAGATTGCTCCTGGGCCTCCCATCGTGATCGCAGTTGCCACACCACCGATGTTTCCAACACCGATCGTATTGGCCATAGCTGTACATGCTGCCGCGAATCCTGATACGGTTCCTTCCCCGTCTCCTTTCCCTTTAAACATCTTTCCAAATGTATTCTGGAAATGAAATTTAATCTTTGTGATGTAGCGAAACTTAAATTTGATCGATAAGTAAAGTCCTGTTCCGATCAGCGCAACCGTCATCGGGGTTCCCCATAGGAAATCCGAGATTGTCTGAATCACTGTTAATAGTGTTTCCATATATTTTTGTCCTCCCTTTGTAGTCATGATACGAAAAAAGATACAGAATCCTATGTCCTGTATCCTTTCCCTATTATTTTTGTATGTTTTATGTTAAACCTTATTGTAAGAATAAGGTCAAGATTTTTCTAACTTTTTTTCAACAGAATCTGCACTTCATAATTCGCATGTGCGTAATTATCCAGATTATCTTCGTATTCCATTGCCAACATTAACTCTGGTTCCTCTTTCCCTTGAAAATAATTTATGATTCTCTGCGGATTCCAGTTTTCTTCCAGAATCTTTTCACGAAAACAAAGGTATTCTCCCTCCGGGAGTTTATAGATGTTTTCAAAACCTTTTACTTTTTCATTTAAATAGATGAAATAATAATCTGGCCGGAATTTTTGCTCGCAAAATTTGGAGTATGAAATCTTGTACCCGTACTGTCTTAAGTACATGGCATTATCAATCCCCTGCTCACTTTTTTCTTTTGCCAGACGAATTTCCATATCTGCCAGAAGATCACTTTCATAACATGGAACCTGCAAGTAATATCGTTCTTTTAAATGCATGATACATGGTGCATCCTCATTTCTCTCCATATATGTAAAATAATCTTTGTACCAGTCAACCATTTCGATCTGATGACGGATCTTCTTTTCTTCCTGTTCTAATGCTTTTTTCTGTTGATCAAGAAATGGGAGTAATCGTTCCACCTTCTTGCTAAGCATCACTTCTTTAATATCATCTAACGGCATTCCAAGACTTTGCAGATATTTAATCCTATCTATAAAATGAAATTGTTCGTATGCATAATATCGATATCCAGTTCTTTGATCGATCTTTACTGGTTTTACAAGTCCGATCTTATCGTAAAATCTTAAAGTCTGTGTTGTGATCCCCATCAGACTCGCTGTTTCTCCGATTCGGTAATATTCTTTCATCTATGATCCACTCTTTCTTTTAGGGCTGTTTTTTCTTATCATAGCATATTCATGTTTATTTCACGTCCCTTTTTTATGTTTTAGTGAATTATATTACTTCTTATTATTTGAAAAATCAACTACCCATTTTATTATAACTACATTTTTTTATCTGTTTATGTTACAATTTATTTCTATGTTTAAATGCAAAATTTATTATGATAGGAAGGGAAATAAAGATGAATAATAATAAAGAATTCTTAGCAACCGAACCCATTGGAAAGTTGCTGCTAAGACTTGCAATCCCGACTTTGGCAGCACAGATGATCAACATGCTTTACAACATTATTGACCGCATTTATATCGGACATATTCCTGGAAGCGGTGCTTTGGCTTTAACTGGAGTTGGAGTTTGCATGCCCCTGATCATGATCATTTCAGCATTTGCTGCTCTCGTTGGAAATGGTGGTGCACCTCGTGCTTCGATTTTGATGGGGAAGAAAGATCTTGATTCTGCGGAAAATATTCTTGGAAATTGTTTTACGATGCAGATCATTATCTCGGTGATCTTAACTTTGATCATGTTTTTTGGAAACCGTACATTTTTAATGGCATTTGGAGCCAGTGAAAATACGATCGAATATGCAGTCAGTTATATGAACATTTATTCTATTGGTACAATCTTTGTACAATTAACACTGGGAATGAATGCATTTATCACTGCACAAGGATTTGCGAAAACTGGAATGTATTCTGTTTTGATCGGAGCCGTGATCAATATCATCTTAGATCCGATTTTTATCTTTGCATGCCATATGGGCGTTCGTGGTGCCGCACTGGCTACAATTATTTCTCAGGCTTGTTCTTGTATCTGGGTATTGAGTTTCTTGTTTGGAACAAGATCAACTCTTCGTATCAAGAAACAAAATCTGACTCTGAAAGCTCCTGTGATCCTGCCTTGTCTGGCTCTTGGACTTTCTTTGTTTATCATGCAGGCAAGTGAGAGTATCATCTCTGTGTGCTTTAACTCTTCTTTGCTAAAATACGGTGGTGATGTGGCTGTTGGTGCCATGACGATCCTTACTAGTGTCATGCAGTTTGCGATGCTCCCTCTTCAGGGACTTGGGCAGGGTGCACAGCCGATCATGAGTTATAATTATGGTGCAAAGAATACGGATCGTGTAAAGGGTACTTTCTTCCTCTTATTAAAGGCAAGTTTGACTTACTCTGTCATCTTATGGGGACTCGTCATGTTATTCCCTCAAGTGTTTGCTGGTATTTTTACTTCAAATCCAGCTCTTGTTATATTTACGAAGAAGGCTCTTCGTGTTTACATGGCAGTTATGTTTATGTTTGGAATTCAGATTTCCTGCCAGATGGCTTTTAACTCTCTTGGAAAAGCAATTTCTTCTATTGTTGTTGCTGTTATGAGGAAATTCGTACTTTTGATTCCTTTGATCTATATCATGCCTCATATTTTTACAACAGATCAGACCATGGCTGTTTATATGGCGGAACCCGTTGCTGATTTTATTGCAGTAACATTTACAGCAATCTTGTTTTCTGTACAATTTAAGAAAGCTCTTGCTGCGATCCGTTTGAACTAAAAAATAAAAGTCTGGAAAATTCTAATACTTTTCCAGACTTTTCTTTTTATCATAGAGTCATAGGCGAAAGAGTCCTAATCTCTCTTTAATTTCACTGCCACACCTTTTTCAAGACTTTCATGAACTGCTTCTGCGATCAATTCTGCCTGTAATCCATCATTTCCATCAGCTATAAATGGAAGATCATTCTGTAAACAGTAAATGAAATCGTTAATTGGTTCGATTCCAAATCCACTTGGTCGTCCACAGTTATTTAAGATGAAATAAGAGTTTGGTGTGCGTAATTTGCTATTGTTATAGATTTCTACTCCACGATTCTGAGAATCAATCCTAAACATTGCATTTTCACACAGGATCTGTGTTCTTCCGTCATTATTTTTTGCAAATCCTTTTGGTAAGATCCAAGAATTTTCTACTGTCCAGTAGCATCCATTTTCCATCTTCAATGTTGCCTGGATAGAGTCGTATGTATCAACTCCTCTTGCTTTTAACACTTTCTTTGTTCCTACTGCGTATACTTCTTCTACTTCACATCCCATATACCAACGGACCTGATCGTAACAATGTGTTCCTAAGAAATGTACAGGGCTTGATTTGTCTGCCCAGTTGAACCATTCTGTTGGAACATCAATGATATCGTCCATGCACATATATCCACGGATTGGTGCTCCTGATTCTTCGTTCTGAAGTTCATTTCGTACATTGATCGCCGCTGGATCCCATCTCTTATGATAGTCGACCGCAACTCTTACATTGTATTTTTCAGCTTCTGCTAAAATTTTCTTCGCATCTTCTGATGTTGTTGCTAATGGCTTCTCCACCAGAATTGGTTTTCCATGACGGATTGCTGCTAATGCCGGGTCCATGTGGAAAGCATCTGGTGTTGCAATAGATACAGCATCAATTTCTTCGTTATCCAACATTTCATTTACGTCATTGTATGTTTTTACATTGTATTCTTCTGCAATTCGGTCTGTGATCTCTTTATTTAAGTCACATACTGCAACTAAATTTGTGTTTGGATTCCATGTATATGCATTTACATGATTAATTCCATAGATTCCTGCTCCTACTACTGCAACATTCATAACCTTCATTTTAAATCTCCTTTTTTTATATAACAAATAATCTTCCTAGAAAATTCCTACAAAAGAAAGCAAAATGGAAACTGCGATGATTCCAATTACGATCTTTCCAGTTCCTACTTTTTTCTTTCTGATCAACCAGTAGATTAGGAATAAAACGATCAGTGGAAATACATTTGGGAAAATAGAATCTAACTTGTCCTGTACTACGACTGTACTGATCTTTAATACAGTTTTTAATGTTACCATGGAAGCGGTCATAGCACCCATCATAAACATGGCGAGTACATTAGCTCCTGAAATAACATCCTGCATTAAACCAGATCCCATGATCGTTTTAATGGATTCTCTTCCCTTTTTGTATGTCATATTTGTTGTTAAAATCAATTCACCAATACAATATCCAACGAACAGTAATAATACGACTAATGCCAGTGGATTTCCTGCTGCCGCAAGTGTTGCCGCTGCGATCTTCATCAATGTTCCGATGATTCCCCAGTCAAAACTGTCTCCTAAAGCTGCGACCGGTCCCATCAATCCTGTTTTTAAACCTGTGATCGCCATATCTGGCATCTTAGATGGATCTTTCGCTCTCTGCTCTTCCATTGCAATGGTTGTTCCAAGGATCAGACCACCTGCGGTTACGTTACAGTTATATAATAATAAGTGACGTTTTAAGGCTTCTGATAAATCTTCTTTTTTGGTATATAATTTCTTTAAAATATGTGAAATACTTCCGCAAAATGCAATTCCCTGCATATTTTCAAAGTTCAGAGGCATCTCAGCGGACATGTACCAACGGAACATTGCTTTATTTAAGTCTTTTTGTGTTAAGACTTTCTTTTCTTCTTGTGTATTCATTTCATTACTCATGTTCTCTTACCTCCTCTGCAATTTCCTGTCTCTGGAATACTGTGATAAATGCAATACAGATTGCGATGATTCCAGCTGTTAATGAGTTTACTCCTCCAACGGATACTACGATATAACCTAAGAATACGAAAGGAATCAGTTTGTTTTTTCCGATCATATTCATGATCAGTGCGAATCCTAAGGCTGGTAAAACTCCTCCTGCTACTTCTAATCCATGTGTCACAAATGTTGGAAGAGCCTTCATAATGTTAATTACTACATCCTGACCTACCATGTTAATAATAAACACTGGTAAGAATAGTAGTGGAATCGCTAATAATGCTGGATAGATCGTTGCGCATCTCCAGATAGCGTCTGCATTTCCTTCTTCTGCATATTTGTTTGCTTTTGCTACAAAGTATGTGTTGATCACTTTTCTTAAATTGGTTACGAATGATCCGAGTAATCCAACTGGTACTGCTAATGCGATCGCTGTTGTCGCATTCATTCCTGATCCGATCGCGATCGGAATAACGCATGTTGCTGCTAGACACTCGTCTGTTGGAAGGTTCGCTCCTGGTGCAAAAATACCTGCAAATACCAGTGCGATACCACCACCGATAATTAATCCTTGCATTGGCTGTCCCATCAGTAACCCTGCTACAAGTCCTACCGTTACAGGGCTTGAGATAAACAGGAATCCGAAATATGATAAGATCATTCCTCGGCACCACCAATACATAATTCCCATGACAATTGCTATGATTACAGTATTCATATATTTTTCCTCCTTCTGTTACATCTTACGTTTTACTGCATCGAAACTTATTGCTGATATTTCAGGCATTGGCTGGACAGTGATCTCAATGCCTTTACTATTTAATTCTTCCAGCATATCAAGTTCCTTTTGTGAAATTGCAACTCCTGTTGTGATCAGTTTTCTTCCCTCCTCATTTGGCACTGCTCCAACATTGATCGCAGGTAATTCAACTCCTTTCTCTACTAATTTCAGACATGTTTCAATATCTTTGGAAATCAAAAATACCGTATCGTCTGTGTTATCTAGCACCTCTTTTGCTTTATCAATCGTTACAATGTCAACATCTGTTCCTTTTGGAACTGCCATCTTGTAAATATCACTCATAAATTCGTCATTTCCAAGTACATCATCTACTAATACGATTCGTCTTACTGGGCAAACCTTTAACCATCTTGCCACTACCTGTCCATGGATCAGTCTGTAATCTACTCTGACTAATTTAATTTCTGCCATAATTCTTACCTCCGCTCTTTCATTATTTTTGTTGGACATTTAATTCCATCCTGTGCTGTTTCGATACAACTTTCTACTAGTTCATCTAATGTCTGTGTTTCACGCTCTGTCACAAACTGAATGATCATTGGAAGATTCACTCCTGTTACTGTTTCAACGTTTTCTCTCCTCAAGGCAATTTTTGTTGCCAGGTTGGAAGGTGTTCCTCCAAACAGATCTGCCATGATCAAAACTCCATCTTCCTGATCTAATTCGTCCACGTATTCTTCTAACATCTGCTCCCCTTTTTGAATATCATCCCCAGGGTTCAGGGTCCATGCTCTGCACTGACTTAATGGTCCTGCAAACATTTCTGCTCCTTTGATCAATTCAACACTTGAATTGCCGTGTGTTGCAATGATTAATCCGATCATCATTCCTCCTCTCTCGGTCATCCATATTTCTATTTCGACACATTTTAATTTTTTTGTTTTTCACATCTTACACTTTTTTATAAAGCAAGACCCGTGCCAACTTTTTATTTTTTTGTAAAATAAAAAAGCACATATCTATTTTTTCGCATAAATACGTGCTTTTTTCATCTTAAAATTTTTAATTATTTTCTGTCAGATAATAGATCATTAAGATTTCCCTCTCATTCAGCGACACATTGTACTTGTTTTCTATGACACTAAAACTCTCTTTTAAGTTTTTTATGAAACTTTCCCGACACTTCAGATCATCTGTCATATCTTCCTGTGGCAGCCTTCCTTTTTCAAGGATCAATCGTTCTACCATGACACACATATGAATATACAGCATCTTTTTTTGGTCGATCGAATAGGTTGTATCTTCTAAAATCTCCAACTTGCTGACTGTTTCTTCAACATCTCCCATGATCTTATCTGGATTCAGGATCGTAAGCTGCCCGATCAGATTCTTTATTGTAAAGCTCCTTACGATATTCTCAATAAATCGTTGTGTCTTGTCCTTGTCGCAATACCGCCCTACTGTGGAATAAATGACTTTCTCTCCTCGATCGTCAATCAATTCATTTAACATGAGTGTCGTAACACCTTGGATCATAAGCTTACTTGTCGTTATGATAAACTGTATATCATATTTGCGAAAGACATCACATCGGTTCCCATTCGTACTTAATTCTGCATACGTCGTCTCCACAACATCAATATCAATGCCTTCCAGGCATCCTTGCAGCAACATCTTCATCTTATCTGTTGTTCCTAAACCTGTCGTACAGCATAAAAGAATTGCTTTTGGCTTTTGTTTACTTGGAACAAATGATTTCTTTGTAACATGGTGCTCAATGATCGTATCCATAATATTTTGAAGATCTTCATGCTTTAAGATCAATTCTCCTGCTTCTAATGCCATTTCTGTCGTAATATTATTGACAATCCCCAAATCTCCTTCAACATCATCTTTTATGTCTTCTGAAATATCAAGCAATGATCCCATATCAACAAAGATCAACAATCCTTTGGAGGTATTCGTATTTTTGAGATAGCGCTTAATGCGTTTTACTACATCTTTCTTTGGCGTATCATATTCCATATCAAAAGCTTCAAATATATAGGTTTCAAATACCTTATTGACAGTACTTGTAATACTGGATGCCGTCGCTGGTCCATGTGATACGATGATCGCATTTGTATAATCCATCTCATCCCTTGCAATACTGTAAAAATATAACATCGCAAACATCCGTACAAACCATGGATTTGTCTCATAATCTACTGCCTGATGAAGCATCTCATAGAAAATAAGTCCCATCTTATAATAACGGTACATCACTCTCTGCAATTGTTTTGCCAGATGTTCGTATTTACTGTCATCTGTATGCTTATTCTGGTTATTCAGTACATAAAGCATCTTTACAAATACCATTTCCATCACACCGCTGTATTTGAGACCGTAATTATCTTGAAGATAAATCAAGATATTTCTCACTGCCTGTGTATACAGATTCTGCACATATGGGTGAATTTCCTGATCGATCACGATATCTTCGATCCGATTCACTTCATCATAAATGATCTTTCGAAACTTAATGGTTGATATATCTTTCTCAAGATATTCTTGGATCAGATCATTGATCACTTTCTCCGAAAAATCCACATCCGCCTGTTCTGTCATAGAAATCTTCCACACTGCATCCTGATCTGGCGACACTTCGATCATTTCATTGATATATGGAATTGATTCTCCATTTCCAAGAAGCAATGTATCGGAAGACAAATGGCTTAAATTAAGAGGTATCACTTCCTGTCCCTCACTTCTTTCATTGTATGCCTTTGCACAGGATAATCGAATGATATTTTTTAATGTTCCAATATTTCCTTTTCCTTGGAATGTCAGCAATCGATTGATCACATTACTGCTCACCTGAAATGCAATATTCATTGTTTTGGATTCCTGATGGATCAAAAATAAGATCAATTCATACTTCTCTTCCAAAGTTCTTTCCTGAAAATCTGGCAGCACTACATCCACTGGAATTCTTCTTAGAAATGTATCCAGCATAGTTTCTCTGCCTTCTGTTGTTGCAAAGATCAGTCGAACATTCAATTCACAATTCTGTCCACTGTCTCCCATTCTGGAAATGATCCCTTTATCCATGTATCGAAATAACTTTTCCTGTCCTTCTGGCGATAGGCGATGAACTTCATCCAGAAACAGATACCCTTTGTCTGCTTCTTCGATCAGTCCTTTTGTATCCTTATTAGCTCCTGTAAATGCTCCTTTTTTGTACCCAAATAAAACGGACGATAATAATTCTTTATTATTCGCATAATCCGCACAGTTTAATACAACAAAAGGGGCATCCTCTGGAATTGTCCCGATGAATTTCGCATATTGGTAGATATACTCTGCCAAAAGGCTTTTTCCAACTCCACTTGATCCAAACAATAAAATCGGCATGCCCTTGTTTGGATAACCTGCCGATAACTTACACTTCTCTACTGCATCTTTTAAACTTTGATCTGCTCCAATAAATGTTGTAAATGGATCCTCTGGTAATTGATCTTCCGGTTGTATATAAGAAAATATAACCGGCCGTGTTTTCTCTTTCTGGACAATTCCTTCTCTTACAAGCTCATTCAAAATTCCACTCGCTGTGTTTCTCTGAATATTTAATTGTACTGCAATACTCTCCGCCGTTTGATGATTCTTACATTCCTTCAACAAGTTCAGAATACGATCCTTATTATTTTCTTTTGCCATACTTTTTCTTATCCTTTCTTATTTCGTACTCCAAGTCTCGTCTTCTTTGTTGTCCTTAAATATATACAATTCTTATTCTCATCATACCACACATGATCAACAATTTGTTAAAATATTTGCCACTTGAATCATTAAAAAAGGAACTGCATGATCAATCTGCAGTTCCTTCTATATATTTATTATTCTACCATTTATAGTGGTGCAGCTGTCCTTCCATCTGAAATGCCTTAAATCCCTGATGTCTCAGAACTTCATAGGCAACGATCGCTACAGAATTAGATAAATTTAATGACCGGATATGTGGCAGCATTGGGATTCTTATAGAAGTCTCTTCATAATTCAATAAGATCTCTTCTGGAATTCCAGCGCTTTCTTTTCCAAACATGATATACACATCTTCGTCATCTTCATATGCTGGTGCCGAATATACATGTTTTGCTTTTGTTGTTGCCATGTAAATCTTTGGATCATTATTCTTCTCTAGAAAATCCTCAAAATTGATATATGTACGTACATCTAATTTATCCCAATAATCAAGACCGGCTCTCTTGATCATCTTTTCGTTTAAACGAAATCCTAGTGGTTCGATCAGATGCAGAACAGCACCGCATGCCACGCAGGTTCTTCCGATATTTCCAGTGTTTGCCGGCATCTCCGGCTCATGTAATACTATGTGAAGCATTCTTAACTCTCCAATCTCTTAACTTTTTGTCTATTGCTTCTTTGGAAGATGATTGATAAATCGTTCCAGACGCCCTAAGGCTTCTTTTAGCTCTTCAATGGAATATGCATAGGAAACTCTGAGATATCCTTCTCCACAGGCCCCGAATGCAGATCCAGGAACGATTGCTACTTTCTCTTCATTTAACAGTTTTGTTGCAAATTCTTCGGATGTCATGCCAAATTTCTTAATGGATGGGAAGATATAAAAGGCACCTTCTGGTTCAAAACATTCAATTCCCATTCGTTGAAACTCATGTACCAAAAATCGTCTGCGCTGATTGTATGCAGTCCTCATCTCTTCGACTTCATCACCGCAGGAACGCATCGCTTCGATCGCTGCATACTGACTGGTCGTCGGTGCTGCCATGATACAGAACTGATGAACCTTAACCATCTGTTTCATCATGTACCTTGGTGCTGCAACATAACCAAGTCTCCATCCCGTCATTGCAAATGCCTTGGAAAATCCATTGATCACGATCGATCTGTCTTTCATCTCGGGCAAGGATGCGATACTAACGTGATCTCTTCCATAGGTAAGTTCTGAATAAATCTCATCAGAAATTACAACAATATCATGTTCTTTTGCAAACTCTGCGATCGGTTCTAACTCTTCTTTTGTCATGATCGCACCCGTTGGATTGTTTGGAAATGAAATGATCATTGCTTTTGTTTTATCTGTGACTGCAGCTTCTAACTGCTCTTTTTTAAGCTTAAATTTATCTTCTTCCTTAAGACTTACGATCACAGGAGTTCCACCTGCCATAACAACACATGCCACATAAGAAACGAAACATGGTTGTACAACGATGACTTCATCTCCTGGATCAAGGATCGTACGCATCGCAATATCAATCCCTTCGCTTCCACCAACGGTCACTGTGATCTCATGATTTGGATCATAGACCAACTCGTATTTTCTTTCTAAATATTCACTGATCTCATATCGCAGCTCCTTTAACCCTGCATTGGATGTATAAAAGGTTCTGCCTCGCTCCAGTGAGTAAATTCCTTCTTCCCTGACTCTCCATGGTGTATCGAAATCCGGTTCCCCCACACCTAAAGAAATGGCATCCGGCATCTCACTTACAATGTCAAAAAACTTGCGGATTCCGGATGGTTCCAGACTTACAACTCTCTTTGATAAAAAATCTCTCATTATGGAGTCACCGCCTGTCTCTCATCCACTTTCTTTGCTTCAAGAACAGTTCCATGATCTTTATATTTCTTCAATACAAAATGTGTTACTGTACTGACAACAGATTCCAGTGGTGCTAATTTGGATGATGTGAACATGGAGATCTCTTTCATCGTCTTTCCTTCTAACATAACCATGAAATCATATCCCCCAGACATCAGATAAACGGCTTTTACTTCTGGAAAATTATAAATACGTTCTGCAATGCGGTCGAATCCCTGACCTCTTTGTGGTGTTACTTTTACCTCGATCATCGCTGTCAGTTGATCCTTGCTTGTATTATCCCAGTTGATCAAAGTATGATACCCACAGATGATATGTTCTTTTTCCATATCCGCGATCTCATTGGCAACTTCTGTCTCCGCGACATCCAGCATCACCGCCAGATCATGGATCGCTAAACGACTGTTTTTCTCGATCAATTTTAAAATGAGTTCTCTTAATTCTGTGTTCATACTGTTTCCTCCATTTTTCTCTCTGAAAATTATCTGCGGTTATTTTCAGAATATATTTTATATAACTCGTCCTGTCTAGGTGCCTCCAGATTCGCTGCCTTTCCCTGACGATAGATCACTTTATCTCTGGAATCTGTTGTATGACCAATAATGGTTGCTTTGATGCCTGCCTGTTCCAATTCATTGACTAATGTTCTTCCATGATCTGTTGTGATCAGCATAGATCCGCTTGAGATCAACTGATATGGATTCAGATCATATCGTTCACAAAATTCGATCGTATGTTGTCTTAATGGAATATCTTCGATACAAACTTCCACCCCGACACCAGATGCTTTGGAAATCTCCCATAAAGCACCATAAATTCCGCTTTCTGTGATATCGTGCATACAAGATGCATACTTTCTGGCGATCAGACCTTCTGGCACAACAGAAATACCATCTAGAAATGCCTTTGCATCATCAATAAATGTATCAGAAAACCATTCTTTTAACTCGTCTTCTTTTTCATTTGCAATGATTCCCGTTCCTTCCATACCAAGATATTTTGTGACTACGATATCCTGACCTGGTTTCGCCCCACCGGATAAGATCAATTCATCTTCTTTCACTTTTCCGATTCCTGTCACAGATAATACTGGCTGCGTAACTGCTGCCGTAATCTCTGTATGACCGCCTAATACCATGATATTTAATTTCTCACACTCTGCATTGATCTGCTGCATCATCTTCTTGATCTGTGCTTCCTTGATCATTGGCGGCAGAAGTGCTGTCACCATAAGTCCGATCGTCTCAGCTCCTGCAGATGCAAGATCGTTGGCAGTTACATGAACTGCCAGACGTCCGATCTCTTTTACCGTGCCTGTGATCGGATCTGTTGATGTGACAAATACTTCTCCTTCCTGAAGTTTCAATGCCGCACAATCTTCCCCGATCCCAGGTCCTACTAAGACTTCATCTCTCCTTGTATGCAATTGTTCAAACACAACTTTCTGCAATGCAGATTCTGATAATTTTCCTATTTTCATCCTTAATTTCCTGTGCTTCCCTGAGATTTTGCAGCAGATGATCTCTTCGCTGTTGTAGACTTCTGTGCTGCCGTTGTAGATTTCTGTGCTGCTGTTGTTGTCTCAGACTTCTGTGTTGTTGTTTCTTTTGAATCTTTTTTCTTATCCTTTTTATCGTCTTTTTTGTCTTCCGCTTTCTTTGTTCCTACACGATAAACCGTTGGTGTTGACATATATGTGGAAGTATTAAATACCTTTTTGGATACCTGTTTACCATTGATCTTCACGATCTTCCAAAGTCTTGCACTGTATCCTGTATGTCCATAGCTTTCCACAACTTTCTGTCCTTCGGCAAGCGTATTATCATTAACTGTACTTTCAGAACTTTCTTTTACCTGTGTTGTCTCAGATAAGAATTCTACTGTACGTTTTGGATCTTTTTTCTTTCCATAGACCGTAAATGTGATCGTTGAACCATTTGCTTTTCCTTCGATATAAATTGGCGTATCAAACGTATTCTTAAACTTCATATCCTTATGCGTTCCTGCGATCGCTGCATCTGCAGATCTTGGTACATAATGTACGGTCATGGAATGTGGAAAACGTTCTACGATCTTTAATTCTGCACGGATAACTGCATTATATAAAGTAGTAGACACCTGACAGATTCCACCACCATATGTCTGAACCGTCTGTCCATTTTCATAGGAACCTGCGAGTGCATATCCATTTTCTTTTGTAAATGGTGATACAGTTTTATATACAGATAATGTCTCTCCTGGATAAACCATGCTTCCATTGATCTTACTTGCACCATTGGCAACATTTACTTTACGTCCATATGGAGATCCTCCATATTCTGTTGTATAAGTTCCAAGTACATCTTTGATCTCTGCCATATCTTTTGATGTATATTTTGCTTTTTTCTTTACAACATCTAATTCAAATTGATGTTTTCCAGATTCAACTGCTTTTTTGAAATTCGCAAATGTTTCATTCATATTTAATGTATAACCTGTCTTTTCTTTGATCACGACAAATTTGCCATTCTTACGTTTCACACTTGCATTTCTTGGTTCTGTAACAATCTTCTTTGTTGCTTTTTTTACATTCTTCTCAAACTTCGCTTTATCATACTTGCGATAAACCTGAAGTTTATGTTTCTTCTCTTTTACATCGGAATACTTTGTAAAAATACTTCCGCTTCTTCCAAGTGCATAAGCTTCTTCCACTGTCTTGTCTGCTTCTGCGAATGCTCCAAGATCTTCGATCTTAGCACTTGATCTTTCATCATCGACATAAAGTGTGATCTTTTCCTGATGAATCTCTTTCATATGGGATTCGATCGCATCTTTTGCTTCTGATCTTGTCATTCCACCGATAGAAATTCCCTCACATGAAACCCCTTCTATGATCTTTCCATCTTTTACTGCACTGCTTACCTTATGGTTTAGGTAGAAAGTTCCACCTGCTGCCAAAATAACGATCACTGCGACTGCAATGATAATTTTTTTCTTCATCGTCTCTTCCTTCTTCCTCTCCAAACTCATTCTTACATCATCAAGTACCCTGCTACCATTGTTCCAACCATCACAATGATCAGAAGAATCGCAATAACGGATACAAAAAATCTTTTCTTTTTCATTTCTTCATCACTCCATAATTTAATATAATATGATCAATCTTCTTTGATGCTTCTCTCTGTGTCATCTGATCAATATCTAAGCACTCCCCTATCGCATGATATTTCATCAGATTCTCTAGATACTTCTTTTGTTTTGCTGTAGCCGGACGTTCTTTCTTTACCTTGAATTGAAGCTGCTGTGGCTGAAAGATTTCCTCTTCTGTTGGAAATTCTTTCTTCATCTGCTCAAACACAACAGCTGTTGCCAATGCATCATCGTAAGCGCGGTGTGCTGCCTGATTCACATAATGATAATGAGCACAGAGTGTCTCCAGCTTCTTATTTTCAAGTCCAGTTAATAACTTCCTTGCTACTTTTAGCGTGTCAACTCCTGTTTTCTCAAACGGATACTTAAATGAAGCTGCTGCCATCTTCATAAACTTATAGTCAAACATGACGTTATGTCCAAGAACCGGAAGATCCCCGCTAAATCCCAAAAATTCCTCAACACCTTCTTTCAGTGGAATTCCCTTCCTTAACATATCCCTGCTGATTCCTGTTAAATTGATGATAAAATTGCTGACTTCGATCTCTGGATGAATGATACAGTTATACTTTCCACTGATCTTCCCATCTCTGATCTTAACAGCCCCAATTTCAATAATCTGATCTGAATCTGGGGATAACCCCGTTGTCTCCAGATCAAATGCAACATAATCTTTCATCTGTCGTTACCTCTGAGAATTTATACTTATTTGTGCAAGCACAAACGCAATTTATACTTATTGACACTTAATGATGTACCGGGATTGCTCCATTGCTACGCAATTCCCGCAATCCCCGAACACCTCGAACTCTCATAAAATGGCGTATTCACACCATTTTATTCCGTTCTCGTTGTTCGGCGTGCCAATAAGTATAAATTGCTTATTTGTGCAAGCACAAACGCAATTTATACTTATTGACACTTACATCATATTATACACAAATCAACTTTTTGCCTCAACCCTGTTTTCTACTATATTTTTATGCTTTTTTATGTTACGATTAACCTAGGTATAAATAAGAAAACAAAGGAGGACGGCAAGATGATAAAGCTGATCGTTTCTGATCTTGACGGAACACTGCTTAACAGTAAACAACAAATCAGTGATCGTACACTCCGTGCGATCAAACAAATTCAAAGAAAGGGACTCCGTCTTTTGATCAATACGGAACAGAATTATTTTGATGCCAAAAAGATCCTCGATGCATACGATATTCCTTGTGATATCGCATGTTTTGGTGGTTCCTGCATCTTTGATGCTTCGGGGCACCAACTGCATGCTTCTTATATTCCAACCAATCGTATCCCTGAGATGCTGCGGATCTTCGGTTCCTGTCGTACTTTTTATGAGATTCACAGTACTCGTGGATTATGTGTCTCAGGTTCCAGGGAAGGATATGCAAATTATCTGTCTTCTGAAGTTGTTCCCGCTTTGAGAGAAGAATTTCCAAGTCAAACACTAGACGAAGAGTCTTATATCCGTAATCGGCTTGAAAATGCTCATTTTTATGATAATGGACAACTTCTTCTTTCTGAGAATCCACAGATCATTAAAATCACGACACAGTCCTTAGACCAGCAAAAAC
The DNA here is from genome assembly GCA_036312945.1 of Anaerostipes hadrus. Taxonomy (GTDB): domain Bacteria; phylum Bacillota; class Clostridia; order Lachnospirales; family Lachnospiraceae; genus Anaerostipes; species Anaerostipes hadrus_C. Next base: position 23,065 of record JAXJNA010000016.1, read on the forward strand.
TTGAACAGCTTACAAACAGCCTTCATACGCAGGTCCCACACTTTGCAGTATCCCATCAGAGTCCATATCGTCTCGATATCACAGCTGTAAATGCATTAAAAGGTGCGGCCGTTCGTTTTTATACTGAGAAATATCAGATTTCACTGAGAGATACTATGGTGATCGGTGACAGCGAAAATGATTATTCTATGCTTGGACTTCCTTATGTCGAAAGCATTGCCATGGGGAATGCAGATGATATCATTCAGGAGATCTGTCTCCATCACACAACAGATAACGATCAAGACGGCGTTGCGATCGTGCTGGAACAGATTCTTTGCAAACAATGATCATTGTGATACTATAAAGATAAAAAGAAATTACACCCAATACAGGAGGCTATCATATGATTAAATTAATTTCATCTGATATGGATGGTACTCTTCTTGACAGCTATCGTCAGATTACCCCGATCAATGTCGAAGCGATCAAAAGAGCTCAGGAAAATGGTATCAATTTTATTATCAATACAGGACGTGAATATCCAAATGCACGTGGTCTTGTGGAAGCAGCCGGATTAAAATGCGACTTAATCTGCAGTAATGGAGCTTGTGCTTTTGATAAAGATGGTAATCCTTTGTTTGAACATATTATTGACAAAGAAACTGTCCGCAGCATTTTTGATGCATTTAATAAATATGGAATGGAACCTGCATTATTTACAACAGAAGGACGTATTTCTCTTCTTCCATTAGAAGAACGTGAAATTTATACAAGAGATGTATTCATTCCTGCCATTCAGGTCAATCACCCAGATATGAAATATACTTTAGATGATTATCGCGAATTAGTTGATGACGTTATCTTTGTTGATGGTCAGGAAGCGTTACTAAACAGTGACCACCGCATCCTAAAGATCACATCAAATTCTCCAGATCATGAATCCCTAAAGAAACTACGTGTAGAACTCGAAAAGATTCCGGGACTTGCTGTTGTATCTACGGTTCCAACGGATATTGAGATTACTTCTATCAATGCTCAGAAGGGAAGCTCTTTACTAGATTATGCAAAAAAAGATGGATTAAAACCAGACGAGATCATCGCGATCGGTGACAGTGAAAATGATTATTCTATGTTATCTATCCCTGGTATTCATTCCGTTGCTATGGAGAATGCTTGTGATATGATCCGCAATATCTGTGTTTATCAGACACGTGCAAATACTCGTGATGGAATTGCTTATATTATTAATTGTATACTTGCAGATCGAGAGAATTTCAAGTTGTAATTTGCATGTAGTGTTGGTCATGTATGTGGCAGAAATAAAAGAAAAACAAATATTTAAAAGAATCAGGTGGCAACTCCGCATTTTTGAGAGCGTTTTTTACAAATCGCTGATCCGTGCCTGTTCCTTTGGAAACTCCCTCGCTGTGGGCCAAAATGCCCACAGCAACGGTCAGACATCCAACCACAGGCACTGCGAATTTGTAAAAAACGCACTCAAAAAGTGCTCATGTTTGCCACCTTGATTCTTTTAAATATTTGTTTTTCTTTTATTTCTGTCACATACACCTGAAGTCTATTCAAACCTCTACGGAGTGTGTATGTTTTAATGTATTAGTATTTATTGTAATTTCCTGTCTGCCGCTACAAAAATTGAAAACCGATGGCTTTGACTGTTATCAGTTTATACCATCGGTTGTTTCATATCCAGCTAACCCTTGAACATTAAATCCCCTTCACTTCTTCTTAATTTGTTAATGTAAACTCATATTTCATCTCTAATGTTACAAAAAGCTGCTGCATTACCTTATTGGCAATTTCACGAATGTTTAAGTTCTCTATATAAGATAAAATAACTTCTTGTTCTTCTTGTGGCACTTTAAACACAGATAGACTCATTGAAAGGAATCGTGCCAGCTTACGTTCTAATGTAAAATACATATCGCAAGGTCTTGCCATATAACCTCTCATAAACGCAGAGGTACCAATCTCCATTTCATAAAAATCACTGGCACTATAACCTGGTAAATACGAAGCAAAAATCTTTTGCAGTTGTACTGCTGTTTTTTTATGAATAAGTTCTATATTTTCAGGTACAGTATACGCTTCTACGTAAATTTCTCTTAAATTTTCATTTAATTCTGCAAGCGTGAGCTGAAGGCAAGTTTCTACTGCATATAATAATACCGGATTTGTACTCTCTCCCACTATCTTACCTGAAATATTAAATTGGTTGCCAAACATAAATTCTGTAAGTTCGGTTAAAATACTCCCTTTCGTATGATAAATATTATAAAATGTACTCGGTGTTACACCAGCTTTTTTTAAAATTTCAACTGTGGTTGTCTTTTGATATCCCTTTTCAATAAACAACTGTACACAAGCAGATAAAATTCTTCTTTTTGAATCTTCTTTTTCGTATCTACTAGCCATTTTTCACCCTTCTAACTATTTCAATATGTGTTCTAATATATTCCATTTTTCTTTGAATTGCAAGGTTAATGACTGGAAACTTTTTATTTGGTGATTTTTATAGATTTTGCATTTGAATAACTTCCATAAATGTTTTTACCAGCTTTTACATAGTAAGCCCTTACTTTATAATAATAAGTTTTTTTCTTACTAAGTGAAGTATTTTTATAGGTAAGTTTTTTCGTTGTTGCAATTTTACTATATTTACCCTTTTTTCTGGTCGCTCTATAAATTTGATATTTTTTTGCTCCAGCTACTTTTTTCCAGGATAAACTTGCTGTTGACTTCTTTTTGTTTTTCACCCTTAAAGATACTTTCTTTAATGTGCCTACCTGTAATACAACATCACTGGCTTCTCCATTGATTGTTGTTGACTCATTTTTATAATAAGCCGCCACTTTATAATAATAGTTTCGACCACCTATTATTGAAGAATCAGAATAACTAAGAGCTTCTGTTGTATTCAACAACTCATATTTACCTTTTTTCTTTTTTGCTCGATACACCTTATATCCTGATGCATTGCTTACTTTCTTCCACCGAATTATTGTAGTTCCATTGGTGGATTTTGCTGTAATACTTGGCTTTCCAATCGAAATCTGCATACCATATTCCGTACATTTACCATCTTCAACTCCACTAATTTCTGGTACAGTCATATCTTTTTTAATATTTTTATATTCTAATGTTGTCGTGGCTGACTTTCCAAACTTATCCGTTAAGCGAATCGTATAAGTTCCATTCTGCGTAATAACATAAGGAAAACCGTTTCCTGCTTTCTCTATCTTAGTATAATCCTCATCGCCCTCTCTCTTAATCTCACAACTTGCCGCTTCGTTATTTTCATTTGTTTTTTTCATTAAAACGACAATTCGGTTACTCTGCATTTGATGTATCGTATCTGCATTTGCTATGTCAATACCAAAGTCTCCACCCTCATATTTGCACGTAATGGTTACATCTTCTGTTTTAAAGGTTTTAAATGCTCCATCTTCTTTTCGGGTCTTCGTTACTACTGCATAAACTTTCACTTGTTTTTCATCTTTTATATTTGCAAAAATATCCTTTAAATCAACTGAAACACTGTTTCCCGTAAGATCCAAGCGAGTATCTTTTCCATCTTTCACCATGTAATACTCATACTTGTAGCTAATGCTATGCTGTTTTTCATAATCTCTATAACCAAATGGAATAATAATAAAGGGATCCTTTAACACTCCACCGTCAAGCTCTTTTGTTGTTGTAAGAAGCTGCACTTTACTATCCGTAAGATTGGTAATCATTCCTTCATTACTGTAGCTGTCAAAATCTCCTCGTTTCACATAAAGATTATAATAAAAATTCTTTACTTTCGGATAGGATGCTTCGATTGTAATTTCATAGGTTGCATCTTTATTTACAGTGTCAAAATAAAAAGAATCCGGAAATGGTCCTAGTTCATTTTCTTTTTCCACACCGTCCATCCTTGTAACTTTCAACTCTGTACCATTCTCTTTTACAGATGTAACTTTATAATACTTTCCACTATCGTATACGCTTGGAAATTCTAACGAAATCCAACCACCTTCTGGCACATCAAATTCTATATCCTGACCTGTGATCTGCTTTGTAGCACCGTTATAGTCTCTTTGATTATAAGTTATTATGTCTTTATCCGTCGGCTTAATATTCCATTTTAACTTAATATTGGCCTTATTATAGTAATTTGCATATACTTCTTTTTTCTCATTCGGCGGATCGTAATCAAATCCTGGATTTTCACCTACTTTATAACTTGTATAGTCCTCATCTGGTATCATATCCAGTATCTGTCTGTAAACATATCCCCACTGTTTCTGCAGCTGTGCTAACGGCTTTTTTGTATAGGAATAAAAAGTTTTGTATTCCTTATATTTAGGCTGTGGAAGCTTATCTGAATGTTTATACTCGACTTCTTTATCATGTATTGTATATGTATTTTCCGCAAGGTCCTCTGCATGATAAAGATATAGCGGCTGGCTATTCGTTGTAACTTGAAGTCCATTCGCATCTACATTCAGGAAAAGGTCTCCCGTTTTATTATCAACAATTCGAAATAAATAATTACTTCTTGGCACCGGGTTTACGATCCATTCTGTTTTACTGTTTTTAGAAAACCCCAATTTATTTACATTACGATCAATGTTCAAATAATATTTGACATCCTGCTTTATAATGTAAATATAGTAATGCGTATCCGTACCTTTCTTTTTTTGAAATTTCAAACCATATTCCTTAATATTTTCTCTATTTCGCTCTGACATTTTTTCGTCCATACACAGCACTATGGAACCCATTCCTTTACTTATAATTTTAAACTCATCATAAAGCATTCCCCTGGTAGGATTTGATCCGTCACGGATCGCAATTTCATCCATATTATGACAATAGTAAGCATACTTACTCTCCTTGCCAGCAAGATAGAAGTTTCTATTCTCAGCAATGTCCGAATACAAAGTATCTATCGGATTTACATACCAGTAATAGGAGTATGCATGTACTGTTTTAGGGGCAAAAATAAACATAAAACAAACCATAAATAAAGTAGCTAATAATCTTTTCTTCATTGTCTTTTCTCCTTTCCATTTTTATGTTGGAATAGATTCCAATATCTATATTGTATATATTAACATACAATCTTACTACTTACAAGTAGATAAAACAAAAATAGGGACACCTGCTTTTAACAAGTATCCCTACAATCTATCAATTATCTGATAGTTCTCTATTCATTTTCATATTCAAGGATTTTTACATATTCTTCCTTTGTAGCAGCACCACAGTCTCCACATGTGAGCTGTGGCTGAATTGGTCAACGGCGCAGACTTTTTCGACTTCGTAGCCTTGTTCTGATAGTACTTTTAAATCTCTGGCTAGTGTTGCTGGATCGCAGCTTACATATACGATTCGCTTGGGTGCCATTTTGACCATGGTTTCTAACAGTTTACTATCGCATCCTTTTCTTGGTGGGTCAACGACGATCGTGTCTGCATAGACTCCATTTTTCTCGTATTCTCTTGGAAGTACTTCTTCTGCTTTTCCTACGAAGAATTCTGCATTATCAAAGCCGTTCATCTTAGCATTTAATCTTGCGTCGTCAATAGCTTCTTTGACGATTTCTACTCCATAAACTTTCTTTGCTTTCTGAGCCAGGAATAAGGAAATAGTTCCGATTCCGCAGTAGAGATCCCATACGGTTTCTTCGCCTTTTAAGTCTGCGTATTCCATAGCTTTTTCGTATAATACTTTTGTCTGTGTTGGATTGACCTGGAAGAAAGATAGTGGTCCGATCTGGTATTTTACATTGCCGATATAATCATAAATGTATGGTTTACCATATACTTCTTCAATCTTGCTTCCCAAGATCCTGTTTGTCTTTTCTTTGTTGATATTGACGCAGATACTTGTCATTCCTTCGATTTCTGTTAAGGAATCTACGAGCATTTCTAAGTTTCTCAGATTCTTCTTGCTTCCATTCACAACAAGACAGACCATGATCTCGCCTGTTTTGAATCCGACTCTTGTTACAATGTGACGGACCAATCCTTTGTGTGTCTTTTCGTCATAGGCTGTAATATTGTTTTTCTTCATATAGTCCAAGACTTTTAATAAAATCTGTTCATTCACTGGATGCTGAATCATACAGTGTGTGCAATCAATAATATGATGTGTTCTTCCTGCATAAAATCCAGTGATAAGGTTTCCTTCTTTATCATATCCGACTGGAAACTGGGCTTTGTTTCGATAGTAAAATGGTTCTTCCATCCCAAGGATCGGTTCCATTTTTTCTTCGATATTTTCTAAACCACCGATTCTTTCTAAGCAGTTTTTCACTTTATTAAATTTATATTCTAACTGCTTTTCATAAGCTAAATGCTGTAATGTACATCCTCCGCACTGTCTTGCTTTGGGACAGCGTGGATGAACTCTGTCTTTGGATGCTTCTATGACTTCTTCTACTCTTGCGAAGCCGTAATTTTTCTTTGTTTTGATGATCTTTGCACGAACTTTGTCTCCGATGACTGCATCTTTTAAAAAGAGGGCATAACCATCTATATGGCCGATGCCCTCTCCTTCGTTCCCAATGTCATCGATATAGAGTTCTACGATCTGATTTTTCTTAAATTCCATACGCACCTCAGTATCTTTTTCTTGGTTAAACTGTTGTATTGATCCTATTTCATTATAATTCTTTTAGATAGATGTCTTACGGATTCTTGTATCTAATAAACGCTGGAATCCTGACCATTCCTGATCTTCTTTTTGTTTCTCCATGATCTCTGCAAATGTTTCCATCTTCGCGTCTAGATTATCTGCCTGACTTAGAGCAATTGCTTCTAATAATGCAGGTTTCTTTGGAGAACCAAATTCTAATTCTCCGTGATGTGCTAACATACAGTGTTTTACTTCATTTGCAAGTTTTGGTGGAAACCCTGGAATCTCATGGATCAGGCGGTCTAATTTGATCGCTCCCATCACGATGTGTCCAACTAACTGACCTTCATCTGTGTAGTCATTCTCTGGAAAGCTTGATAATTCTTCAACTTTCCCCATATCATGCCATAATGCGCACATTACGATCAGATCTCTGTTTAACTGTGGATACAGACTTGCATAGCTTTCACAAACTTTCGCTACAGATAAACTGTGCTCTAAAAGTCCTCCGATATACCCATGGTGTACGCTTTTTGCTGCAGAATGTACTTTGAATTCTCTTGCAAAGTTTTTATCCTCAATAAAGATCTTCTCTGCTAACTGTTTTAAATACTGATTCTTTGTCTTGCTGATCATTGCAAGGAGCTCTTTGAACATCCCATCAATATCTTTCTTGGTACTTGGCATATAATCTGCCATGTCAAACTCACCTTCCTGAGCTTTACGGATCTGTTGGATGTTTAACTGGTTAGAACCCTGATAACTTGTTACCTGTCCTCTGACTAAAATGTAGTCCATCGCCTCGAAATGTCCGATCGCATTGGTAAGTTCCCATACCTTTCCGTCGATCATTCCTGTTTTATCCTGTAGTGTCAGGGAATAATATGATTTTCCAAATTTGGATGTTCCCGGTGATTTTGTCTTACATAAATAAATCTCGGAAACCTGATCTCCTTCGTGCAAATCACTAATATATCTCATTGCTTTGTGCCTTTCTAAATTCGTTCTTCGCCAGCCAACTCTCCTGGCGATTTTTAAATCCTCTATTTTTTACCTATGTTATTATGCCACAGTTTAGTTGTAAAATCTAGTGAAATTTACTTATTATGAACGTCATGATTTCAAAAGGTACAAAACTGTCTATGAATTTACATTTTCCGCATTCAAATATGCCTGCTTATAGAAAAATTCCTGTGAATTTAGTGGTGTATCCTGATTTTTAGGGATTTTGTAATTTCCATTGTGATCTTCTTCTCTTGCTTTTACATTATCACTTAACATTGTAATAAACATCTCGATCAGCTGCATTTTAATATCTGTATTGTAGATCGGTGCGGCTACCTCGACCCTTCTTAATGTATTTCTTGTCATAAAGTCTGCTGATGCTATATAAACTTTTTCTCTGCCCTTCGTTCCAAAAATATAGATTCTTGAATGTTCTAAGTATCTTCCAACAATACTTCTTACTTGAATATTATCTGTTTCACCCTTTACTCCCGGAATCAGGCAACAGATTCCTCGAATGACCATGTCAATCTTCACACCTGCTTTGGATGCTTTGATCAGTTTCTCCATGATCTTTTTGTCTGTTAAGGAGTTCATTTTTAATCCAATATAAGCTGGTTCTCCAGCTTTTGCATGTTCAATTTCCCGATCGATCATATGGATCACTTTATTCTGCAGACAGTGTGGAGCTACTAACAGATGATCTGTTTCTTCCACAGTTTCTCCCATAGATAACGCCTGAAAGACTTCCGCAGCCTCCAACGCAATATCAACATTGGCTGTCATCAAAGAAAGATCTGTATAAAGTCTGCTTGTCTTTTCATTATAGTTTCCTGTTCCGATCTGTGTAATATAAGATACTTTTCCTTTTTTCTTTCTTGTGATCAGACATAATTTAGAATGTACTTTATAACCATCTAATCCATAGATCACGCGGCATCCTGCATCTTCTAACTGTCTGGACCATTCAATATTATTTTCTTCATCAAATCTAGCTTTTAATTCTACAAGGATCGTAACATCTTTTCCATTTTCTGCTGCTTCGATCAAGGATTCTATGATCTTGCTCTGTTTTGCTACTCGATATAATGTCATTTTGATTGAAACAACATCTTTATCTTCTGCCGCTTCCTGAAGCATTTTTAGAAATGGACGCATACTTTCATATGGATAAGAGAGTAATTTATCTTCTTTTTCGATCTGATCCATAATTGGCATTTCTTCTTTAAATTGTGGTGATCTTTGAGGAACTCTCTTCTCAAAAAACAAGTCCGTTTCTCTTCTTAAAATATCCTGTATATTAAATACAAAAGACAGATCCAACGGTGTCTGTGTATAGAATACATATTTTCTTTCAAGTTCCAGATAGTCACATAAAAGATCAATGATCTCTCCATCCATCTCTCTTGATAATTCCATTCGGACTGGTGCTAATTTCTTTCTTTTCTTGATCAGTTCCACCATAAAATCACGGTAATCAAGATCTTCATCATACATGGAATCTGCATCAATATCTGCATTTCTTGTAATTCGGATCAATGTTTTTGCTTTGACATGGTATCCTTTGAAGATCCTTGGCACATAGTGAAGAATCATTTCTTCCGATAACATATAAGCATCTTTTCCAGGAATATTGATCAGCCTGTCAAATGTTTCATTTCCACATGGGATAATTCCTAATTTTTCTTTTCCATTTTTAGTTTCTAACACAGCAACTGCGTAGATTTCTTTATTCTTTAAAAAAGGAAATGGCTGTCTTTTTCCTATGATCGTAGGAGAGATCAATGGTGCGATCTCTGCTTGAAAATAAGCTCTTAAATATTCGCTTTCTTTTTTAGATATTTTTTGAAAATTTACCAGATGGATATTATGTTCTTTCAAAGAATCCATCATTTCTTCATATACAATGTCTTTTCTTCTATTTAATTTCTGTACCTGTGGAATGATCGCATCAATCTGTTCCTGTGGTGTCATCTTTGTCTTATTTTCTTTCATGTTCTTATCAAGTAACATCTGGTCAATCAATGATCCAACTCTTACCATAAAGAATTCGTCTAAATTACTCTGATAAATAGATGCAAATGTTAATCGTTCACATAGTGGTACTTCTTTATTCTCAGCCTCTTCTAATACGCGTTCGTTAAACTTAAGCCAGGAAAGTTCCCGGTTCATAAAAATCTTCTGCTGTGTTTTCATCTTTTCCTCCAAATCTTTATACGATGTAATTTCTATTGTACTGGTCGAATGTAAAATCATACTGCTTTTTATGTTAAGTTCTTGTAAATTAACGTCTGGAATTCCCATTTTCCCTATGTTTACAGCCAAAACAATCTGTGTTAAACTCATTAGTGAGTTGCAATAATTTAATGTAAATGAGGAATTTTTCATGAATCAAAAAGTACTACAAACACTTGAATTTGATAAGATTATAAATATTTTAACAGGATACGCGACAACCGAACTTGGTAAGTTGATGTGTGCCAATTTAAAACCAATGACTGAAGAAGCTGATATCTTAAACGCTCAGGATCAGACACAGGATGCATTGACACGTATCTATAAACGTGGAAATGTGTCTTTTTTTGGAGTAAGTGATCTTTCCCCTTCTCTTGCCCGCCTGAAGATGAGAGGTACGCTTGGAACTGGGGAACTTCTGGATATCGCTCGTGTTCTGGAAGCTGTAAAGAATGCAGTTTCTTACGGTGTTCGCACAGAAGACGACCTTGAAGCAGATTCTCTCGACGAGCTTTTTGAAAGCCTTGTTCCTTTAGATGATCTTCTGCACGAGATCCGCCGCTGTATCATTTCTGAAGAGGAGATCAGTGACGATGCTTCTTCTACTTTAAAACATATCCGTCGTGCGATGAAACAGACAAACCAGAAGATTCATACACAGTTAACTACTCTGGTAAGCTCTGCATCCAATCAGGATAAATTGCAGGATGCGATCGTTACAATGCGAAATGGGCGTTACTGCATACCAGTCAAACAAGAATACAGAAGTTCATTCCAAGGTATGATCCATGATCAGTCTGCTTCTGGAAATACGCTGTTTATCGAACCAATGTCTGTTGTAACATTAAATAATGAGTTAAAAGAATTAGAAGGAAAAGAACAGTCTGAGATTGAGCATATTCTTTCTATATTAAGTGAGCAGGCTTCTTATGGTGTTGATGATCTTGCACATAACCAGAAGACTCTTGTATTGTTAGACTTCATTTTTGCAAAGGCAAAATATGCGAAGGATATTGATGCATCCAAACCTATTTTCCGTGAAGATGGGATCATCAATATCAAACAGGGATGCCATCCTTTACTAGACCGCAAAAAAGTCGTTCCGATCAACGTATCTCTTGGCAAAGATTTCTCCATGCTGATCGTGACTGGACCGAATACGGGTGGTAAAACTGTATCTTTAAAAACAGTTGGGTTATTATCTTTGATGGGGCAGGCAGGTCTTCATATTCCTGCATTCCAAGGATCTTCTCTTGGAATTTTCCGTGAAATTTTTGCAGATATCGGAGATGAGCAGAGTATTGAGCAAAACTTAAGTACCTTCTCTTCTCATATGACCAATATTGTATCGATCGTTCAGCAAGCTCATCGAGATTCTTTGGTATTACTCGATGAATTATGTGGTGGTACTGATCCAATCGAAGGTGCCGCACTTGCGATCTCTATTTTAAGTGATCTGCACGGACGTGGAATTAAAACAATGGCAACAACCCATTACAGTGAACTTAAAATGTTCGCACTTTCCACCGATGATATCGAAAATGCTTCCTGCGAATTTGATGTGGAAACGCTTTCTCCAACATACCGTCTGATGATCGGTATCCCTGGAAAAAGTAATGCGTTTGCAATTTCCCGCAAATTAGGATTGGATGAACATATCATCGAAGGTGCTGCCGATCAGATTGATGAATCTGTCAAAGATTTTGAAACGATCTTAGCTGACCTTGAAAAGAGTAAACAGACGATTGAAAAAGAACAGGAAGAGATCCTTGAATACCGTAAGGAAATCGAAACTCTCCGCAAAAGTTTAAAATCTCGTCAGGATAATATCAAAGAAAAACGTGATAAGATGCTTCGCGACGCCCGTGAAGAAGCTCACAATATCATCTCTGAGGCGAAAGAAGTTGCAGATTCTACGATCCGTGAATATAACAAATTAAAGAAACAAAACAAGAATCAAGATGCAAATAAGAAGATGGAACATATGCGAAGTGATCTTCGCGGCCGTATGACAAAATTAGAAGGTCAAATGGCTTACAAATCCAAGAAAAAGAACAAGAAACGTCACGAGGCGAATGATTTCCATGTTGGTGATGAAGTTTATGTAACAAGTCTTTCCCTTGCCGGAACTGTTTCCACGCTCCCAAATGCCAAAGGTGATCTGTATGTTCAGATGGGTATGATGCGTTCTCTTGTTAACATCAAAGACCTTGAGATCACAAAGACGGCCAAAGATGTAAAACGTGAGAATCAAAGAAATGAAAGCCGTAACCGAGGACGTACTGCGATCAACAAATCCGCTTCCATCCGACCTGAGATCAATGTTATGGGTATGACGGTTGATGAAGCGATCGCACAGCTTGATAAGTACATCGATGATGCGTGTCTTGCCAACTTAGCACAGATCACTGTTGTCCATGGAAAAGGAACTGGTGCTTTACGTAAAGGACTTCATAATTACTTTAAACAGTTGAAGAAACAAAAACGTATCTCCGGGTACCGTGATGGTGAATATGGTGAAGGGGATCTTGGTGTAACTGTTGTTATACTATAAAAAAGATATAAAGAAGGAGATTTTATGACTTATTACGATATCTTATTTAGCTTTTTTATATATGGGTTTCTTGGTTGGTGTTCTGAAGTCGCTTTTGCAGCTTTTAAACAACATTCCTTTGTAAACCGTGGATTTCTAAATGGTCCGATCTGTCCGATCTATGGAATTGGAGTGACGGTTGTCGTTGCTTCTCTCCAGCCTTGCGTCGGGAACTTGATCTTGCTTTATATTACCTCCACCATTCTCGTTACTTTTCTTGAATGGCTGACAGGTTTTCTTCTTGAAAAGATATTTCATCACAGATGGTGGGATTATTCTGAAATGCCATTGAATATCGGCGGCTATGTATGTCCTTTATTTTCTGCAATTTGGGGCGTTGCTTGTGTATTGATCGTGAAACTTATCTATCCTTTTACGGATAAACTAGTTTCTTTTCTCCCAATATGGCTTGGAAAATTTCTGCTTGTTTTATTAAGCATTGCCCTTCTGGCTGATATTTGTATTACAGTTCAAGGTATTTTGAAATTCAACAAACGTCTTGCTCTTATGGAGGATATCGCAAAAGAACTGCGTAATATTTCCGATCAGATCGGTGAAAATATCTACGATAGTATGATGGATAGTCTGGAGGCTCAAGATCGGCTAAAAGCTCGTGCTGATGTTATTCGTGAAAGAGTCGGTGAAGCCAGACAAGAGAATACGGAAGAAGTCAGAGCTCGTATGGATTCTTTAAAACAGCGAGCTGAGGAACTTCGTGCCAGATACGAAAAGATGGCAAAACTTCCTACATTTACATCACGCCGTATTCTACGTGCATTCCCTAAGATGATGCCTCGTGAACATGTGCGAGAATTTGGGCAGTTACGACGCATCCTGAAGAAAAAAAGAGATGAATTGAAAAAAAGATAAACAAGTTTTTATCTATAAAAATGTCAGGTACATTTAAGTTTCTCGAAAACTTAGATGTATCTGACATTTTTTCTTTGCCATCTCCTGACATTATAAAAAACTAATTTGTGAATGTATTAAGAATATAATCAACGTCCGTCGTCTTCTTTAATTCTTCCAGAATCTCTTCTTCTGTCACTGCTTCTGTGATCTGTCCAAGAATCTCTAAATGTTCATCTCCAACTCCAGCAATTCCAATGACAAGCTGTGCTGTTCCGCCATTAAATTCAACCCCATCTGGATACTGCATCACAATAATTCCACTTCTCTTGACATCTCTCTTTGCATCTTCTGTTCCGTGTGGAATTGCAAGTCCTAATCCCATGTATACAGATGCTTCTTCATTTCTTCGGATCATTGCTGGAATATAATCATCATCTACATATCCAAGATCTCTTAAAAGTTCCCCTGCTGCCACGATCGCTTCTTCCATACTTACCGTTGGAAGTCCCAGTTTAATTCCTTCTCTTACCAAAATCGTACCTTCTTTCGCTGGTGCTTCTGGTGTTGTTTCTACAACTGGTGTTACTGTTTCTTCCTTTTTATTTTTTTTCTTATTCTTGAAAAAGAATCCCATAATTATCTCCCTTCTAAGTCCAATTTTTATTCCATTATTTTTTATCTATCTCTATTATAGCAATGAAATTTTTTAGCGTCTATTTTTCGTAGTGCTAATTTTTTCAGTAAATTTTGTGTCATTATTTTGTTTTCTTCCGCCACGCCCTTTTATCAATTTATATTGCTTCTTTTTATAGATCATTCTTTAACATATAAAAATCCTTCATATGTATTTTGTGAACTCTCATCTTCTGGAATAATTTCTAATGTTATCCTCTTGTAACCATCTCCTTCTTTTCTCCGATAGGTGATCGTTACAAATTTCTTTTTATTTGCAAATTGCTTTTTCAGATATTCAATCTTTGTCTTCTTAAGATATTTCATCAAATCATCTGAATGAATAAGCCGTATATCTTCAAAATTGTGAAACCATTCTGACAGAGCTCCTATGGAATCTTGTTTCTTTTTATTCTTGGTTTCTTCCCAATTTAAAATCTTATAACGGTCTTTTTCCAGATTGATTCGGAGAATTTGTGTATACAATCTGTAAAGAGCTAAATAGGAAGCGGGCTGTCCCTGACGGTCTACTCCATTTTTCTTGTAATACATCGCTTTTTCTTCATACATACGAATATCAGCAACATCTGATATCTCTTTCATGGAATCCCATTGGCATTCACTGCTTGAAACATATCCATAGGAAATCGAAAGCTCCTTGATCCGGTTACATCTCCAGTACTTGATATCTCCATCAAATTGCCGTCTGATCCATTCAAACTGTTCTCTTTTCACAAATAAAATTGCTGCAAATTCATCTCCACCCATTCTATAAACTTTTCCATATTTATCAAACCTGGTCTTCATGCAAGATGCTGCTATACAGATCAATTCATCTCCCGCTGCATGTCCTTGTCTGTCATTGATGATCTTTAGTCCATTCACATCCATGGAAACATAAATAAATTGAGAATCCATGCGTATCTCTGAAATGTCTTCGTCATATGCTTTTCGATTAAAACATCCTGTCATCTTATCGGTATTCGACATTTCTGAAATAGAGGAAAGCATCACAGATTGTTCCTTATTCTTTTTATTAACTTTCGACAATCTTAGTACCATAAATAGAATACCGACTGCTGCAATACTTAAATATACAACCATGATCAATATTGCGATCAAATTGCTCTTGTCGTCTACCGCGATACAATATGTAACACCAACGATATATTTCTGTGTTTTCTTTAAGATATAATAGTTCTTTTCTCCGTCAATACGAATGATTCCCGATGCAATCTTGTCCTTCGCAACCTTCTTTCTCTGCTTGCGAAGCCCCATATCATCTAATTTTACTCCTACCTTTGAAATATCCGTAGCCCCATAGATTCTGCCTGTTTCCTTATCCACTACATATAAAGCAATTCCTTTATATACCGGTATGTCTGCTATAATATTCCTTACTTCACTTTGTTTATTTCTCTCTATAATCTCAATTGTCTGATCTAACAACACTTTGGATGTTTTATATACATTCTTACTATTTACAATATAAAGAATTCCTGCTTCCAAAAATACTGCTGTCACGATCGTACCTATCAGCAGACAGAAAATCTTCAACGTCTTATGTTTTATTTTTTTCTTTTTGTTGTACATGCATTTCCCCTTATTTTACATTATTATACATTATTATTTAGACCAAGACACTCTATCATTCTCCCCTTGATATTCGAATACTCCATCATTCTTTTCTTCTAATGCTTTGATCATATGATATGTATATTCATTATATGGGGTTGGAATCCCCAATTCTTTCCCCATTCTCATCATCGCACCAGAGAACATATCAATCTCTGTGTGGCGACCAGAATCAATATCCTGTAATGTCGAGTATCTTGCAGATGCTTTGACTGCACTCCCCCGTCCAGACTTTGCATTGATCGTGCTTAAGTCGATTCCTTTCGCTTTAGCAACTGCTTCAACTTCTGCTCTTAATCCTTCTCGGATCGCTGCCATATGTTCACTATCTTCATAGCATCCAACTCCAACTCCCAAGATTGCCTGTGGCAGATTATTGCAGACATTTAATTTGAATTTGCCCCAGATTTCTGCTTGAATATCATCTGTGATGATCCAGTGGAGACCTGTATTTTCAAAAATGTCATTTACTGCTTTTACTCGTTCACTTTCGTATGGTTGTTGTAGTTCTCCAAAATAAATCCCTACTGTTGTTTCTGGATCAAAATGATATCCATCTTCTTTCTTCTGTGATGCTACTTTGATAAAGGAGTATAAAATATGTGCTTTATCAATTTTCTCTGCTATGATCTCTTCACTGTTAACTCCGTTCATCAGACTCATGACCGTTGTATTTTCTCCTACGATCGTCTGAATATCCTTTAATGCCCCTCTCAGACTTCCGTATTTTAAAGATACGATCAGAAGATCCACATTGTGTGCTTCTTCTGGAGTCCACACTTGCGGTGTGTATTTTGTTCCATTGATCATTAATCCTTGGTTTTTGAGGCGTTCATTTCTCTCACCATCTGCTACAACTCCCAGTGTAATCTTTTTATTATTTGACAGTCCCCAGATGACGTAAGAACCTACGGCACCTGCTCCAAGAACTGCTACTTTTTTGATGTTCATTGTTTTTTGAGTTCCTCCTGATCGTCGTTTTTTGATTGTTATTTTTATTTTAACATTTTTGGAGTGTCTTTTGGGTATATTCTTGTTTTATTTATATTTATTTATTATAATAAACATAAATAAATATAAATAAACATATATTTCTATAATAAACATAAATAAATACAAATAAATATGGAGGTGAATAGAAAATGGAAAATCCTTTTACTTTAACATTTGGTCAAAAACCTACGGAATTTATTTCGCGTACTAACCAAATTGGGAAGATCATTCATACATTTGATATGGAAAATCCTTCAAATAAAGTTTACATGGTTGCTGGTGTCAGGGGTTCCGGAAAGACGGTTTCTCTTGCTGAAATTGCTGATCATTATTCTTCAAATGATCAATGGATTGTTTTAAGATTGAGTGCTGATACAGATTTGATCGCGGGTGCAGTTTCCGAACTTACCCGCATTTCACAATTTCATGATCTGGATCTTGGATTAAATCTAAATCTCGGAATTGCTGAGTTGTCGGTAAACAAAACAAATGATTCTTTGGAAAAAGAAGCTATGCTCCGTAATATTCTTGAGAAGTTAAAAAATAAAGGAAAGAAAGTTCTTTTTATCATTGATGAGATTATAAATAATTCTTATGTCAAAGTATTTGCTAGTAATTTTCAGATTTATATTACACAGAATTACCCTGTGTATCTTGTAATGGCTGGTTTGTTTGATAATATCAGCAATCTTCAAAACGAGAAGAGTCTGACATTTTTATATCGTGCTCCAAAAATTTTTCTGGAACCACTTAGCATTCCTGCAATTACTACAAGTTATCGTTCTGTATTTGACATTTCTCCAAGTGAGGCTGTTGAGATGGCGAAACTTACAAAGGGGTATCCTTTTGCTTTTCAGATTCTTGGTTATTTGAAGTGGGAGACAAATGATGATCTTGAAAAACTGCTTCCTAAGTTTGATGAAGAGTTGATCATTTATGCTTATGAGAAGATCTGGAGTGAGCTTTCTGAACTTGACCGGAAGATTGTTTATGTAATTTCTACAGGAGTTTATAAAACTGGGGAAATTCGTGAGAAATTATCGATATCTCCACAGTTATTGAATACCTATCGGAAGCGGTTGATGGAACGTGGTGTTGTGAATGGTTCTGTTCGTGGAGAACTGACTTTAGCACTGCCTCGGTTTGAGGCATATATTGAGATGTATTGTGAAGTAGAGCTTTAGTAAAATAAGCCCTGTTTACCTTTTCTATGATAATTCAGGGCTTATTTTTATTCTGTATATTCCATTAGTATATAACAGCATTTATAAATCACCAATATCTATTTGATAAATCATTTTCTCCGGCATTTTTTCCTGTCTAAAAAACATGATCATATACCATGGCAAATACAAAATATTTTCTTCTTTTTGTATATTCGATTTTGAAAAAACAATACTTTTATCAAACTTCCAGTTGTCTACTTTTAAAGCTCGATCCATAGCTGAATGCTTCTTAAAATCATTTCCTGATTTAATTTCTAAAAGTTCTGTAGACAATCCTTTTTGCAAAATAAAATCTAATTCTCCTATTTTTTTTGAATCATAATAATATAGTTCAAATCCATTAGATCTTAAATTTTGTGCAAATACACTTTCTAAAATGCTTCCCATGTTAACATCAACATTTCCCATTAATAAATCAAATTGAATATTTTCCATGCATGATGCACATAGCAGTCCCACATCATTCATATATAATTTAAATAAATTTCTTTTTTCATTTAACTGCAATGGCTGCTGTGGTTCTGTTACGTTATAGCATGGAATTGCTACCCCTGCATCTGCCAGCCAGTTAAAACTGTCTTCATATCTTATATGTCTTGCATTTGAATTTATACTATTTAATTTAAATCTTCTGTTTTTTTCATTCAACTGTGATGGAATACTGTCAAAGATTGCTTTAATCTTGGATTTGTCTGTATTAGATGCATATTTAGCTATATCTAATCTGTATAAATCTAAAATGCTCCTCTGATCAGAAATTACTTTTGCAATATCATGTGTGTCTACATAAATTTGAACGCTTTCTGGCATTCCACCTACTACTAAATAACTATAAAAGAGTTTACATAATGTCTCATGAACTGTTTCTGATACTTCTGTCTGTTTTTCATAACATTCTTTTAAATATTGTATCGTTTTGTCTTGAATTCCATTTGCCCATAAATATTCTTCAAGATCTAATGGATACATTTGCATAATCTGCTCAAATCCCACAGGATAGGATTTAATATCTTTATATCGAACTCCTAATAACGAACCTGATTCTATATAATCAAATCGTCCATCTTCTACTAAAAATTTGATTGCCGTTCTTACTTGCGGACATTCTTGTACTTCGTCAAATAAAATCAGTGTTTTCCCTGGTTCTAATGGTTGTTGTAAATATGCCGTAAGGTTTGTAATGATTGTTTCTGCTGTTAGTTGTCCTTCAAATATCTTTGATGCATTTTCATCTGTCACAAAATTTATTTCCGCAAAATATTCATATTCATTTTTGCCAAATTCCCTAATCAGTGTTGTTTTCCCTATTTGTCTCGCACCAATGATACATAGTGCCTTTTCTTTTGCGTTTGTTTTCCATTTCAGAAGTTCATCGTATGCTTTTCTTTTTAACATTTCGTGTCCTCCATTTTTTGATCAATTGTTGTTTATATTATATATATTAACATTTTTCTTTGTTTTATCAATGTATTTTGTAACGTTTTTCTTTGTTTTTTATTCTATTTTGTAACATTATTCGTGACATTTTTCTTTATTTTGTGCAAATCTTTAGTAAATAAGCCCTGTTTATCTTTTTCTATGATAATTCAGGGCTTATTTTTATTCTCTATATTCCATCAATATATGCGGTATTCCGTCTTCTAAAAATGGGTCGGACTTCTGTACAAATCCCACTTTTTCATATAATTCTTTTGCATATACTTGTGCTTCTATTTTAATTGTTTTTGCGTTGAATTCTTCTTTTGCTGTTTTGATTGCTTCTTTAACAATCTGTGTTCCAAGTCCACAGCGTCTTTTCTTTGCAATGATCCTGCCGATGGATGCTTCTTTGAAGGTTGTTCCAGGTGGCAGAATTCGGGCGTATGCCTGAATACCTTCTTCGTCTTCCAGCCAGATATGGTAGGCATCTTTGTCTGCATCGTCTACTTCTTGGTAGGGACAGTTTTGTTCTACTACGAAGACTGAGATTCTTAGTTTGTAGATGGAGTGGAGGTCGGTTGGGGTTAGGGTTTTGAAGTGTTTTTTTATTAGGTTCATTTTTGTTCTCCTGTTATTTATAAATTGCCAATATCTATTTTTTGCAGCAATCTTATCTAAATTAAGTGCCACCATATCATCCTGATTTTGATATGATACCGATAGAATCTATTTTCATATTATACCAGATACTTCTATACTATCTTGTAAACTTTTCCACTTATCCAAAATTAATTTTTTGCACTCCACAGCTGATTGAAGTTGTTTTAATTCAACTGCAGTAATACAAATAATGTATATATTAGTCATAGCAAGCCGTTGAATTTCTTCTTGTGAGTCTGAAGTAATTCCATTTGCCGTAAATAAAATCGCAGTTTTATTTCCTTTCATACTAGAAATATGAGCTATATTCCTAATTTGTTGAATGCCCACATGCTTTTTCCAATTTTTACATTCTATTAAAATATATGCACCCATTTGCCAAAGCTCATCATCCAAAGAAATGTTTGCAACACTAAGATCAATTTCCTGTGCTCCAGCTCTAATCCGTTTTCCCGTAATCTTCCATCCTTCAACACTATTTAAAACGTATTCTGCAACATTTTCCCACTTTTTTCCTTTTTTATAAATGTCAGTTTCTTGCAACGCACAATAAAATTCCTGAACACAACGGTAGAAATGATTGCCTATACTGTCTAAATTTTTTGTACCAATTTTAATCTTTCTATTATTTAATATTCTGTCAAAATTTTTCTTAATTCCCTCCTCTAAAATTGTATATACATAATTAACTTTTTTCTCTATCCCTATGACTCCAAAAACATGAATAGAATTTTCATTTTGGGTCATTACTTCCGATATTTCCATTATTTTATTATATAATTCATCACCGATATAACTATATGTATCTATATGTTCTATATGCAACAGTTCCATTTCTTTATAACCAGTAATATATACATACAAAAGACCTGCTGATGAAAAAGATGTCTTCACCTAACACCACATCCTTCTATTGTTTTTATCAAAATATCATACTTACATGCATATAACAAATAATATTATCTTGGTCCCATAAACCTATCTCCCATTTAAATGAATCATATGCTCTGGCATTTCCGCAATCCAGCCACAAAACGAGCTGTTTCTTTACTAGTAAAAAATTAACCATTTATTTTTGTATCTTCAATAAGATTTTTCTTTAACGTCTCCATCGTATCTTGGTTCTTTTTCAAAAGTTTCAATTGCCTATACGCTTTTTCCCTCAAAATTTTTAGTCTTTCAATTTTAGGTACATTCTGTCTTATCAGGTCTGCATTCGTATCTTCCAGATTGATAAGCACAATGAGTTCTTCTGCCGAAGCAAAATCTCTGATATTAGAAGTTTTCTTCTTTGCTTCTTTTTCACTTCTCCATTGTGCTGCTGTTTTCCCAAATAAAGCCATATTTAAAATATCCGCTTCTGAAGCGTATGTATATGCCATTTCTTGAGGAGATAATGTAGGAGTTATCAAAAATTCTTTTACCGCATCTGTATGAATACGATAATTTATCTTTGAAAGTTCTCTCCTTACATCCCATCCAGTTGCTAACCGATCCGCTTCATCTTTTTTTAATCGCTGATAGTCTTTAATAATATAGAGTTTAAATTCTGGAGAAATCCATGAAGCAAATTCAAAAGCAATATCTGTATGAGCATAAGTGCCACCATATCGTCCTGATTTTGATACAATACCAATTGCATCTGTTGCTTTTATCCATTGTTGAGGTGTCAATGCAAAAGCATTATCTCCTGATTCTGCTTTAAACCTATCGAATTCGATAGGTTTAAAATTCGGATTGTGAATTTGTTCCCACAATCCCAAAAATGAAATCGTAGAATGATTACGCATCCAGTTTGCTACCACGATAAAAGCATTATCTGGATTTTTATATTTTGCAATATCAGTGAGTGAAATATAAGCATCTTCATTAACAACATCGCCCATCACTCTAATTTCTGTTCCATTTGCATCTATTTTCATGTTTTTCAATTTTCCCTTTTCCTTAAACTACTTTACCACTCACATGTCTCTATATGATCATCACTCTTTTTCTTCACAACAATATCCGTTATTTCCGTATCATCATTATTTGTTTTAATAAGAATCCAATCATCAAAATATTTAAATATTTTTCTATATTTATCATAAAATCTCATAACGGATATCCGCCCTTCTCTCTTTATATCTTCATCTTTCATAACTTCTGGTACAGAATACCCTTCTTTTTCTACATACTTCATAAAATCAGGATGTGATTCTCTATATTCATTTAAAATATATTTAATAATCTTATCCTCGATTTCTTCTAAATACTCAAACTCATAATTTTCTTCATTTAAATGATTTTCGATTAATTCCAATGGCATTTTGATTCTAAATGGTCCAGGAATAATATAATACCATTTATGATCTAAATCATAAAAATATCCATAATCAATAAACATTATTCGACTAAATATCACTCTTTCTGTCCTTCCAAGCCAAAATGCTTCTCCTGTAAGATCATGCGATTCGAATATTCCAAAACCTCCTTTTTCACTCCCTTTTTTCCCTATTAATCTTGTCTGTCCTAATTCAAAAAGGTATTCTACATCTTCTGGTTTCTGATACCATAAAAGTAAACGAACTCCTACACTTGTAAAATATCCACCGTTACCGCTCCAACCATATTGAACATGTCCATCTTTGAGTCTTCTTGCAATAATACTAATATCTCCCATGTCACTTCTCTTGATAATCTTGTTTTTCCGTATCGTATATACGTATATTAAAATAAAACAAATCACATGTCAAGATACTATGACATGTGATCTAATTTTATTTTTCCTGCGAATTTTCTTGCAAAGCGGTCAAATATCCCATCAACCGTTCTTTTTGTCTGCTTTTCAAAGTTCTAAAATTCTCTAATATGAGCACTTCTTCTTTATTCATTGCAAATAAACTACCTGTGTTATCTTTTAAGTCAATATTACTTTCTGCTAATAATTCATATGGCGTAACTTTCAAGACTTCACATATTTTCAATATTTTATCTGCTGATGGATTTGTTTTCTTTCTTTTCCAATCACTGATTGTACTTTGAGAGATTCCTGTTTGCTCTGAAAATTCTTTTTGAGTCATTCCTCGTTCACTGATCAAGGAAAAAATTCTTTCACTAATGACCAAAAGAAACACTCCTATTCAAACTCAATAGTTCCAGGTGGTTTAGAAGTTAAATCATACATTACTCTATTAACTCCCTTAACCTCATTAATAATCCTGTTCATTACCTTATTCAATACTTCATAAGGAATCTCTGATGCTTCTGCTGTCATGAAGTCGATTGTCTTAACTGCTCTTAATGCTACTGCATAATCGTATGTTCTAAAATCTCCCATTACTCCAACACTTCGCATATTAGTTAATGCTGCAAAATACTGGTTGATTTCTCTGTCTAATCCGGCTTTGGCGATTTCTTCTCTGTAGATCGCGTCTGCGTCTTGGACGATTTTTACTTTTTCTTCTGTGACTTCTCCGATGATTCGGATTCCTAGTCCTGGTCCTGGGAATGGCTGGCGGAATACGAGTCTTTCTGGGATTCCTAACTGTAGTCCTGCCTGTCTTACTTCGTCTTTGAACAGGTCACGTAATGGTTCGATGATTTCTTTGAAATCTACGAAGTCTGGCAGTCCTCCTACGTTGTGATGGGATTTGATGACTGCTGATTCTCCACCTAATCCGCTTTCTACTACGTCTGGATAGATCGTTCCCTGTGCTAAGAAGTCTACTGCACCGATCTTCTTTGCTTCTTCTTCGAAGATTCTGATGAATTCTTCTCCGATGATCTTACGTTTTGCTTCAGGTTCTGTGACTCCTTTTAATTTGTCATAGTATCTCTGCTGTGCATTGACACGGATAAAGTTTAGATCAAACTGTCCGTTTTCTCCAAATACGCCTTCTACCTCGTCTCCTTCGTCTTTACGTAATAATCCGTGGTCGACGAATACACATGTTAACTGTTTTCCAATGGCTCTTGATAATAATCCGGCTGCTACGGATGAATCTACTCCTCCTGATAAGGCAAGTAACACTTTTCCATCTCCGACTTTCTCGCGGATTTCTTTAATTGTGCTTTCTACGAAAGCATCCATCTTCCAGTCTCCTGCACATCCACAGACTCCTAATACGAAGTTGGAAAGCATTGTCTTTCCTTCGACTGTATGAAGTACTTCTGGATGGAACTGGATCGCATATAAGGATTTATCTGCATTCTCAGCTGTTGCAACTGGGCAGTCTGCTGTATGTGCAGAGATTTCAAATCCTGGTGCTACCTGTGAAATGTAATCTGTATGACTCATCCAACAGATTGTTTTTTCTGATACGTTTTCAAATAACTTGGAATCTTTCTTGTCGATCAGTACTTCTGTTTTACCATATTCACTGACTTCGGCTTTCTCAACTTTTCCTCCAAGAACATGCTGCATCAGCTGTGCTCCGTAGCATAATCCTAAGACTGGAATTCCAAGTTCGAATAATTCCTTGCTATATGTTGGAGAATCTGGTTCATAACAGCTGTTTGGTCCACCTGTTAAGATGATTCCCTTTGGATTCATTTCTTTGATTTTATCGATACCGATCTTGTAAGAATAAATCTCGCAGTATACATTACACTCGCGGACGCGGCGTGCAACTAACTGATTATACTGACCACCAAAATCGATGACGATCACTAATTCATTTTTCACTCGATTTCCTCCTGAGTTGCCTAGTGATGTGTTTCGTTTTATTCGCCTTTTAACAGATCAACTTTGTCAAGTCTCTCCCAAGGAAGATCAAGGTCATTTCTTCCGAAATGTCCATATGCTGCTGTCTGTTTATAGATTGGTCTTCTTAAATCTAACATCTTGATGATTCCTGCTGGACGCAGATCAAAATGTTTGCGGATCAGGTCTACTAATTCCTGATTGGATTTCTTTCCTGTTCCAAATGTATCAACCATGATAGATGTTGGTTCTGCTACACCGATCGCATAGGATAACTGAATCTCACATTTGTCAGCTAATCCGGCGGCTACAATGTTCTTCGCTACATAACGTGCTGCGTAAGCTGCAGAACGGTCTACTTTTGTACAGTCCTTTCCAGAGAAAGCTCCACCACCATGGCGTGCGTATCCACCGTATGTATCTACGATGATCTTTCTTCCTGTTAATCCTGCATCTCCGTGTGGTCCACCGATCACGAATCTTCCTGTTGGGTTAATGAAGAATTTTGTTTCATCATCAACCATATCTGCTGGAAGGATCTTATCGAATACTTCACGTTTGATATCTTCATGGATCTGCTCCTGAGTGATATCAGGATCATGCTGTGTAGATAATACAACTGCATCAAGACGGCTTGGTTTTCCATCATTATATTCTACAGTTACCTGTGTTTTACCATCTGGTCTTAAATAAGACAATGTTCCATCTTTTCTCACTTTTGTTAACTGTCTTGAAAGTTTGTGCGCAAGAGAGATTGGGTATGGCATGTATTCTTCTGTTTCATTAGTAGCAAATCCAAACATCATTCCCTGATCTCCGGCTCCAATTGCGTCGATCTCTTCATCTGTCATGTTATTCTCTTTTGCTTCTAACGCTTTGTCTACACCCATAGCAATGTCGCTGGACTGTTCATCGATTGTTGTAATAACACCGCATGTATCAGCGTCAAATCCATATTTACCTCTTGTATATCCGATCTCGCGGACAGTATCACGGACAATTTTCTGGATATCTACATATGCTTTTGTAGAAATCTCTCCCATGACCATAACGATTCCTGTTGTTGTGCAAGTCTCACATGCAACACGACTCATTGGATCCTGTTCCAAAAGTGCATCTAAGATTGCATCAGAAATCTGGTCGCAGATTTTGTCTGGATGTCCTTCTGTCACGGACTCTGATGTGAATAATACTTTATCCATTCTATTATCCTTTCTTAAAATATATCTGTTATTTGTAAAATATCATGAAAAGACCCGAAGGATTCCGGGCCTTTATTTACCTCTTTAACACAACCGGGGCATTCTTACTCCGGATGACTTCGATCTGTGTTATCTTACCATTCTTTACCTTGGCAACACGTAAGGCTCCACCATCAAAGAAATAACACTGACCCACCTGAAAATTCCCACTCTCTGTTCCAATTCGTTTCTCAAGTAATTCTCCCAATGTCTGATGCTGTGTTTCTTTTGGGATTTCCACATGAACCAGTTCATTGATACTTGAAATTCTCTGAGTTGGCAAAAATACTGTCTTATCTACATCATCAAACTTTCCAAAAAGGAACTTCTTGATCGTAAATAAAATCGCAATCGCTAAAACTACAATAAGGTTTTGCTGTGGACTTGTATGTTCTACGATCATCTGCCTTGCAATGGCAAACATCATAACTTCTACTAATGTATCTGGAGTATGTTTACAAAGCATCTTTACAAACTCGATACAAATGACGAGATTAAACGCTACGCCGACAAATTTGTAAATATCTCTGGATGTTGGGTAATTCATCATTAATTGTACCACATCTTTTACCAGATAAATCGTTCCTCCGATGACCGCGATCATAATGATCGCTGATATAAATAATTCTACCCACTTGGATACTTTGAACACTTCGTTTTTCAGGTATTGTCTCATTCAGGCAATTCTCCTTTTATCCTATCTTTAACTTAAACTTTGCAACTTCTTTTTCATTGTTAACCAGCTGAATCTCTCCACCCAATTGTCTAAGCTTCTGTTCAAACTGTTCGTATCCACGATAAATATATCCAATATCGCTGACTGTTGTAAATCCTTTTGCAGATAATCCTGCAATAACAAGGGCTGCTCCAGCTCTTAAGTCTGGGGCGTGTACGTCAGCTCCTGTAAATCCCTCAACTCCGCTGATGATCGCAGTTCTTCCATCGACCTGAATGGTTGCTCCCATCTTTGTCAATTCATCCACATAACGAAAACGATTTTCAAAAATACTTTCTGAAATCACACTTGTTCCATTGGATAATGCAAGTGTTACCGCCATCTGTGGCTGCATATCCGTTGGGAATCCAGGATATGGTAATGTCTTGATGTTTGTAGATTCCAAGCGTTTTGTCGCTGATACGCGTACTGCGTCATCGAATTCTACAACTTCTGCTCCAATTTCAATTAATTTTGCAGAAATTGCTTCTAAATGCTTTGGAATAACATTCTTGATCATAATGTCACCCTTTGTTGCAACTGCCGCTGTCATAAATGTTCCAGCTTCAATCTGGTCTGGAATGATGGAGTACTGACAATCTCCAAACTTCTCAACACCCTTAATGCGGATGACATCAGTTCCTGCTCCACGGATCTTTGCTCCCATACTGTTTAAGAAATTCGCTACATCAACGACATGTGGCTCTTTTGCTGCATTCTCGATGATCGTATTCCCCTTGGCAAGTGATGCTGCCATCATAACATTGATCGTCGCTCCTACAGAAACAACGTCCATGTAAATATGGGCTCCCTTTAATTCCTCTGCTGTTGCACTGATCATACCATTCTCAATCTCAATCTGAGCTCCAAGCATTTTAAATCCTTTGATATGCTGGTCGATCGGACGGCTTCCGATCTCGCATCCACCTGGAAGTGCAACTCTTGCTCTCTTGTATTTACCAAGTAAAGCACCGATCAAATAGTAAGAAGCTCTGATCTTACGGATAAATTCATTGTCAACATCACACTCTGGATGAATTCCTTTTCCGCTGATCGTCACTTCGTGTTTCCCTGTTCTGTCTACATCTGCTCCAATTTCCTGCATCGCCTGAAGTAAAACATTGATATCTCTTACATCTGGCATATTATCTATCATACATTTTCCGTCTGTCATTACTGCCGCAGCTAAAACAGGCAGTGCTGCATTCTTCGCACCGCCAATTACTACTTCTCCTACTAATGGGTTACCACCTTTAATGATATACTGTTCCATGATACACCTCAATTATCTCTATCTATATTATTAAACCTAATTTCTATCTTTCGGTAATTATTTAAAATCATACAGATTATATTATAGCATACTATTAGAGGTTTTCCAACACTTTTTCTAAGGAGTCCCCAATGGATAATTTATCCAGTTTTACTGTGATGTCTGCGTATTTTTCATAATATGGAACTCTTTCATTATATAGGTCACGTAATGTCTGACCTTTTTCTAGCACTACTCCCCTTGCTTTGAGGTTTCCAAGGCGGCGTTTTACTGTCTGGTAATCCAGTTTTAAATAAATTATAGTCCCGATTTCTTTAAAATGTCTCATTGCCTTATCACTGTAAACAGCACTTCCTCCGGGTGCGATCACGGATTTATCCACATCGATTGAAGCATTGACATCTTCTTCTAATTGTTTGAATCCGTCATTCCCGATTCTTGCGATGATCTCTTTTAGCAAACCACCACCTTTTTGCTGGATCACAAGATCTGTGTCCACAAAATCATAACCCAGGGCTTTGGCAAGAAGTACTCCGATCGTACTCTTCCCAGAACCTGGCATCCCGATCAATATGTAGTTATTATTTTTTTCTGCCATTTGGTTTTTTCCTTTTCTTTTTCTTTCTTACTGAGTAGCCAAAGGTTCCTAATTTCTTTCCTGTTTCATAATATCCGCCATGGGAATAGATCAACGGATTCGTTTTTTCCAGTGCAAAGCGTCCGTTATCTTCCATATAATCATCATCTACCATAATATTGACAACTTTCGCCATAAACATATGATGTGAACCAAGTGGTACGATCTTCTCTACTTTACATTCGATATTTACAGGACTTTCTGCGATGATCGGTGCATCCACAACCTGTGCTTCTTCTTTTGTCAGTCTTGCTTCTTTGAATTTATCAACATCTCTTCCTGAACGTACTCCGCAGAAATCCGTTGCTCTTGTTAACTGTTTTGTTGTCAGATTGATCACAAATTCTCCACTATTCTTGATCATTTCATAAGAATGTCTCTCTGGGCGGACAGAAATGTACGTCATTGGCGGATTCGTACAGATCGTCCCTGTCCATGCGATCGTAATGATGTTATCCTGACCTTTATCTCTGC
Source organism: Anaerostipes hadrus (assembly GCA_036312945.1). Lineage (GTDB taxonomy): Bacteria > Bacillota > Clostridia > Lachnospirales > Lachnospiraceae > Anaerostipes > Anaerostipes hadrus_C. The sequence continues at coordinate 52,006 of JAXJNA010000016.1, forward strand.
AAGTCACCATAACTGCTGGCAGAGGATAGATCATATTTCCAGGTTTCCATGAAGTTTTTGCCATATTTCTCTCCTAGAGTGCCTTTTTAATATCCTGTCTTAATTGTTCCATATCGATATCTTCTGTGGAATGTTCTTTCCATCCGATCGTCACATCATCCCCTTCGTATCTTGGGATCAAATGCATATGGAAATGATATACTGTCTGACCTGCGATCAATCCGTTGTTCTGTAAAACATTTAGTCCGTCACAGTGAAGCACTTCTTTTAATGCTCTCGCAACAACTGTTGCTAACTGGAACAATTTTCCTGCTGTGATCGCGTCAATCTCATAGATATCCTTAAAATGTTCTTTCGGAATGATCAGTACATGCCCTTTGGATGCTGGTGCGATGTCCATGATCACTTTGAACTCTGAGTTCTCATAAATTGTGTTTGATGGAATCTCTCCACCTGCGATCTTACAAAAAATACAATCTTCTTTCTTCATATTATATGTCTTCCTTCCTATGTGTTCTTATTCTGAGAGTTTACATATTACTCTGTTTAGATGTATTTTATCCCATTTACTATTGTTTTTCAAGAAAAGACCTATCGTCAATTATACTTTTGACACTTACATCATATTATTCCATTTTCACAAAAAATGTGTATTTTGTTCACAATTTGGACACATTTTTATGTGATAATAAAAATCGTAAAGTAGTTAATACTTTCAAATCCTACCCCTCTTGAGGATGAAAATCCTCTCCTTATTGTTTTAAAAGAGAGAACCGACCTAGCTAGTCGGTTCTTTCTTTTTGTTTTGTTTTATGATGTAAGTGTCAAAAGTATAAATTGCGTTTGTGCTTGCACAAATAAGCAATTTATACTTTTGACACTCTCATCATTATATAATGTAAAAAGAAGCCTTGGCTTAAGTTTTATGTCGTTGATCAACATCTTACTTTAGCCAAAGCTTCTTTTTTATTTTTATATTTCTGTACGTCCTTCTAATGCTCGAAGTAACGTTACTTCGTCTATATATTCCAGATCTCCTCCAACCGGAACTCCGCTTGCGATCTTGCTGACTTTGATACCTGTTGGTTTGACAAGTTTGCTGATATACATCGCTGTTGTCTCACCTTCCAGACTTGAATTTGTCGCTATGATCAGTTCTTTGACATCTCCCTGAAGTCTCGCCATCAGCTCTTTCAGACGGATATCATCTGGCCCGATTCCAAGCATCGGAGAAATCGCTCCATGAAGAACATGATAAACACCTTCGTATTTTCCTGTCTTCTCATAAGCCATTAAGTCTCTCGTGTTCTCAACAACCATGATCGTGCTGTGATCACGTTTGTCACTCGCACAGATCGGACAGATCTCATTGTCTGTCAATGTACAACACTCTTTACAATAATGTACATTGGTTTTTGCAGAAATGATCGTATCTGATAATTTCTGCACCTGATCCTGTGGCATATTGATGATGTGAAATGCCAGTCTTCCTGCGGATTTAGGTCCAATTCCGGGGAGTTTTCCGAGTTCTTCGATCAACTGTGTGATCTGATTACTGTAATAATCCATAGTCTCTCACTCTATCTAGAATGGGAATCCTCCACCCATTCCTCCTAATCCACCAGTGACTTTTCCCATCTTCTCCTGAGAATCTTCTTCCATCTTACGAAGTGCTTCATTTGTAGCAGCTACGATCAGATCTTCTAACATTTCAACGTCATCTGGATCTACAACTTCTTCTTCTAAATGTACAGAAACTACTTCTTTTTTACCAGATACAACAACTTTTACGACTCCGCCGCCTGCTGTTGCTTCATATGTGGATTCTTCTAACGCTTTTGTTGTTTCCTCCATCTGTTTCTGCATCTTCTGTGCCTGTTTCATCAGCTGATTCATATTTCCACCCATACCTGGAAATCCACCACTTCTTTTTGCCATTGTTCATTCCTCCTGAAAATTCATTTTTATAAGTTTCGTTTTAATCTTCTATTTTTACATCCATATGAATGCAGTCTAAATTGATCATATCACTGTCATCATTCTCTGTATTCATCACACTAACTTCCAGTTCAACATCTCTGCCAGACTGTCTTGATAATTCCTGTTTGAGCCGTTCTATACGTTCTGGTTCCTCTAAGAAATAACCGCTTTCCACGTTCATTTCTTTTGGAAACAGCACTCTTAACGCAGTTCCTTCTTCGTTAACCGAAAGTGTTGCTCTCTGCAAACAGTACTTCATCTGTGGTGACAGATTGCGTTTGACATCTCTCCAGTGGTCTACAAGATCTATCAATTCCTCAACTTTTGCTGGTGGAAACTTCTCATTTAACTGTTCCACTGGGTCTTGTTCTGGTTTTGCTTCTGCCTGTTGCATTGCTACCTGATTTTGTCCTGCTGTTACTGTCTGCTGTACTGGGATTCCTGACTGTAACAGTTTCTCTAACTGCTGTTCTAACTGTCTCACCCTGTCTGCCAGGCTGTTCGTGTCTGCTTCCATCTGCGGTCTGCACATCTTCATCATCTCGACTTCCACAAGAACTCTCTTGGATGTCGCATAACGGATACGCTCTAACAATTCAGATAAGATTCTGATATAGCGGATCAGTGTGTTTTCTTCCACCTGCTGTGCCTTCTCCTGCAGTAATTTCAACTGGTCTGTGGATACTTCCAGCGCCTCTTCTGCAGCATTTCCCTGTCCAACTAAGAGAAGATTCCTTAAATACCATAGAAAATCTGTGATAAATTGTGACCATTCTCTTCCCTGTCTCGCCACATCTTCCAGAAGATCCATCACGCCATTAATATCCTGCGAAAGAATCATATCCAGCAGATCACTATACACTTGAATATCAACAGTTCCCAGTACTTCCAAAACATTATCATATGTTAATTTCTCGCCCAGATAAAATGCAATACACTGGTCTAGCAAACTCAACGCATCACGCATGGAACCGTCAGCCATTCGTGCCACGTATTCCAACGCCTTATCTTCTGTATCAACATGTTCCTGTTCCATCAGATCTGATAACTGCTTCTTGATCGTTGCTGCCGTGATGCGATGAAAATCATATCTCTGGCATCTTGATAAGATCGTGATCGGTATCTTGTGAACTTCTGTCGTCGCAAGAATAAATATAACATATTCTGGCGGCTCTTCCAGTGTCTTTAACAATGCATTAAAAGCACCTATAGACAGCATATGCACCTCGTCGATGATATAAACTTTGTACTTTCCTGTTGCAGGTGAATACTGTACCTGTTCCTTGATCTCTCGGATATTATCAACGCCATTATTGGATGCTGCATCGATCTCGATTACATTCATGGAACTTCCTTCTGCGATCGCTTTGCAAACTTCACATTCTCCACATGGTTCCCCATCGACTGGGTGTTCGCAGTTCACTGCTTTCGCAAGGATCTTGGCCACCGTTGTCTTACCAGTACCTCTTGTCCCACAAAACAGATATGCATGACCAATCCGCCCGGTCCTCATCTGATTCTCAAGCGTCTTCACAATATGATCCTGACCTTTTACTTCACTGAAACGTGTTGGCCGGAACTTTCTATATAAAGCCATGTAAGACATATCATATGCCCCTTTCTATTTTGAAATATGACATATAGCCATACTTCATTATATTTTACCATGAGTATCTATCCTTTTTCAATGATTGTTTTTTGACAGAAAACATCGAACTTTTTTGAACGCTTTTTCTTGCCCTTAATCTTATTTTTTCCGATAATAAAAGAGGAAATTTAATTACAAGAGGAGCCAACAATGAACGATTTACAAGAACTTTCTACGTTTTCACATGAGATAAACAATTCTCTGACTCTCATCTACGGACAGATTCAGTGCATTGAAAAAACATATGATACACTTACTGGAAATGACCATTGGAACCGTATGAAAGATGATTTTTCTTCTTTATTTGATTTCATTCATCAATTTCTGGCACCGGCAGAAGAATCTTCTGCTGCCATGGAACCGCTTGACCTGATCAGTGTGATCAGTGAAATCCGTTCTTCCTGGTCTTATTATCTCCATAAAGAACAGATTCGTTTCTTTATTCAGGCAGACCCCGGAACCGCTTTTTATGTATACGGTGCAAGATCAAAACTTTTTCAGTTATTTCATAATCTGATCTCCAATGCCGTCAAAGCGATCCAACAAAAAAAGGAGACCAGCCGATCTCCTCATATTACACATATTACAGTCCACTTAAGTAAAGAACAAGGACATATTGTATTAAATTTATCCGATACAGGAATCGGAATGACCACAGAACAGCAATCGAGAGCTTTCTACCGTGGTGTATCCTTCCATCCTGGCGGAAACGGAATTGGATTATCCGTTGTGCAAAATATTGCTCGCGATCTTCATATTAAGATCCATATTGATTCTGCACCGAATCAGGGAACAACTTTCACTCTGATCTTCCCTGCTTATGAGCAGCAATTAAGCTGCCCAACACGTACAGAAGCATTGACAAAATAAATCCAGCAATACATCCACCGATATGAGCTGCATTGTCGGTTGTTCCACTCTGGAATCCATGATACAGACTTCCTGCGATCATTAGAAAGATTCCAAATCCATCGAATCTCTGTCGTTGTTCTTTGCAGAATAAAAATATTGCTGCAAGTGCACCGACTAATCCAAATATCGCACCAGAAGCTCCTGCCGACAACACATCTTGCCCTATCATGCTGTAATATGCCACAGAGATGATACTTCCGGCAATGCCTGCTCCGGTATAAAGAATGACATACCGCACACTTCCGATCACTTTCTCCAAAGAAGATCCAAGGATCAAAAAAACTGCCATATTATTAAAGAAATGATCCCATCCAAAATGCAGATAATTCGACGTAAAAAGTCTATAATATTCATGCAGTTTCTTTACCATATACGCATTACATGCAAATGAATCATAGATCTTATCTCCATAAATTTCTGTCAGAATAAAACAGACCAAATTGGCTGCAAAGATCAGAAAAGTTGCTTTATATTGATAGAGCAATCTCCAGAAATCCTTGACATTTTTATTATCTTTCACTTCTATTTCCGATCCTTGCCCTGCTTGACTTGCCTGATTCTGTGCTAATACTATGGATAATGGTCCATACAGATCATCGAACTGATTCTGTGGATCAAGAAATACTGGTTTATCATCCTGCGACAAGATAAGCGTCAACACAGCACAATCCATACCAAACATCTGCCTTGCATAATCTTCCAAATGATAGAGATCTTCTTCCAAAATACTGCTTCCATCCGGATTCTTGTCAAATATCACGAACACACATTTATTTCTTTCATTGATATTCTTTACATAACATGGTCCTGTTTCGGTATCATTTTTCATATATCCATGAATCCTCAACAATTCTATGATTTTCTGATACATAATTTCCTCCGCTTTGATTTATGTATCTACTATTATAACACAGAGGCTAGTCTTCTTTAAAATAAAACTCCTCAAGCCCGATCTTTATGCAATCTCCTTCTTTTAATACTGCTTTTTTATTTTTTCTCCCATTTAATTTTACACCGTTGATCTTTATACCATTTGTAGAATCGAGATCTTCACAGCACACATTTCCATCTTCTTTATAAAATCTTACATGCCTCCGACTGATCCCGGTTCCTTCTAATTGATGATCTGTTCCTTGTGCGGAACTTCCAATGACAAATCCATCGTCATTTAATACAATTTCTTCTTGTTCTGGATTCTTCGGAACCAGTCTTCCAATCGGTTCTTCCAGTAAAAGAACAGTCCTGTCCTCCTCATCCTCTAACAGAATTGTTTTCTCATCCAATAATTCTGTAGCATTTTCTGTTTTCTGCCAAACATCCACAAAACTCTCTGGATTTTTATTCTTTTTCCACAATTTATAACATCCATACACACTGACACCAAAACCTGTGATCGAACCCAGTGATCCGATCAAAAACAAATAATAAAATCCATATTCAAATATTTTTAATACAAAATAAACAATTCCAAATATGCTGCATAAACAACCAATAATACTTATCATTTTACCGATCAGAATTAGAATTCTTTTCGGTGTTTTTTCATAAATTTTGATTTCTTCTTTTTCAGGATGATCTTTCTCATCTCTTATAGGATTCAATAGATTTTCCTGCATATTTTGTACTGATTTCGATTCTTCATATTTTATTTTTTCCCTTAAAATCTCACCATACATTTTCTCTGACCGAACATCCAGATAGTCCTTCATCTGTTCCATATTCGGTTTTTCTTTGACAAGAAAACTATGAAATTCATAATAAAAACGAACTCTCTTTTTATCATCTTCTGAAATACACTCAATACATTCCTCTAAAAGATCACGGAGCTGCTCATCAATCTTTTTTTCATATTCAGGCAGATAACAAAGAACTGGCCGGTCTTCTTTATCCAAAAACATAGATTCCAAATCTAATTTTAAATGATCCAACTCTAACAGATAGGAGGCTACCTGTTCAAAAACTTCCAAAAGATACGCAAAAAACAATTTCGGTTCTAATATGGAAATCCTGTCTTTTAACTTTGTGTAAATACCTGTTTCATAATAATAATATTCTTCTCCATCTTCGATCCGGAATTCACATGGAAGAAGACACGGAAGTGTATGATTGTAAAGAATATTTTTTTCATATGTTAATTTCTGTTCTTTTTTAACAACATAATAACTGGAAAAACCTTCTCTAATCCATTGCTCCTTCAAGTGCATTCCACCTCCTGATCTGATCGATCTCAAAATCTCCTTGCGCCTGATCATTTCCTTCATATTCAAACAAGTGGATTCCGAACATACTTAAGAAATCACCTGCCACAACTGCTGATCTTGTCTTTATTTTTGCTGAAACTCTAAGCGGTGTTGTTGATACTCTGACTGAACTGACTTCTGCCATAAACAGATGCCTTCGCAATTGTTCTTTTATCTCTTTTTCAGCTTTTGCATTTCCTGACTTGTTTGACGATATCACATTTCCAGTGATCAGCTTTTGATTGACTTTCTGATACGATAACTTTCCCGTATCATACTCTGCCCCTGTAATTTTAACATCTGCCGCTTTCTGCACTGCCTCTTCCATGATTCCTTGTGCGATCCCACAGTTCATAAAATAAAACAGATAGCTAAAAAACATCCATAGCACCATCAAAATGATCGGAAGCAGCGCACTGATTTCAACTGTCATGTATCCCCCTGTTTTGCGCATCTCATGCATGGTCTCATCCCCTTTAATGTACTTAGATCCACTTGTTTGACTGTTCTTTTTAACCCGCTGCAGCCAAGATCCGTGTGATAAGATTCCCCTTCTTTTGCGACATACACACAGGAAATATCACCTTTTTCATACTTGGTACATTTATCACATGGCTTGTATTGTGTCCGCTTGTTTCTATATTTTTCTACATCTTCGTCAACAGAAATATCCAATGACAGATGTGTACAGGAAAGATCTTTATGGTACACCGCTTCATGCGGTGTGATATAGACATAGCCTTTTTTTAATTCATCTCCGTCTGGTACATATCCTGTCATGGATTTTTGCCTTATACTTTGCTCATAGGATGCTGTATGTGTTGATAAAAACGGCATTGTTTTGCGAATATAATAACGCACAGATACGATGTATTCCCCTTTAGAGGTCAATGTCAGCCTACACACCGCTGCCGCTCCTGCACTTCCTCCGATCAAAGCCGAATGGTCTAAAAACTTACGGTTTACCGCTGCCAGAAAAGCTGCCTTGGCACTAAATCCTGATAAATCACTTCCAGATTTTTTCTTCTGCCTGATGCGATATTCATTAACTGCAGCCCTCTTTGCTGCCTCACAAGCACCATGAGAAATCTGTTGATGGATCATCAAAATCTCTCCTGCACTTGTAAGCATCAAAAGAACGATCAAAAAAATGGGGACGATCAGACTAGCTTCCAATGTCATTGCACCTTCCTCATTTTCAGAAAGATCTGAGGCAGAGGAAGATGCTCTCTTGGATTTTTTTACGACGATCTTGTTGTTATTGTTATCATTTTGAACCGGATTCACTTTTGAGAAATGTTTTTGACAAGAGAACATCTTTCTCTGCCCCCTTTCTTTCATTTTGGTTATGTTAAATTTTAATACGTTGCATATCGAGACATTTTAAGATCTGTATATGTCGCGAATGGCAAGATCATTCCACCAAATCCGAGTTTTTTCAACTTCAGATTCTGCGTGATCTTGTAAGAAGAAATGCATTGATCCAATTTAAAATCTGGCACCTTTCTTCGGATATTTTGTTCCATCAGATCCATCATTCGGAAATATTTCTGGCGTTTATCTTTTCGTGATATCAACAGTAATAACAAATAATCCTCGTACGACATTCCCTGTTTCACAGGCTTTCTCTTACAATTTAACGTTGCTAGTCCTGCGAAAGAAAGCTGCCAATCTGAAGAGGTTTTTACTGCTGGGATTTTTTTACCATCTGCAAGATTTCTTACATCGATCACTGATTCTCCATAAGCAAGTGCCAGTAATAACAGGTTCTTCGCAACCGCAACTGCTGGTGGAAATCCTGTAACTCCAAGAATTGATGCTGCTAACAATGCTGCTTCTTTTTCTTTGGCTGGATCTTGATATACACAAGCTGCATTCGTCACAAATCTAAGTGCGATCATCCTCCAGAAAACCATTCCAAGATTCTCTTTTTCCGAATCTTTCCCTGCGATCAAGTATTCAATCTCATATTGAATCCCGTCTTTTTTTGTTGCATCTGTCAGAAAATGAAAATATTTTGTTGCGTATAAAACTACCGGTAATTCACTTGCAAAGGAATCCGTTGATGCTGTTTTTCCAAATTCATCTAATTCTTTTTCCACATCTTTTCGATTCATAAAATTCCATGCACTCTGCTTTGTTGTGTCTTTTTTGCCATAGACAATATTAATTGGAAGATTGGACACTTTTTTCTCTCCCATGATCAATGGGACCGAGCCTTCTTTTAATAATTTCATAAATCCTTTTCTCGGATCTTTTTTTGCTGGTTCTGATGTTAGTGTTTTTTCATTTTCCGCTTCTTTTGCTTCTTCTTCCTCTTTTTGAATCTGATCTTTAATTCCTGAGAGCTCATTTTGCTGATCTTCTCCAACCTTGATCTTCTTGGTCAAATTTTTCAAAATATCACCTGCTGCTTCATATTGCATCTGCTGCCGGATCTGATATTTTAAAACTTCTCCTTTTTGTGCCGACAGATCAAGCATATCTGAAATTTTTGTACTTCCTGTTTGAAAACGAAAAGGATCTCCATTCTGATCCAGACTTTCTTTCATACGATTTGAAAAATCTGTTTCGATCTTCTTGCGATATCTTGGATCCATCGCATAAATATGATACATATCCGCAAGTTCTTTCTGATAATTACCTTTTGTATGAGAAAGCCCAGACATATAAATGCCCATCGCCTTTCCCCTCGCTGTATACATATAGATTCCTTCCACACATACGCTGATCAACAGTAAAAAAGCAAGAAATAACATTGCAAGAAATGCACTCATACTACCTTGCTCATCCCGGATCATTTGACTTGTCCTGTTTTGCTGGTAATCGTTTTAAAAATGCTATCAACAACTTTCTTGATCTGCGTCTGGAAAATAATAACGAGTCCGATCAAGACTACAATGATCAAAATCACCTCAACAACACCCATCCCTGATTCATCTTTAAAAAAATGCTTTAGAAAATTTCTCATATGTTTTACCCCCTGACCTTTTATGAAAATGTAGATAGTGCTGGAAACATCAATAATACTAAGATAACAACCAACATTACCATCATCGGTGCGAGCAGTTTTGTGCTTGCTTGTTCTCCTTTCCTTTTTGCCTGTTCTTTTTTCTCAAAAAAAGCTCCTTCTTCCTCTTCTTTTAACCTCAGAAACAGATCCGTTGAACCTCTTGTAATACTCTGTACGAGCAGAACAGATAATTTCTGATAAGAAGACAACCCAATCTTTTTGCCCATCTCACCAAATGCTTTTGTCTGTGGAACTCCAAATGAAATCTGTCTGCATGTTTTTTTGATCTGTTCATATACGAAGATTTCTTTTTTGTTTCCTCTTCTTTGTTCTTTCTCGTATTCCGTCGTTACTGCTTCCAATGCAGCCACCACACTCATTCCTGTCCCCAGAAATAAGATCAGATGTTCTATGATCTGTGGGTACTCCGCCATAGATTGTTCCAATGTCTGTATTCTTTGTTCCTTATATTTTTCATTTTCGTGGTGCCAGAAAAATATGATCACTGCGATTCCAAGAAATAAAATTGCAGGAATCTGACTTTCATTTTCCGCAGGTAAAAGTCTGCCCTGCCGGATCACATCTGGAAGATAAAACTGCTCCTTCGTAATATGTTTTTCTTCCAGTTTCTTAAGATCCGCAATGATCTTTTGTTTTTCTGATACCTTTTTTCCTGAATTTCCAGGAACTACACAGACAGGAATCTTTAAGATCCTTACTTCCCCTTGACATTCCATCCTTGCATCAAGATTCATCAGATAGTCTTTTTTGACATTCTTCGAAAACACATTGCCTTCTTCATCGATAACTGTAGGATCATCACTCTGCCATTGTACCGCAATATTTTCCCCAGGTATCTTTACTGGCATTTCAAGATTTCGCTCCACTTCATTCAATGATTTATTTTTCGCCACAAGATGTTTCCTTAAATAAGCTTCTCCTCTGTCAAATGCCTGTGTGATCTGAGCTTTTGTATATCCTTTTGGATGAATCTCCAAGGAGTAAATATCGTCATCTTCTTTTGTCTTGATCCGGATCTGCTTCTCTGTGACTTCCCCACCAGTTTCATTCCTCGTGATCAGAATTCTACGGTCCTGACTGAAATAAAAGATTATGGTCAGAAAAAGAACGATAAGAAAAATAACCGTCGCCACGCTTATGATCTTCACCTGTTCATACAGACTCTTCCTTACTTTCTCATCTAACTGTTTCTTTGTTCCTGTGAAACAGGATCCTATCTCTGCTTTTCTTTTTTCTTTGAGTTCTTCTGGAAGTTTTTCCACGATCTTATCAATCCATTGAAACTTAAATTTCAATCTCAGTCACCCTCTCTGCCCATATATCTGCAATCCACAGACACACAAGAGAAATCACTGCGACTAAAACTCCGGCAAAACTCTCATACAGTATGTCGAAATATCCAGGATTTGCAATCCTTACATAAAGGAGAATAAAATATGGCATGACAGACATGATCTTTTTCTCCATTTGTTTTGCCGCGATCATCGTGTGAATCTCTTCTTTTGTCTGGATTGCCTGACTTAAATGTTCTATCGTATTTTCCGTGATCTCGATCAGATTCCCACCACTTTTTTTCGCAATTGATATGACCTGTGCAAATTGATAAAATTCTTCCAGACCTACATGTTCCGCCATATCAAAAAGCAGCTTATCCACAGGTTCGTTCATTTTAAGCTTGTTTATCAACAATTGGAGTTCTTTTGCCAACAAGCTGTGTTCTTCATACATCTCCAGATCATTTTTTGCTGTTTTCAATGCATTTTCAATAGAATATCCTGCAGATAAACTATTCCCAATCGAAATCATCATTTCACGGAATTCTTTTCGCAGCTTTTCCTTCTCCCGATGCACCTTGTGAATTCTTTGTTGTTTCATAAAAACAAACAAGTATGGAATCAAAAAAATCACAAATGCAATCTGGTCAAAAAATAGCCATGCGATCATCACGATATAGCAAATTCCCTTAACTAACTCTTGCTTCTCATATTTCCACAGGCTGATCTCTTGCTTTAAAAGATTCCATAAGTTTCTGATATGCTTCATACTGACCATACTCCTTTAACTTCTTCTGATCATATAATTCTGATCTCATTGTAAGTTCATCATCTTCATTCATCTCAAACAACGGATGTAATGCTACCTGACTCGCCGCCATACCAGTAATCTCTGAAATCTCCATCAGTTTCCGACTTCCGTCAAAACTTCTTCCAAGATGAATGATCACATCGATCGCAGATGCCATCTGCCCTCGGATCGCTTCCACTGGCATGTCCACACCCATCAAGACCATTGTTTCAATTCGCTTGAGCATATCTTTGCAGCTATTCGCATGTCCTGTCGAGATGCTTCCATCGTGACCTGTATTCATAGCATTTAACATAGACAAAGCTTCTTCGCCTCGCACTTCTCCAACGATGATCCGGTCTGGTCGTGAACGTAATGCCGCTTTGATCAGTTCTTTCATATCGACCTGATTTTCCCCCGCTGCATTCGCATTTCTCATCTCTAACCGGACCAGATTATCAATCCCATTAAGTTTCAATTCTGCAGAATCCTCAATGGTTATGATCCTCTCATCTTTCGGAATACAATTTGACATTCCATTGAGCAATGTCGTCTTCCCGCTGCCTGTTCCACCCGAGATAAAAATGTTATAGCGTGCCCTTACAAGAATCTTTAAAAACTCCGCAATTTCTTCCGAAAATGCTTCCCGTTCACAAAGCCATGCTAATGTCATCGGTTCCTTTGCAAACTTTCGGATCGTCATCGTTGCCCCATCGATCGATATCGGCGGCAAAATGATATTTACTCTCGAGCCATCGTTAAGTCTCGCATCCACAATTGGATTTCGTTCATTCACCATACGGTTCGCTCCTGATGCAACCTGCTGAATTACCTGATATAATTTTTCATTATCCGAAAAATGCCCAGGATATCGGTGCAGTTTTCCTTGCCGCTCAATAAAAATATTTTCATAACCATTGATCATGATCTCTGTCACAGAATCGTCTTCTAACAGATCCTGCAGAATATCCAGTCTTCGAAGAGCATAAAAAACTTCCTGATTCAAGCGAATCTTATCAGACAAAAGCAACGGATATTCTTCTGATATTTTCATGATCTCTTCCTGAATCACACCTTTTAAATGTTCGTCAGAAATCTCCTGTGAAAAATTCAATTTCTCCATTACTCTTTGTTTCAGCAATTCCTTCAAGGCCACTGCCCCCTTCCTCCTTTGTTCTTCCAGCTCTCAAGCATCACTTCTTCCCAGTTTGTCAATTTCCACACCCCATGTTTTCTCATTTGTTCTTGAAACCTCTTATATTCCAAACACCCCAGATCTTGCCGCATAAGAGGAAGAAAAATCCGGTCAAACAACCCAAAGAACTTAAGATCTGGCGGTGATGCGATACCAATATCAAAAATAATACAAATTCCTGCTTCTCTTAATTTCTCAAAAAACCACTCATAATCCTGCATGGATAATTCTCGATAATCCAGATAACATAAAGCTCCCGCAAATCCTACGCAACCATCAAACTTCTTCTGATGTTCCATAAAATATAGTACAATATCTTCTTTGTGTTCTTTGATATAAAACAGCAAAAGATCATCTGTCTCATCTTCTTCAAAGTGTCCATATGGCTGCATTCCAAAATAAATCCATCCATTCGAAGCTGCCATATTCCTTGCAAATTCCGATATCTCCAGTCTTGGGATCGGAGAATATACTCCATAGATCCGTTCATTTTCAATCTGAGGACTTACATTCAGGCAATGATAGATCCCTGCTGCGATCTCTTTTGCACTCTGGCAATACATCCCACCCATTGATTCATTTGCTCCAATTCGACAAACCGGAAAATCTCCGTGATAATCCGTCTCTTCTGCCAGTACCAGACATTCAAAATCTCCCTCTTGTTCCTGTTTAAAAAACATCTCTTCATCCGACGTAAATGATGCAGTCATCGGGAAATCTTTCTGGTGATTTAAGTATTCCATCAGCCGTTTTCCATACTGATGGTCTTTGTGATAAATACCGATTGAAATATCCTTCATAGTCCACCTCCTAACAGGCAGATCATGTACGCTGCAAGGATCCCAAATGAAAAATGTATCATTCCATCTTTCATCAGATCCTCATTCTCTGTCTCGTACATCAATAATCTCTTGTTATCCTTACATTGTGTTACATATTGAAATAAGCGAAATAATCGCAGATGGAAGTTCTTCCTCTTCCATAAATAGATCACGGCATAAATACCGTTACATATAAATGACAAAATCAGAAACCGGGGCATTGCCCGTCCAATAGATATTGCACATACCATCAGCAGTTTTACATCTCCACCGCCAAGGCATCCAATATAGAATAATAATCCGCAACTGATCAGCACGATCAAAACTCCGATCGCCATATCTGCTGCCTTCATCCCAGAAACTCCTGCAAGAACCAGCGTGATCAACGCTCCTGCCCCATTGAGCTTATTCGGAATCTTGAAATCTCTGTAATCATAAATTGCTGCCATGATCAAAAATAATAGAATCCATATCTTCATCTTGCCTCCTTCCTTTATGTTCCATTATTTTACATCTATTTACAGTATTTGTCTAGTATTTTTTCTATTATTTTACAGAAATACAAAATCCAGTATTTTACCAATGTACTTTACCTCTCATTATTATTACAATCCTGAATTGACATTATTGCAGCAAAAGCACCGCAGCCGCATACAACACAATAATCCCTGGAAGCCCCAGCAGCGCACCAGTTCCAATGGATAAAAGATTAAGATTCACTGGTGCTGTGATTCCTTTCCTCATACAAACAATACTGATTCCATATACGATCACCGCACAAAAAGCTCCCCTCAGCAAAAGCACCAATAAATATGCCGGTTTTCTTATAATTCCGACCATCAAACACACCATACATCCCGCTGCCACTATGTAAAAGATCATTTCATTTTGTCCCATAAAAAAATCCCTCCTTATGTAATCTTATGTTACATAAGGAGAGATATTCGTTTCTTATATGCTCCTAAGCTTTTATGAAAATAAATTAGACAGCCAGCTGAAAATAGACTGGAAGAATGCTGCGATCTTATCAAAGATTCCCTGACTTCCTCCAAGTTTATCATATAAATCTTTTGCCTGAGATTTTAACTGAGACACGTTAAGATCAAGTCCTGAAATCTTATCCATCAGACTCTGTATCTTCGCTCGGTCTGCATCAGAAAGGTTGATATTTAGGTCTTTTGCAGACTCTTCAATCGCCTGTTTAATCTCAGATGGAGATGACAGATTATCTTCTGCAACTTTCTGTTTAACATCTGCGATCAGTTTCTCTGCATCGTCAGAACCGATATTTTCTGCAACTTCTCCCGTTGTGATCAACTCGTCTGTCGCTGCATCTTTGCTCTTTTCTGGAATCTTCTTTCCTGTCATTTCTTCGTAGGCTTTCATAACTCCAACCAGTGCTGCCGTTCCAGAAATCTTAAATGGACCAGCTACTTTTACATCGGCATTCTTGATTCCTGCCGTGATCAGGGCATTTCGATACATTCCGGATGTGCAGTAAGAGATATTCTGTGTTGTGACATTCACTCCATTTCCATCATCTTTCTGTTCTACAGTCACAGAAGATAATGCTCTCGTTCCGATCACTCTGCTTGATAGATAGCTGTCCAAATATTCATGTTCATCTTTATTTGTTACAGTAATAACTTTATAGTCGCTGTTATCATCTAAATCCAGAAGTTCTAACACTTTCTTTTTCTGGGAAGCTGTTAAGTCAGCTCCAAGTGCCAGATATTTCTGATCGACGCTGTCTGCTTTGACAGTTACAGATGATAATGCCATTGCGATACAAAGTCCTACTGCAAGGAATTTTCCAATAAACTTTCTCATAAATCCTTTTCCTCCTGCTTGTTAATTTCTTTCATCATAGCAAAAAGATCTCTGACTTTCAATATGCCAAAATCATAAGAATTTCTTACGAAATTTATACTTCTTTAACCGCAGCTTTTTTCTTTCTTCTGAAAAAAGCCGTGATCAGAATAAAAATAGCAAATCCAGCAACACTTAAGATTGCCCCTTCCTTAAACCCAGAAGATACATACGTTAGTGAAACTTTATGCTTTCCTTCTGGAACTTTCACTGTCAAAAATGCTTTCCCAAGTGCTTTTGTTTTCACTTTCTTGCCATCAATCTTCACCGTCCATCCTTTATCGTATGGAATTGAGAAAAATAACGTCTGATCTTCCTGTGCATGGATCGTTCCGCTTAGATGATTTCCTTTGGCACTTGTAAGTTTCCATGCGTTTTCCTGCATTCTCTGTGCAAGTTCTTCCATCACTTCTTCATCAAGTTCCGCTGCTGTCAGTCTTACAACTCCAGACATCGTGTCATCTTGTTTGAGTTGCATTTTGATGCGGATCTCATCCCCTTTTTTCACATTTCCAAGATAAATGATCTGTGAATCCAGCCTTCCCGTTAAAACCTGTTCTCCATTTTTCTCGATCACAGTATTTTCTACCTGGCTTCCATCAAAATGAATATATAGCTGTCTTGCTTTTGCTGATCTGATCGTAAATACCATGTTATCTGGTCGGGCGGATGTATTTTCAAATACATATTCTCCATCACCATTATCGGATGTGATCTTACAATCATTTAATTGCGGCTTGGTTGTTTTGATCATATGAAATAACTCATCAACATCAAATGCACTCGTCGCCAGATCATTTTGCACATAAAATGGATTATAATCTTCATAATCCCAAGTTTGCACCAAGTCATCCATCGTATAGGCAAGTGCTGTTCGATATGGATTTTTGTAAACCGTGACATTTCCAACACTTTCTTTTAGTGAAAATTCGGTATATTTCGTATCATATGGACGGTAAATCTGATATTTCATGGACATCAGATTATTTGTAAATGGCGTTGCACCTTCATATAAATATTCATTCACGCCCGTGTAGAATCCCAGCTGGTCCATCATATCGACAACGTTTCCCTGTGCTGTGGAACCAAACAATGTCATTCCATTCAAGGTATGCCAGATACTTTCATCAAGCATACGCCCACTGATCAGTTCCATTCTTGTCTCTACATTTTTCTGATACTGTTTTTTCACTTCTGTGATCGATTTGGTATCTTGAAAATAACTATCTGTATCGACGGTTCCATTTTCCTGAAATCCCATCACTGCCATCGCAGCTGTTTCTACTATAAATAAGAAACAGATCAAGGTAGTGAATATTTTCTTTCTGAAAATCTTCTTCTGATACAATGCGAAACAAACCATATAAACCACGATCGCTGCAACCGTTGCATAGACCGTTTTCATTTCCACTTTCACTGTCGCTGTTTTCATTGCGATTCCGATCAAAACGCCGCATAAAACCACTGCAAAATAAATCCACAGTGAAACTTTTCTTTTGCCTCTTGCCAACGCACAATATCCTTCATATGCCATCGCAAGCAATGCGAAAATATACAAAAATGCAAAACGGTTTGGAATCCCATACTGGTCGTGGAATCCGTGCCAGATATAGCCAAGCACTGGCATATTAAAGCTGAAAAATAAAAATACAAGTAATAATGATCTTCGGATCTTATCGATCAGGCGGATTTCTCTGACTGCCAGATAAAATCCTGCCATTAATAGCGTTAAGATTCCGCAGTATAAATTAATCTTGCTGTCATCGACTGCCATCGTAAGCGGGGTTGTCCCAAGAAAATGTCTGGAAAACAGATTTCCAAAGGTTCCATACCACAATTCCTTTGGAAATTGTAATTTGGCTGAGGATGTCTGCATGATTCCAAGGTAAGCTGGCAGTAAGACAACCGCTGCCATTGCCCCGGATAACAAGGAATATCCTGCAAAGCGAAATCCATTTGTAAAAAATTCTTTGACATTTTTATGTGGATATAGTAAATACCACAAGATTAAAAATAAGCATGTCATATAAGACATATAAAAGTTACACCATAAAGAAATAAATAATGCAAAACAATAAAGTCTTCCATCATGTTCTTTGACCAGTTTATCAATACCATACAAAATGAGTGGAAGCATCATCATGACTTCCATCCACATGATATTCCAACTGTATCCAACCATATAACTACATAATCCATATGCCATTCCAAATGCAACGATGGAAATCTCATCTCTTCCACGGCGTTTTCTAAAATAAAATGCGGCTGTGAAGCAACACAGTGCGATCTTTAATACATATAAATGGCTTAATACCATCGTAAGCATTGACTTCGACACGAGTGCGATCACAAGATTCAGCGGACTTGCCAGATAATACGCCCATAGTCCAAGGAAGTTATATCCAAGTCCTGCATGAAAAGAATAAAACATCGAATCCATGCTTTTTAATTTTTCCTGATAATCTGCAAAAAACGGCAGATACTGATGCAGCGCATCAACGATCAGAAATGATTCACTGCCAAATGGCTGTATCTTCTCTGCGATCGCGATTCCTTCTAATAGAAGAAGCGGCAGAAAAAACGATAGTAACAGATATTTATGTGTTTTCAGTATGTCTTTGATTTTGTTTGTCATGTCTGCTCCATTCTTTTACACGGTGATTGATTCCCATGATCATATGATATCTTTTTTTGATCATGGATGTGATCGAACCATGGGTCAATTCCGTAACATTTCCTCCATGTCTTCGATAATAAATAAGAGGTTCCTCCAAAAATACAACTTTTCCAAGTTGCTCTGACAGCAATCCGATCCATTGATCATGAATCCATATGTCATCTGGAATTGGCAAAATCCTTTTCATTGCGGATCTTCTGACTGCCATACAGCATCCGATATAGGAATTCTTTTTCATATTCTTCCAGAAGCCTGTTCCGCTATTTCTCCACTCAAAAGTGGTTTGATCTAAAGATGAAAGTTTTTCATCTACGATCTGTGCATCATGAACAACTGCCACCACTTTGGGATCTTCAAATACACGCTCAATCTCACTCATTTTATTTTTTTTCCACACATCATCCTGATCAGATAAGAAGATAATTTCTCCTTTGCAATGCCGGATCGCATTCTCAAAATTCTTCACGACACCCTTCCCCGGTCCTTTAATTATGCGGATTCTTTGGTCGTTTTGGACCCAATTCTTAAGTATTGTTTCTGATCCATCACTGGCATCATCCACTGAAATGATCAGTTCATCATCCTCTGCCATATTATCAAGAATCGATCTGATTTGCTCATCTATATATTTTGCGCCATTATAAAAGGCCATTGCCACAGATTTCATACTAATTTCCTTCCTGCGTATTGATTTTCTTGAAATATTATACCATATCTTATATAATAATTCTAAGACAAAGGCGTCATTGAGAAAAAGAGGCGCTTTCCGACCTCTTTTTTGTTTTATCTTTTGGGATGTGCCAACGCCCATTTGAATAAGATACCCTCTGTTTTTAACACACATATCATTATGACTTATAAGGAGGAAACAAAATGTCATACGTAGATGAAGTGATCGAGCAGGTAGTTGCTCAGAACCCAGCAGAACCTGAATTCCATCAGGCTGTAAAAGAAGTTTTAGAATCATTAAGAGTCGTTGTTGAAGCAAACGAAGAAGCTTTCAGAAGAGATGCTCTTCTTGAACGTCTTGTAAACCCAGAACGCCAGTTCAAATTCCGTGTACCTTGGGTAGACGACAAAGGACAGGTTCATGTTAACACAGGTTACCGTGTACAGTTCAACAGTGCGATCGGACCTTACAAAGGTGGTTTAAGACTTCACCCATCTGTTAACCTTGGAATCATCAAATTCTTAGGATTTGAACAGATCTTCAAAAACTCTTTAACAGGACTTCCTATCGGTGGTGGTAAAGGTGGATCTGACTTCGATCCTAAAGGAAAATCTGATCGTGAGATCATGGCATTCTGCCAGAGCTTCATGACAGAACTTTGCAAATATATCGGAGCAGATACAGACGTTCCTGCTGGTGATATCGGAACTGGTGCAAGAGAGATCGGTTACATGTTCGGTCAGTATAAGAGAATCCGTGGACTTTATGAAGGAGTTTTAACAGGTAAAGGTTTATCTTATGGTGGATCTTTAGCTCGTACAGAAGCTACAGGATATGGACTTCTTTATTTCACAGATGAAATGTTAAAATGCAATGGTAAATCCATCGAAGGTGCTACAATCGCTGTTTCTGGAGCTGGTAACGTTGCAATCTATGCAATCGAAAAAGCTCAGCAGTTAGGTGCTAAAGTTGTTACAGCTTCTGACTCTACAGGATGGATCTATGACAAAGATGGTATCGATGTTGCATTATTAAAAGAAATCAAAGAAGTAAAACGTGCTCGTTTAACAGAATACGCTGCTGCTCGTCCAAGTGCTGAATATCACGAAGGAAGAGGAGTTTGGTCTATTCCTGTTGATATCGCTCTTCCATGTGCAACTCAGAACGAATTACACTTAGAAGATGCAAAACAGTTAGTAGCTAACGGATGTTACGCAGTTGCAGAGGGTGCTAACATGCCTACTACTTTAGAAGCTACTGAATATTTACAGGAAAATGGTGTATTATTTGCACCTGGTAAAGCTGCCAACGCTGGTGGTGTTGCTACATCTGCTCTTGAAATGTCTCAGAACAGCGAAAGATTAAGCTGGACATTCGAAGAAGTTGATGGAAAATTACAGAACATCATGGTTAACATTTTCCACAACTTAGATGACGCAGCAAAACGTTACGGAATGGAAGGAAACTATGTAGCTGGTGCTAACATTGCAGGATTCGAGAAAGTCGTAGATGCAATGACAGCTCAGGGTATTGTTTAATCCTTAAGAAGAAAGAAGAATGTTCCCGTGGGACGGAATGTTCAATTAAAATAATGTCATGTGTATGTAGAAAGCGGAGATCCTTTTATGGATTCTCCGCTTTTTGGGTTTTATTTATTTACTTTTAATTTTGGTGTTCTTATGATCTGTACGATCAATGGAATGACCATGATAAACCACACGATCGGTTCTGCTACGATAACACCTGCATATCCCATCAAAGGAACTAATGTAAATGCGATCACCACTTTTCCGACCATTTCTAATCCACTGGATACTAATGGTGTGATCTGATCCCCGATTCCCTGCATAACATTTCTTACAATGCTGATGACCGCTGGCACATAATAAAAGATTGTATTAAACTTCAGATAATTTGTTGCATTTACAATGACTACATCTTTGTGACTTCCTGTAACCATATGGACTAACTGTGGTCCGATCGTATAACTTGCGATCATCGCAAAAGTTGACCAGACACATGTATAAATGATCGCTAGTTTCATACCTTTCTTAATTCTGTCAACTTTCCCAGCTCCCATATTCTGCCCACAGAATGTTGCCATCGTCTGACCAAAAACACTGAACATGATCATATATATTTCTGTGATCTTTCTTGCCGCTGTATGGGCTACGATAATTTCCTGTCCAAGTTTATTGATCGCCGTCTGTAATGTAAGTGATCCGATATTCACAAGAGAACTCATAAATCCCATAGACATTCCTGTCGCCAGCATTTCTTTGATCATTTTAGATTCCAGATCTTTAAAATCGTTTTTATTCAGACGTAATAACTCATATTTATGAATCATATAAAAACAACAAATGACCAATGCGATAAACTGCGCCAACACAGTTGCTGCTGCCGCACCCCATGTTCCCGTTTTCCATACTGCAACAAATAAAAGATCCAACACAATATTTAATCCCACAGAAATCGCAAGGATCAATAATGGTGTTAACGTATCTCCGATCGCACGCATCACCGCCATTAAAATATCATAAAACATCGTGATCCATAAACCAATGATAATGATCAGTATATATTGTTTCGCTTCAATAAATAATTTGCCTGGGACATTCAAAAATCCTAAAATCGGATTGATAAATACCGTTCCGATCAAGATTAAAATAACAGAAATGATCACTCCTAATACGAGTGCGATCGCAAATGATCTTCGAACTCTCTTTTTATCACCTGCTCCAAATTTCTGTGCTGTGATGATCGCAAATCCATTGGCCAGACCTAATAAGAAACCAACGATCAAGTTACTGATCGTTGTTGTTGCACCAACTGCAGCAAGTGATCGTTCTCCAAGAAAACTTCCGACAATCCTTGTATCAGCAAGGCTGTATGTAAGCTGTAATAGGTTTCCTAAAAATACCGGAATTGCAAATCCTAAGATCAATGTTGAAATCTTTCCTTTTGTCAGATCTTTCATTATCGATCCTCCGCTTTCTGTAGTCTTCCATCTTCATCGATCACAACTTTCATTCCTTCATTGATATCTCTTTCATATAGTAATTTATCTTCCATGAAGATGATTGTTTCTTCCTTTGTTATTTCTTCTTTTAAAAATACTTTATCTTTGATTTCCTGTCCTTCCGGGCGGCCCTCACAACCGAAGTCTGGTTCTTCGATTCTTGTGACGTAGTATGTACTCATATATTGATTTTCCTTCTTTCTTTGTTTGTTATGTTTGAAAATTTTGTAAAATAAAAATCATCTGTAATACGATTTTTATTGCCGTATTACAAACGATTTTTATTTTAGCATAAATGATGTTGTTAGGACAGTATAGATTTTACAATCTTACTTTTTATTTCTTAATAGTTTTTGTTGCTGACCATTTTCCATAAATTGTTTTTGTTCCAGATAATTTATATGCTCTTACTTTTACATAATATTTTTTATTCTTCAGCTTCTTCAGAGTATATGTAGTCTTTCTTGTCTTCAAAGTTGTTGTTGTTTTCTTTGTATATTTCTTGCTGGTAGAATAACGAATCTGATATCCTGAGGCTCCTGTCACTTTATTGATTTTAATCTTAGCTTTTTTCGTGTATATTCTCTTTGCTGATTTTATTTTTGCTTTTGCTGGAGCTTTCACGGTTAATGTTTTTGTAACTGTTGTTGAAGCTACTGTACTTGTATTCTTTTCATGTCCAGACAGTGCATTCATAACATTATCATATGCTGTTGCCAGATCTTTGGTTGCTTTGTATGTTTTATAAACATCGGAAGTATCAGTAACTGCTGCAGTATCATATTTTATTTCCATCTTTTTAATCTTCGCTGTTGGATACACTGTGTATTTACTATAATCAATACTGTATACTTTATCCATCAGATCATCTAAGAAATTATCTACATTTTTATCTTCCAATGCTGGTGTTGTATATGGCTGCTGACGAATGCTTTCTCCTGCCTGCTGTTCATAGCCATATGCAATCTGCATTAATGCTGCTTCATTTCCATAACTTGAGAACATTGACATTCCTAATGGTAACGCATGATTATATCCGTTGCTTTCATCTGTTTTTGACATTCCCATTGGGATCATCATATCTGGAAGTCCTGCAACTGGTCCGAAATTGTTGATATATGCAGCTCCATTATTATGGTTGTTAGAACTTTCTTCTTTATCACATACATTCGTTTGAGATACATATAAAACTGCATCGATTCCATTTTCTTTTAAAATATCAGAAATCTTTGTTCGGAAATTCTTCATTGCTGTCCACATTTTCTTATATTGTTCTGTCTCATATGGATTCTTCATATTTTCAAATGAAGTTTCTGTTCCATCGGAATATAAGTTGGTGTATCCTACACCATATCCAGTTTTAATTAAATCTGCTACTGTTTTATATGGCGCTGTGTCTCCTAATTCTGAAAAATATTTATTCAGATCATATTCTCCTGTATCTGCGTATGGAACACTACTTCGTAATTCTGTATATAAGCTTTCTGGAATAATCTTATCAAGATTTACAATATCTGCACCACCCTTTTTCAGAGTTGCCAGGGTTTTTGTAACCATTCCAGACACTTTAGAATCCATCGCTGTTTTTTTATCTGAGCTAAGTGCAGTTCCATCACTTGCTACATTGTATCCAATAGAGTTCTGTAAAAATCCAATCTTTTTGCCTTTCAAGCTGCTTGCACTTAATTTTGAAGTATATCCTTCACCTTTTAAGCTGTTTGCATCTGCTTCTACTGTATACTCATCTTTTGTGTCGGTTCCTGCAATTGTTTCAAGCATTAATGCCATATCTTCAGCTGTTCTGCAAATAGGACCTGTAACGTCTCTTGCAGCGATCAACGGCACAACTCCACTAATGGATGTCAGACCTTTTGATGGACGGATTCCATATAAATTTGAAAATGAAGATGGACGACGAATGGATGATCCTGTGTCTGTTCCAAAACCTACAGTTGCAAAATTCGCTGTTACTGCAACCGCTGTTCCTCCTGATGATCCTGCTGCTGTTCTTGATGTATCATAGGCATTGTGAACAATTCCGCCGATGGTTGATCTTGAATTAGAACCACTTGATGCAAATTCTGACATATTTGCCTTTGCAAGAATAATCGCACCCTCCTCTTTTAATTTCTTAACTACGTAAGAATCTTCTGATGCAATGGAATTTTCTAATGACAAACAACCTGCTGTCGTTGGCATTCCTTTGACATCATAATTGTCTTTTACTACAACTGGAATTCCAAATAACTTTCCTTTGGCATTCCCTGCTGCTCTGTCTTTATCTTTTTGTTCCGCTTCTTTTATTGCATTTGGGTTGATTGAAATAATAGAATTTAAATCTAATGATTTGTCGTATTTATTAATACGATCAATATACATCTGCACTAACTGTTTTGCTGTTAAATTTCCAGCGCTCATCTCTTTTTCCAGACTACTTACTGTTGCATCCATTAAGTCAATGGTAGTAAATATGTCTTCTAATTTCTGGCTTTCAGATTTTGTGCTTACTGTCTGAGCTGCTGCTTTAACATTTACCATAGATGGCGCTGCGACATTTACTGCTGGCATTCCCAATACCATAACAGCTGCCATTGTTAATGCACTAAATTTTCTCGCTGACTTTCCAAAATACTTTCTCATAAGTAATACCTCCTGGGCTGCACAATCTAACTAGTAACTTCATCCCATATTTTCTGTTGTCGACATTCAGAAAGTATCTGTTATATAAATATGGCTTATATAACAAAAAAGACAAAGAAGTATATGACCTCTTTGTCTTTAACATGCACTATACTCGTATTTTGTTGTTGTGTCAAGATTTAGTTACTATACTGTATACTTTTATTAATTGTTCTCTATATGCTTCATCTTCGTATAGTCAGCTAAAGAATAAAAGAAATAATCACAAGCAGTAATTTTTTATTACCACTTGTGATTATTATCTATGCCATATTCTAATTTTTCAATTTATAAATCTTCTATTTCTTTCAAGATTTCTTCTACTTCAGATATATCAACCTGACATTCTTCTGCTATTTTTTCCTTTGAAAAACCTTGTTTTTTTAATCTTATACATTATGCTATCTCAATCTGACACATCTTCATAGCTTCCAATGCATTCCTATGACTCTCAGGAGTCACTCCTGCACAGCATGAAGAATCAACACTTACCTTCACTTCCGGCAGTGCTGCCTTAATCAGCATTGCATTCGATATCACACAGATATCCGTACATAACCCGATCAGTTCGATCTCGACTTCCTGATCTTCATATGTTTCTTTCAACATCTGTGCCAATTCCATAGAACCAAAAGTTCCTTTTCTACAGAAATTATGGACTTCTGCTTTCGTCTCTGCGATTGCCTGCATGATTTCGCTGTTTAATGCCCAGCCGTCTTCTCCACAGATACAATGTTTGACTGGGAGATTCTTTCCTTCCTGTGTGGAAAGATAATCTTCCTCATGTGTGTCAAGTGTTCCATAAATATCGCCTTCAAAATTGCGGATCTTTTCTGCAACAGGTGTTACGATCTCCTGCGCTTCTTTGGTTCCAAGGCTTCCATCGATGAAATCATTCTGCATATCGACGACAATTAATATATTTCTCATGAAAGTTTAGCTCCTACCAGCTGGTTTACAAGTTTACCGTCAGCTTTTCCTTTGACTCTTGGCATCAGGTTCTTCATAACTTTTCCTTTGTCTTTCATTGTTGGCGCATCAATTCCAAGCTCTGCTAATACAGCATTGATCTCATCTTCAATCTGTTCTTCGCTCATCTGCTCTGGTGCGAACTCTTCTAAGACTGCTAATCTTGCTTTACATTCATCAATGATATCTGTACGATCGGCAGGACAAGTATCCATTGTCTCTTTTGTCTGTTTGATCTCTTTTGCAATAATTGTGTTTTCTTCTGCTTCTGTCAGATCTTCTCTCTTATCAATCTGTGCGTTTTTTAATGCACTTAATAACATAGAAAGACTTTCTTTTCTCTCTTTGTCCTTATTCTTCATCGCTGTCATCATTTCTTTGCGGATTACATCAATCATACTCATAGTTTCTTATCCTCCTGTATAAATGTTCTCTTGACATCTATTGTAGCACAAAATATTGCTTTTCGTTTGACTAATTTTATAACGTAGCTGAATTATATTTCCCAAAAATACTGGCTTCCTTCTAATTCTCTCTGATAAGATAATACCAGATAATCTTCTTTATATTTTCTGATCTCCAGAATATCTGGCTTTGTGATCTCTGGAAAATCTGCTTCTGAAAATACATGGATATATTGTTTTTCACAAGGTTTGTCCTCTTCGATCACCTGTCCTGCATCAATATAGGCACTTTCGATATCCAGACGCTTCCCCTGTCTTGCAGTGATCTTTGTCTGCTCATAGACTTCAATATCTTTCGTCATAAACAAAAACAACTTCACTGGATGGACCTGAATGCTTGTCTCCGAAATAATTTCAAGATCACAAGGAATATGTTGCCTTATAATATAATTTCTCAGAATACAGAGATCTTTAAATTCATTCATATTCGTTGCTTTCAAAATGCCCATTCCACCAAGTTCTGGCATATCTCCAATACTTTTTTCTTCAATGATCATTACCGCATTTCCATCTTCTTTCCGAAAATGGGCTTCGACTGCATGTTCCAATGTTGCACCTACATATAAAATATCTGTCTTTTTATCTCGTTTTAAGATCGGATAAACTGGAAATTCAATCTGTTCCTGCCAAATAGAATGCATATACTACTACCTCCTAAAAATTGCTCTCGTAATAGTATATGCATCATTCATCTTAATATTGACATTTTCCTACGGTTCTTGGATATGGAATGACATCTCTGATATTTGCAATTCCTGTTGCGTACATTACCATACGCTCAAATCCAAGACCGAATCCTGCATGTCTTGTGGAACCATATTTGCGAAGATCTAAATAGAAATCATAATCTTCTGGTTTCATACCTAATTCTGTGATTCTCTCTTCCAATTTCGCGAGATCATCTTCTCTCTGGCTTCCACCAATGATCTCTCCAATAGCTGGCACTAAAAGATCCATCGCTGCAACAGTCTTATTGTCTTCATTCATTTTCATATAAAATGCTTTGATCTCTTTGGGATAGTCTGTGACAAACACTGGTTTCTTAAAGATCTTCTCTGTCAGATAACGTTCATGCTCTGTCTGTAGATCAATTCCCCAAGATACTTTATATTCAAATTCATCATTGTGTTCTTCTAATAATTTCACTGCTTCTGTATAAGTCACTCTTCCAAAATCAGAAGATACCACATGGTTCAAACGTTCTAATAATCCCTTATCTACGAATTTATTAAAGAACTGTAATTCTTCCTGTGCATGTTCCATCACATAATTGATGATATATTTGATCATCTGCTCTGCAAGGATCATATTATCCTCAAGATCTGCAAATGCAATCTCTGGCTCGATCATCCAGAATTCTGCTGCATGTCTTGTTGTATTGGAATCTTCAGCTCTGAAAGTTGGTCCAAATGTATAGATATTACGGAATGCCTGTGCAAATGTCTCTCCTGCAAGCTGTCCGCTGACGGTTAAGCTGACTGGTTTCTTAAAGAAATCCTGTTCGTAATCAACTTTTCCTTCTTCAGCAATCTTGTTAAGGTCCATTGTTGTTACCTGGAACATCTCTCCTGCACCTTCACAATCCTGTCCTGTGATCAATGGTGTATGCACGTATACAAAGTCACGTTCCTGGAAAAATTTATGGATTGCATATGCAATCTGAGAACGAACTCTGAATACTGCCTGAAATGTATTGGTTCTTGGTCTTAAATGAGAGATGGATCTCAAATATTCTAATGTATGACGTTTTTTCTGTAATGGATAATCGGATGGGCAGTCTCCCTCGACTTCTACACTCTTTGCATGAATCTCAAATGGCTGTTTCGCATCTGGTGTCACAATTACTGTTCCATTTACGATCACGGCTGTTCCAACATTTAATTTGCTGATTGCATCAAAGTTGTCCATCTCCTGATCATATACGACCTGAATTGGTTCAAAAAATGTACCATCATTAATAACCAGAAATCCGAATTTTTTTGATCCACGATTGCTTTTCACCCAACCGCAGATTTCTACTTCTTTCTGGTCATATTCTTTGTAATTTCGAAATAATGTTCTTCCTGTCATCATTTCCATGTTATCTTTGTCCTCCGTTTTTCACTTAGAATTCAAATAAATTCAGCCCGATTTCTTCATCAAACTTGCGGTCTACTTTGCCTTCAATCTCGGTTAATACAAGTTCTCCGGTTCCGCTGATCACTGCTTCTGTTAAGTGTCCTCCATAGACATTACCAGCCTCATCTGCAACACTGATATGGAAGTGTGTATAAGTTTCCCCATTCATAGTATTGATATTCCCACCAATGGAAACGATCTCAAGATCACCTTCCCATGTATGGCCTTTGAATACTTTTTCCTTTGTATCAAAAACACCAGCTGTTACTTTGCCTGCTGCCCCGATTCCTGTTAAGTATGCAAGTTTGATATTTTCTTTTTGGGCGATCTCTTTTAATTTTGCACAGATTTCTTCGCCTTTGTCAATTCTTATTACGTATTGATTGTTGAATTTTTTGTATTCCATGCTCATTGCCTCCTTTTGGCTCTTATAATCCTGCATATATCTTACCGCACGTGCTATTTCTTTTCTAGGTGTTTTCATAGATTTTTGTAAAAAAAATGGATGCCTCATCATACAAGAACACCCATCTTTTGAACTTCTATTCTATTTTCATCTAACAAAGCTTTTCATACATCTCAAGCAACATCTCATCCGTAATCTCCACCGGATTATTATACAGATTTGGATGCCTGCTGATCTTCACTAATTCTGCGATCTGTTCTTCGTCCAAATGAAGATCCTTCAGATCATTTCTAAGCCCCATGCTGGCTTTCAGATCGTGAATCGCATCTGCCATCGCATCCACATCTTCAAATCCTAATTTCTTCGCAAGTTCTAAAACTCTTCCTCCATCTGCATCTTTGTTGATCCTTGCAAAATAATCCAAAGTCAGCCCGCATGCTTCTCCATGTGGAATATGATGCAAGTTTGTCAGAGGGAATGAACATGCATGAGATGATGTTGTCTTCGGCAAGGTAAATGCAAGTCCTGCGATCACAGATGCTTCACACATCTTTTCTCTTGCTTCTTCATCCGTTGGATTCTTATATGCTTTATATAAATATTGAAAAACAAGGTCAGCTGCATGAATTGCCAATGCATCGCAGATTGGCTGATGTCCTTTACTCCAGTATCCCTCGATTGCGTGAGACAACACATCAATTCCAGTTCCTGCCGTTACTTGTGGCGGCATCGTATAAGTAAGTTCTGGATCGATGATCGCCACATCCGGATAAAATCCATCGGATACGATCGGAGATTTCTTTTTATTTTTTCGGTCTGTTAGTACAGATACACAAGTAACTTCACTTCCAGTTCCTGCTGTTGTTGGAATTGCGATCAACGACAAATGTTCTTGTGGTACTTTTTCTCCGGTTCCATGATATTTTCGAATCGAATCTTCTGTCAAAGCGATCGTCGCTGCTGCTTTAGCAGCATCCATAGAACTTCCACCGCCAAGTGCTACAATAAAATCAATTCCTTCTTCTCGTATCATCTTTGCACAACGATCAACTTCTTCCACATCAGGATTCGGAGAAATATCTCCATATGCTGCTTTTAAAAGTCCCTTACTTTCTTTGATCATTTTTTCTGCCTGTCCGCTTTTTATAAAAAACGGTCCTGTGATCAAAAGTCCCTTTTTACATCCTAGTTCTTCGGCTATTTTCCCAATCTCACGTACTTTTCCTTTTCCAAATATGATCTTTACCGGTTGTAAATAATCCCAGTTCATCTATCTTCACCTCAAATCATAAATTTTCTAGTCATAAATTTTCTAATCACAGAATTTTTCATCTGCCATTGTTAACACTTCATCAAGAATTGGCAGGTATTCATTTAATTCTTCTTCTGTGATGATCAGCGGTGGACAGATTTCAATAAAGTTTTCTCTTCCAAATGTCGCAAAACCACGTTTCTTAAGTTCTGCAAAGATCCAAGGCATTGCTTCTCCAGGAACTCCATATTCCTGCATTGGTTCTCTTGTTTCTTTGTTCTTTACAACTTCTAATGCACCAAATAATCCAATACATCTGGCTTCTCCAATACATTTATGTTTTTCAACCATTTGATCCATAAATGGTGCTACGATTTCATGCATTTTGGCAACATGCTCTCCGATGTTGTGGTCCTTGTAGTAATTGATCGCTGCAACACCTGCTGCACAAGCAAGTGTATGTCCTGAATAAGTTAATCCACACTGTAGTACATTTTCTTCAAAATATTTTGCAACTTTCTCATTTACGATAACTCCTCCAAGTGGTACATATCCACACGTAACACCTTTTGCAAATGTGATCATATCTGGTTTGATATCAAAATTCTGCCATGCAAACCATTTACCAGTACGGAAGAATCCTGCCATGACTTCATCACAGATCATCATGATTCCATACTTGTCACAAAGTGCTCTGACACCTTCCATGTAACCGTCTGGTGGTAAGATCACTCCGTTTGCTCCAACGATAGATTCCATTAGGATCGCTGCTACATTATCGGTTCCTTCATATCTTAACTGAAGATCTAATGCTTCCAATGCTTTTTTTGTAACTTCCGCATCATCCACACCTTTTGTGTAGCCATCTCTGTACATATGTGGGTTCATAAATTTTACAAATCCATTCGCTCCACCGATCTCAGCTGCAAATCTTCTCCAATCACCAGATGCATTAGAAGATCCAAGAGTTGCTCCATGATAGCTTCGATAGCAAGAAAAGATTTTTGTTCTTCCTGTTACCATACGTGCCATTTTAATTGCATTTTCATTAGATTCTGCACCCGCATTGGCAAAAAATACTCGTTTGTATGTATCTGCCCCTGCTGCTTCCACCAGGAGTTTTGCAAGTTCACTCTTTGGTTCTGATGCATATGCTGGCGCCATAAAACACATCTTGTCTGCCTGTGCTTTGATCGCGTCTACGATTTCTGGAAGCTCATGTCCTAAGTTAGAACATACCAGTAAAGAGGCCATATCTGCATATTTCTTTCCGTCATAATCCCAGAAATAAATTCCTTTTGCTTTCTCGATCGGTAATACATCCTGTCCTGCTTTGCTCCATGACTGGAGAATGTATTTTTTATGTAATTCCTGTACTTCTTTTCCTGTTAAACTCATGATGTGATCTCCTTTCAATTTACAATACATTATTTCCTATGAAAAAAGAACATCGGATATTTCATCTCCGACGTCCTTGTCTTTCTCTTTCTGGATTTATCATAGGCTTTTTCTGTCGCCCGTTCAATATTATAAAGCCTATTGTTTTTTATGCTACAGCACATATACAAGGCTAAAAATTCACACAGCCACTTTGTGCTGTGCCACATTTCTTACAAAATTTCCTGAATCATAAATGCAACTTTAAACCGGACTCTGATATCAAGATCTGAGAGATTAAAACCTGTGATCTCCTCAATCTTATTAATCTTTTTATTAATCGTATTTCGATGTACAAACAGTTCATCTGCCGTATCTTTGACACTTCCACTATGGTTTAAATACGCCTCTAATACTTGACAGTAATCTGTCTGACTTGTTTCATCATACTTCAAAAGTTTTCCCATCATTTCCATATAATATTCCCGGATCGTTGTCTTATCATCCATGGACAAAAACAACTTGTACATTCCAAGTTCAGAATATAGACTGGCCTCTTCCGCGTGATTTCTTGTTTTTTCAAGTTTCAACGCTCCCAGCGCCTGATGATAGCTTCTCGAAATACACTGCATACTTTTTGTTGACTGCCCAATCCCAATATAGCTGCTTTCTTCTTTTCTTAAAAGCCTCTGATAATTCTTGATCACTTCATTCAAGATTTTCTGAACATCATGATCATTCGTCTGATTAAAGATCAATAAGATTTTCTCATCCATTTCAAAAATGATCACATCCTGATGTCTATAAGATAAATGATTTTCAATATATTTTTGCAGACGTTCCTGTCGTTCTTTTTCAATCTTCTGAGCCCCTGCCAACACCTCGATCATTGCCACACAGTAAGACCATTCTGCAGAATAATGATAACGTTCTAACGCCGGAATATAAACATCTTTTTGTTCTGGGAAGAAAATCGCATTTTTGACTGCACTGGAAAGCTCGATTCCTGCCATTCCTTCTTCCGTGATCTTTCTGCAAAACATCTGCATGATCCTCGCCATATGCGTTTCCCATGGAGTCGTGATCAACGGAAATGATCTTTCTGCGCAATAATCTATAATATTTTGAGGAACCTTTTTTATATATGGTCCTGTATTGATGATCAATGCTGTGGCTTGGTTATCAATAATGCATTTTACAAGATCAAATAACTCTTCTTCCGATTTTAATGCCACTCCTGTTGTAAGTGCCACTTCTTGTCCCTCCAGAAATGTTGAGATTTCCATTGCTTCCACAACATGAGTCCAACGGACAACTCTGTCCAAATTGTCTTCCCCTGAAAGTATCTCCAATTCTTCATCTTTTACAAATTCAAGTAATCTTCTTAAGGTAATCGCCATACTCTTCCCTCCTTTTTCTTATACTAATATCGAAACTCCTGATGCAAAAAGTAAGATATACGTTATTTTCATAAATAATTTCTGATCAATCTTTTCATGAATCTTATTTCCAACATAAATTGCCAGAAACAGTGGGAGAATACTGATCCCTGTCATCTTCAGTACCTCACTCGTCATATATCCTTTTAGAATATCGCTGATCATAAGACCCGTGTTTAACACCACCCACACAGACGCAACCGTTGCACGAAAGTTTTCTTTATCTTTTAACACAGCAGATGCATACACGACTAGTAATGCACCTCCAGATACAAACATCCCATGAATCACTCCCGCGGCCAGTAAAATTCCATTTAACATAAATCCAGCCATTTTGATCTCTTTTTTGATAAACATTTTTTTCAATGCGATAAGCAGGATCATCACTCCATATGCTGGCAGTAAAAGATCGAATGATAAACGTTCAAATAACCATATACCTGCAAACATTCCTATTGCCATATAAACGATGATATTAAAAAGTATCTTCCACTGAATATTTTTGTAATTTTTTACTGCCAGGATCAAACAAGACAAAAAGGCCATAATATTTAATATGACCTTCGCCTCATGCACCCCGATCAGCATCATTGCCGGCGGCATTGCTAGCAATGTTCCAGCAAAACCTGTAACAGCCTGTACGACATTCGCTACAAATAAGACGAGCAAAAATATCATATTTCTCATAATTTTAATGTCTCATTTTGTTCATTGATGATGTTTAAGATTTCTTCACGGATCTGCATGTATTCTCTTGTATATCTTGCACTTTCTTTGTTTACTCCACCAATATCATATGTAAAATCTGTTTCAAACTGTTTTACGATTCTTCCAGGTCTGCTTGACATAACGATAACTCTTGTTGCAAGTGCTAACGCTTCATCAACATCATGTGTGATCAAAAATACTGTATTCTGTGTCTGACTCCAGATCTTTCGGATCAATGTCTGCATATTTTGTCTTGTTAACGCATCCAATGCTCCAAATGGCTCATCCATCAGTATCATTCCTGGCTGATTTACAAGAACTCTCGCAAGAGATGCCCTCTGTCTCATACCTCCGGATAATTCATATGGTTTATGATCTCCAAATTCTCCAAGTTCTACAAGATTCAAATATTTCTTTGTCAACTCTTCTGTCTGTTCTTTTGGAAGATGTCTTACATTTGGTCCAAACGCCACATTATCGTGAATATTCAGCCATGGATACAAAGTTGGTGTCTGGAACACTACAGCTCTTTCCCAACTGGCACCATCGATGATCTCCCCATTCATTTTTGCTTCTCCTTCGGTTGGTTTTAAGAATCCCGCAATGATATTTAGCAGAGTACTTTTACCACATCCAGAGGGTCCCAATACACAAATGAATTCTCCTTTTTCAATGTTTAAATTGACATTCTGGAGAGCGGTGACTTCACCGCGTTCTCCATTGTATCTTAAATTGATGTTTTTAAGGGTTACAACATCCTGTGATTCTTCTTTTAATAATTCTTCCATGGCTTTCCCTCGCTTTCTAGTCTTCCTGTCTTGTGGCTATTTTAAAGCCTTTTCGATATATTCTGGTGCGATTCCTTTTTCAAATGCTGATTTTGCCGGAACTTTTGTGATATTTTTCTGGTCTTTTAAGAATTTTGCTGTATCTAACAAGTTTTCTGCAAATGCACCGATCTTATCACTTGTTCCAAAATAATCACTGCTGATCTGTTCTTTTGCTGATGGCCATGTTGCCCCTGCAATCTGTGTTGTAACATCTGAATTTGATAATCCCAGCTGTTTTGCAAGTGCTGTTACCGCATCATCTTTGCTGTCTTTATAATATTCCTGTGCTTCCATCATCGCTTTTACATATTTCTGAACAAGATCCGGATGCTCTTTTGCAAAATCTTCTCTGACAACTTCTACATTGGCTGTCATATATCCTTCTTTTGCTGCATCTCCATTTGATACAAGGATTTCTCCTCCTTCATTTAATACATTCTGAAGTGCTGGCTGCCAGATCCATGCTGCATCAATATCGCCACGTTTCCAAGCTGCAAATGCACTATTAGTATCCATATCAAGTAAAGTTACATCTTTTTCAGATAATCCCTGAGAACTCAAATAACGTAACAGACAATAATGAGATGTTGTTGCAAATGGTACTGCGATCTTTTTGCCTTTTAGATCTTTGATACTCTTAATATTATCTTTTTTACGAACTGCCAGAGATTCGATATCTCCTAAAACTTCATGGATCCAGATAACTTTGATCGGAATATCTGTTGCGATTGCCAAAGAAGATGATGTAGAACCTTCTAGTCCAAAATCAATGCTCTTTGCTTTTAATGCATTATTTACATCTTTACCAGATGAGAATTTCACGATCTTAACTTTGACTCCCATATTTTTTTCTAATAAATCTTTCGCTTTGGCGATTCCTTCATCATTCGGCATCTCCTGTGTACCGATCGTTACAGTTTCCACATCTTTTGAAGAAGATGATTTTGAAGAACTGCTGTCTTTTTTACCACATCCTGCAAATACGCTTCCTGCCATGACAACCGCCATTGCACATGCTGCTGCCTTTTTCCAAATTCCTTTTCTCATAATACAAGTCTCCTTTCCAAGCTTTCCATTAAGTATCAGTCTTTTCCCTTCCATGGGACAACTCGGTTTTCTACAAAAAGAATGATTCCATTTAATATGATACCTGTAGCACTCATAATGATGATTCCCATGAAAATAATGTCATATCTTAAATAGTTACTTGCATCGAGTACCAGCCATCCAAGACCAGAACTTGCTGCTACCATCTCTGCTGCTACCAGTGTTGTATATCCAACACCAAGCGCTGTTCTAAGTCCCACAAAAATATCTGGAAGGCAGGATGGAAAAATAACTTTCATAAATACCTGTTTTTTTGTTGCTCCTAATGTATACGCACTGTTGATATAATCTTTTTTCACTCTTAACACAGCAGATGTACACTGAATATAAATCGGTGCAAAACATGCTAAAAATAACAGTGCGATCTTTGATTCGTTGTCAATTCCGAGAACCAGCACAAGCAATGTATAATATGCAAGTGGTGGAAGTGGTCTGTAAAATTCAATGATCGGTTCTAAGACTGCTCTGAATTTTGAACTTGTACCACTTAATAGTCCAAGAGGTACGGCAACAATTGCTGCTAATACAAAGGATACTAATAATCGGTACATACTTGCTCCGATATGCTGGGCTAATGTAAATCCTTTATACCCATTCGTTGCGATCTCCGTAAATGCATTCCATACTGCCATTGGTGTTGGTAACAAGCTTGTATCAACCATTTCCAGTTTTGTTACGATATACCAGGCTGCTAATATAATGACTACGGTTGCGATCGTGACTTTTTTCTCTACTGGAAATTTCTTTTTCTTCATCGTCTTACCTCGCTTCACGTTTGTATTTAATGTTTCTGCCTTACTAGTAAGCATCTGCACCACCCTCTCCATTTCTTACCTGATAAGATTCAAAGATCGGCATTACAAAGATCTTTCCATCTCCTGGTGTTCCTGTATGATTTGTTTTCATGATCACTTCTACGATCTTATCTGCCTGATCATCTGCTGCGATCAGTGTGATCAATCTCTTGGGTAATAATCTGTGTCTTGTGTTTCCTGTGATCTCACCGGCAAAATTAAATGGTTTTTTTCCTCTTCCTCGAACTTTTGTACAAGTGTAGGCTGGAAATCCTGCTGCCTCAAGGGCATCTTTTGTAGCATTTGTCATATTCGGCCGGATCACTGCCATAATCTCTTTCATGCGGATGTCCCTCCTTTAAAGTCCTTCGCTTTCACTACTGATCGTAAATGCCTGATCAACCGGACTGATAAAGATTCTTCCATCTCCGGAATTTCCATGATCTCCAGTTCTTGCACTTTTTATGATAATATCTCTGACTTCTTCTTTGTCTTCATCATCAATGATCATTAAGATCATTTCTTTTGGAATCTCATCGTAAAATACATCTCCGATCTGAATTCCTTTTTGTTTTCCTCGTCCATAAACCTCCATCTTTGTAACTGATGAATGTCCAGCTTCTAACAGTGCATCTAACACTTCTTTTACTTTTTCTGGACGAATGATCGCTCTTAGTAATAACATCGTATGCCTCCCTTCCAGCTGTTCCTATCGCATCTTATCGCAATAGAAAAGGCGCCAGCAAAACTTGCTGACGCCTTTGTCAAATCTTTTTTCCTTTGATTGACTCTTATTATACCGAATTCAGATAAGATTGCAATGTGCTGTAGCACATTTATTCTTGTGCTTACAATAACTTTTTAAGATTCTTTCGCCCATCCAAAAGAACATTTTACAGCTTTTTTCCAACCTTCAATCTTCTCATTTCTCTCTGTTTCTTCCATTGCTGGTTCAAACTCACGATCCACATTCCAGTTCTTAATAACATCTTCTTTATCTTTCCAATATCCAACCGCTAATCCTGCCAAATAAGCAGCTCCCATAGCTGTTGTTTCCACGCATCGTGGTCTTCTGACCTTTGTATTTAAGATATCAGACTGGAACTGCATTAGGAAATTATTGGCACTGGCTCCTCCATCGACCTTCAATGTGCTTAATTTGATCTTA
The DNA here is from genome assembly GCA_036312945.1 of Anaerostipes hadrus. GTDB lineage: Bacteria > Bacillota > Clostridia > Lachnospirales > Lachnospiraceae > Anaerostipes > Anaerostipes hadrus_C. The sequence goes on from JAXJNA010000016.1 coordinate 89,449, forward strand.
CTATCCGCTTCCATTGCCTTTAACACATCATTTGTCTGATAAGCCAGCGATTCCAGTGTTGCTCGAATAATATGGCATTTATTGACTCCACGTGTGATTCCTACAATGGTTCCTCTTGCATACTGATCCCAATATGGTGCACCAAGCCCTGTAAATGCTGGCACCACGTAACATCCATTCGTATCTTTCACCTTACTAGCCATATATTCAGAATCCGGTGAAGAATCGACCAGTCGCATCTCATCACGCAGCCACTGGATTGCTGCTCCTGCAACAAAAATAGATCCTTCCAATGCATAATTGACCTTGCCGTCTAATCCCCATGCGATCGTTGTGATCAGTCCATTTTCTGAAAATACTGGTTTCTCTCCTGTATTCATTAACAAGAATGCTCCTGTTCCATAAGTATTCTTTGCTTCCCCCGGTGTAAAACATGTCTGTCCAAATAAGGCTGCCTGCTGATCACCTGCTGCCCCTGCAATCGGAATTTCCCCATTAAAATATGTACTGTCCGTCATTCCATAAACTTCACTGGATGGTCTCGCCTGTGGCAGCATACATTTTGGAATATTTAATTCCTGCAAAATTTCGTCATCCCATTCCAGTGTATTAATATTAAACAACATCGTTCTGGCTGCATTTGAATAATCTGTCACATGAACACGACCTTTGGTAAGTTTCCAGATCAGCCATGTCTCAACCGTTCCAAACAGGAGTTCTCCTGCTTCTGCCTTTTCTCTTGCCCCTGGAATATTATCAAGAATCCATTTTACTTTCGTTCCGCTGAAGTAAGCATCGATCATAAGACCTGTTTTCTGTCTGAATTTCTCTGTAAGCCCCTTTGCTTTTAATTCATCACAATATTCGGAAGTTCTTCGACACTGCCATACGATTGCATGATAAACTGGTTCACCTGTGTTCTTATCCCACACGATCGTTGTCTCACGCTGGTTTGTGATACCGATCGCTGCAACCTGTTCTGCTGTGATATTTAACTTGCTCATTGCTTCTACTGCAACACCAAGCATAGATGACCATATCTCATCTGCATCATGTTCTACCCATCCTGGATGTGGAAAATACTGTGTAAATTCCTTTTGTGCAACACTGCAGATCACGCCCTGTTCATTAAATAAAATACAACGATTGCTTGTTGTTCCGCCATCTAATGCCATCACATATTTCTTCATAACTTTAAGACCTCCGATCACTTTTTTTACCCTGTCCAAAACTACCTTTTTCTACTTCTTATCATACCATAAAAAGGGTTCTGCCGGTATTTATTTACCTTCAGAACCCTTAAAAGATTATAATAAGCTGTTATTCTTATTTTTCTACGATCGTAGTGAATTTTTCCCAAGGAATATCGACTTCTGCGCCTTCATTGATGATCGCATCTACATGCATTAATAATGGGAAGTCATCTAAAGATACAACGCCTCTTTCTGCTAGTTTACGTACGGCACGAGCTGTTCTTGTTGCAATAACGATTGACTCTAATGTTACACCCTGTAATTCTTCCATTGCCTGATCAAATGTCAATCCACGTCCTAATAATGTACCGATCTTACGAGTTCTTCCACCGAAGACTGTTACATATAAGTCACCAGCTCCGTGAATGATGTTTTCTGGTCCACCATGGATCAATTCTAACAGATGAATCATTTCTTTAACACCCTGTCCAAACAGTGCTGCCTGAGAGTTATAATGTACTGCTCCGATCTCTCCATCTCTCTTCTCTGCTAAACCAACGGCAAGAGATACACCTAATGCATAAGCATTCTTCATAGCTACGGCACACTCAACCCCTACAACATCTGTAGAAAGACTGATGTGATAGTAATCTGTTGTTAATAAAGATTTGATGAATTTTAATGTTTCCATGTCTTTTCCACAGAAAGCTACATGGCTGTCATCATGATCTGCTAATTCATAACTTGTACATGGTCCACCGATGGCATTAAAGTTAATATGTTTTCCTTCTGGCTGTCTCTGTTCAAAGATATGTGGATAAGGAACTAAAGTTCCGTCGTCTAAATCTACCATACCTTTTGTTACTGTTAATAAAGGTACATCTTCTGGTAATACTGGAAGGATTTCGTCACAGAACCAGTCAAGTCCGAAACTGCTGACTCCACCTAAGATTAAGTCTGCTCCTTCTAATGCTTCTTCTAATTCTTCGATCTGATAGTATTTGATTCCATCATGAAGAGTTCTCTTTAATGTGATATGGAAATTATCTTTCTTTAATCCATCAATGATATCTCTGTCCAATGGTGATCCTACCAAACGTACCTCGTGTCCATTTTCAAATGCTGGGAATGTGATCGCAGAGTTCATCTGACCTGCACAAACAAATGTAATAACGCTCATTTCTTATCCTCCTGAAATTTAAATACTTTACTTAATATTAATTTATTCTGCTACTTTTTTGCAAGCTACAACGTCAACTCCAAGTCCTAATACATTAGGGATCACTACATCCCCGATCGCTACAGGAGCTTTCATTGTTACTTTATCTAACTCTTTCATGATATCATAAATTTTACCCTTTGGAATATCACTTGCAGTTTTGACTGGAACTCTTCTTGCAGTCTTTGCTTCAACTCTGACTGTAGAAGTGATCACTCGTGTTGGATTTACCAGTTCTTTTTCTCCGTAAGCGGCTCCTCTTGGGCATCCGTTTCCAGTAACTTTATATCCATTTTCTTCATCAACTTTTAAATGACATCCTTTTGGACATACGATACAAATTAAATCTGTCATCTTTATGCACCTACCTTTTCTACAGATACTGTGATCTCACCATTTTCTACTTTATCTAAAAATGCTTTCGGAATAACGATCTTTTCCATTTCTCCTGGTGCCATGTGCTCTCTCTTGAAGGAAGCAAGTTCTTCACCATTTGATCTTACTTTGATCGCTACATCTGTAAATACGTTTCTTGCACGGAACATAACTTCAACTTTCTTATCTACATTAGATGGACGTACTTTCTGAGGCACGATTCCGTTGACCCCATCTCCATTTTTGATATCGATGCATGTCTGATCTTTTGTTTCTCCATTTTTCACATATTCTGCAGCACTCTTTCCTGCCTTCTGGCTTTCTGCTGTAACGAAGTCTACTAAGTCATGAACATGAACGACATTTCCACTTGCGAAGATTCCTTCTGCTGAAGTTTCCATGTTCTCATATACAACTGGTCCGCTTGTTGCCGGGTCCATTGTGATTCCTGCTGATCTTGTTAATTCATTTTCTGGGATCAATCCAACAGATAATAATACAGTATCTACATCAAATTCCATCTCTGTTCCAGGGATTGGCTGATTCTTTTCATCAACTTTGGATACGATAACTTTCTCAACTCGTTTATCACCCTGAATATCTGTGATCGTATGTGATAAATACAGTGGAATATCATAGTCATTTAAGCACTGTACGATATTACGGTTTAATCCGTTAGAATATGGACAAAGCTCTACACATCCAACTACTTTTGCACCCTCTAAACTCATACGTCTTGCCATGATCAGTCCGATATCTCCGGATCCTAAGATCAGTACTTTCTTACCTACCATATATCCTTCGATATTCACATATCTCTGTGCTGCACCTGCTGTAAACACTCCAGCCGGACGATCACCAGGGATCGCGATGGCTCCTCTTGTTCTTTCACGGCATCCCATGTTTAAGATGATGGATCTACCTTCAAGTTTCATATATCCATTTTTCTTATTCATGGCATGTACACATTTCTCTGTTTCATCTACGTCAAGAACCATTGTATCAAGCATCACTTCGATATTTGTTTCATTTAACATATCAATGAATTTACCTGCATATTCAGGTCCTGTTAACTCTTCTTTGAAATAATGGAGTCCAAATCCATTATGAATACACTGATTTAAGATTCCTCCAAGTTCCTGGTCACGTTCTACAACCAGTACTTTTTCGGCACCATTTTTACTTGCTTCCACTGCTGCTGCCAGTCCTGCAGGTCCTCCACCTACAACGATTACATCATACTTCATTATTTGGCACCTCCATCTTTTGTTTCTCCTGTGATAATGTTTGTTCCCAAACGATCCTGTGGAATATCTGCTAATGGTTTATTCAGCTCTCTTGCAATGATCTCCTGAACTCTTGGTCCACAGAAACCACCTTGGCATCTTCCCATACCTGCATTACATCTTCTCTTGACTGCATCAATGGATGTTGCTGGAATTGGACGATGCACTGCATTGATGATCTCACCCTCTGTAATTGTTTCACAACGACAGATGATCTTTCCAAATGCTGGATTCTTTTCTACTAATTTAGCTCTGTCTTCATGACTTAAATGTTTGAAGCGGTCGATATGTCTTTCATCTACGATATCTTCTTTTGCTTCTAATGTAAGTCCTGAATTTTCAAGCATCTTTAATACATCCGGTGCAATTGCACATGCGGATGATAATCCAGGTGACTGCATTCCCGCAATATTGATAAATCCTTTGTTGTTCTTGTCTTCATAAATATGGAAGTCATGATCTGTTGTTCTTGCTCTGACTCCGGCGAAATTTCTGATAGATTCTCTGAAATTAATTCCTGGTACAGATTTCAATGCTGTATTTCTTACAAAATCAAGTCCCTGTTTTGTTGTTGATACATCATCTCCTGCGCTTGGCTGTGAATCCGGTCCGACGATCAGGTTTCCATGAACGGTTGGAGCAACTAAAACTCCTTTTCCGTTTTCATTTGGACATTGGAAGATTACGTGATTGACCAGATTTCCCTGGCTCTTATCCATCAGGTAATACTCTCCTTTATTTGGTGTGATCTCAAATGTTTTTTCATTACACATCTCATTAACTTTGTCTGCGAAAACACCTGCTGCATTGCAAATGTATTTTGCTTCGATCACTCCGTTGTTTGTTTCTATCTTATATGTATCATTTTCTTTTTCGATTCCGGAAACTTCTGTATTAAGTTTCACTTCAACTCCATTTAATACGGCTGTTTCTGCAAGTGCCAGGGCTAATTCCCATGGACTTACGATTCCTACATTTGGAGAACTTAAAGCCGCAACAGCTTTGTCTGAAAGATTTGGTTCTTCTTTTAGAAGTTTTTCTTTATCCCAGATTTCCATATCAGGAACTCCGTTTGTGATACCTCTTTGTTTTAATTCTTCCAGTGTTTTCTTTTCTTCTTCACTGAATGCAACTACCAATGCTCCGATTTGTTTGTAAGGTACATCCAGTTTCTCACATAATTCTTTTGTATAGACATTTCCTTTTACATTGTACTCTGCCATCTTTGTTCCAGGCTTTGGATCATATCCTCCATGGATGATCGCGCTGTTTGCTTTTGTTGTTCCTACGGAAACATCATTTTCCTTTTCAACGATTACAGCTTTCACATTATATTTTCCAAGTTCGTAGGCGATAGCGCAGCCTGTGATCCCTGCACCGATAATTGCTACATCATACACTGTTATTCCCTCCTGTTTTTCACTTGCTTTTGTTGCTTTCTGACTCTATCTAACCATAATTTTTTCAACCTGTCAAACGCGCCAAACGCCCATTTCACGCGGTTTTCAGAGTTTTTCTATTAATCAATTCATTTGATTAACAATGGATTTCTTTTGCGGTTTTTGGATTATTTTTCTTAAAGTACGTGTTCTCTTGTTTTTTGTATTAATCAATTGTATAATATTAATAATCGTTAGTTTATTTTGATTAGTAGTTTGAATTAATCAAAATAATTTTTGATTTATCTATTGCAAATGAGATGTATAGAAAAGAGGGTACTATTTATGGGAAAACGAAACAAAGTCACAACAAGAGATATTGCCGAATACACTGGCGTATCTCAATCTACTGTCTCCATGATCTTAAGCAACAAACCACATGTTTCTTTTTCTAAAGAAACGATCGATAAAGTAAGACAAGGTGCAAAAGATCTTGGTTACAAGAAGCCTGTTGCTGGTGTAAAAAAGAAAGAACAGGCACTTGCTAAGAGTATCATCGTTATTTGTCCACTTCTTTCGAATGGTTATTATTCCATGATCATTCATTCGATCACAGAACGTGCCAAAGATTATGGTTATACCGTATTTACTGTCAATACATTGAGAGACGTCTCTCAGGAAGAACTCTATTTAAACCTTTTATCTGGATTTGAACTTGCAGGCGTAATTTCTTTATATCCACCAACAAAGATTGCACAGGCAAATGCATTATCTAAGCAAGTCCCTGTTGTTTCCATCGGTGATAAACCAGACGCATGCCGTTTTGATGCGGTTGAACTTGACAGTAAAAAGCCTGGATATATTATTGCTGAACATCTTCTCTCTCTTGGACATAAGCATATTACTTATATCTGTACACCGATCCGCCCAAAAGAGATAGGCCGGATCCATCGTCTTGCTGGACTGCGTTCTTGTTTTAAAGATCATGGACTTGATCCAGAATGGGTGGAGGTAAAATCTCCCACGATCGCTGCTTACGGAAGATACTCTGCAGACAATTCTGAATATCAAAATGGATATGATATGGCTTCTCAATCCTTAGATGAACATACTTCTTCCACTGCTTTTGTTGGAAATAATGATATGACAGCTTTTGGGATCATGGCTGCGATCTCTGATCATGGATTCCGTGTTCCTCATGATTACTCTGTCTGTGGATTTGACAACATTCCTTTGTCCGCCATGCCTCAGATCGCTTTAACTACGATCGAACATGCTTCTTTGGCAAAAGGACGTGAAGCTGTGGATATTATATATAAGAAGAACACGCAGAAAAATATCTCTGCCAAACATCATTATATTATGCGAATGGAATATGAACCTGAACTGATCGTTCGTAATTCTACTGGAAAATGCAAAACAAAAGAATGTCACAACATCTCCTGAAAAATATGACATTAGTGTGTATTGATTTTCATACACCCCGTACGTTATCATATAACCATGATAAACGTTTATGAGTCACAAATAAGGAGGGCGCATGGCCAGCAAACTTCTAAGTAATGAATTCCAGAAACACATTTGTCTGGATTATGAATGTACTACAATTGAAGAAGCAATCCATAAAGCAGGAGATCTCTTAGTTCAAGTCGGATGTGTGACATCACCCTACATTAACGGTATGCTCCGGCGAGAACAAGAAACTTCCACTGATATAGGATTTGGGGTTATGATTCCCCATGGCACAGAAGACACTCTGGATTTTGTTTTGAAACCAGGAATCAGTATCGTTCAGATCCCACATGGGATTTCTTACCATGAAGATCCCATACATCTGGTGATCGGCATTTCAAGCCGTGAGGAAGATCCTCTGCAGGAACTGATGCAGATTACTGATATTTTATTAAAACCTGAAAAACGCCATCAATTATTGAATGCTTCTTCAAAACAGGAATTCATTGATATGATCAATCAGAATTATGTAGAAGAAGGAGAGTTGTAAAAATGAAAGAAAAAACTAGCATTTCACAGAAACTCCAGAAATTTGGTTCCGTTCTTGCAGGAATGGTTATCCCAAATATCGGAGCGTTTATCGGATTTGGTTTGATTACCGCATTCTTTTTGGAAACAGGATGGACACCAAATGCAAAACTTGCAAAACTGATCACTCCAATCTTAAATTACTTACTTCCAATCTTAATTGGACATACCGGTGGTAAGATGTTCGGTGGCGATCGTGGTGGAGTTATCGGTGCTCTCGTTACCATGGGTGCGATCGTAGCCGTTGACGGAACTCCAATGTTCTTAGCCGCTATGATCTTAGGACCTGTTGCTGGTGTTTGCATTAAGAAATTTGACCAGGCAGTGGATGGAAAAATCCCTTCTGGATTCGAAATGATCGTAAATAACTTCTCACTTGGTATTATCGGTGCTATCCTTTGCTGTTTCGCAATGTTAGTATTCGGACCAGTTATGGAAACTGTAACTACTGTATTAACAAATGGTGTAAACTGGATCGTAGCACATAATGCATTACCATTATCTGCAATCTTCGTTGAACCAGCCAAAGTATTATTCTTAAATAACGCATTAGACCATGGTATCTTCGGACCAATTGGTTATGAACAGGTTAAGACTTTAGGACATTCCGCATTATTCCTATTAGTACCAAACCCTGGTGCTGGTCTTGGATTATTATTAGCTTACTGGTTCTTCGGAAAAGGAGAAATGAAAGAAGCTGCTCCTGGAATGATCTTGATCCACTTCTTCGGTGGTATCCATGAAGTTTACTTCCCATATGTATTAGCAAACCCATTAACGATCATTGGTATGATCGCTGGTGGTATCGTTGGAACAGGAACACTTACATTCTTAAATGTTGGTACTGTTGCCACACCATCTCCTGGTAGTATCTTCTCTGTCGTAGCTCTTTCACCTAAGAACTGTATGTTCGGAGTTTTATTAAGCGTCGTATTATCATGTGTTGTATCATTCTTATTAAATGCCATTTTCGTAAAACGTATGGTAGCAAAAGGTGGAGATACATCTCTCGGAGAATCTGTAGTACCAAAAGAAGCAATGGGATCTTCTGCAAATTCAAATGAATCTGCTGCAACAACAAATGACAGCAGTCTTGGAGTTGCCGGAGTAGATATCAAAAATATTAAAAAAATCGTTGTTGCGTGTGACGCTGGAATGGGATCTTCTGCAATGTCTGCAGCAGCATTAAAGAAAAAAGTAAAAGCTGCAAATCTTCCAATTGAAGTTATCAATACAGCAATCTCAAAGATTCCTGATGATGCTGACCTGGTCATCACTCATGTAGAATTAACTGGAACAGCCAAAGCTGCCCAGCCTAATAAACAACATTTATCTATTTCAAACTACCTAAAAGCTCCTGAGTATGATCAGTTAGTTGAAAGATTTAAAAATGAACTATAATTAAATAATCAATGAACACATCATCAAAGGCTAAGGACTTATCTCCTTAGTCTTTGATGCTATCACAATACAAAGATATAACTATAGAAAGGAATCTTTATGAAAGCTGTTATGTATGGTGCTGGAAGCATTGGCCGTGGCTTTATTGGCGCATTATTCTCTGAAATCGGCTATGAAGTCGTTTTTATCGATGTAAACGATGACGTGATCCATCTGATCAATAAAGAGAAAACTTATCCTCAGATCATTATGAACGAGGAACAACCTGTTCACTGGATCAAAAATATCCGTGCTGTGGACGGAAAAGACCCTGAAGCTGTCAGCAATGAAATCGCTGATGCTGATATTATGGCAACTGCCTTAGGTGCTGCAGTCCTTGAGAAAGTGGCTCCTGTCATCGCTCAAGGGCTTTTAAAACGTTGGAAAAAAGATTCTTCGAATACACTGGATATTCTGATCTGTGAGAACCTAATGGATGCTGACGTGCTTTTAAGAGACTATCTGTTAAAAACTCTCCCAGAAGATAAACATGCTCTGTTTGAGAAAAATGTTGGTCTTGTAGAAACTTCGATCGGAAGGATGGTTCCACCTGCAGATCCTGATCTGATTCCAGAAGATGAACATCCATTGGCTGTTCGTGTAGAACCTTATGATTTCCTTCCAGTTGATAAGGCTGCTTTCAAAGGCATGATTCCTGAATATAAAAAGATCATTCCTTATGAACCTTTCCATTACTATCTGGAACGTAAATTATATGTTCATAATATGGCTCATGTCACAACTGCCTTTTTAGGACAGTATTTAAACAAGACCTATATTCATGAAGCTGCCTGTGATATTTATATTCAGTCTATCGTACGTGGCTGTATGACAGAAAGCTGTATGATGCTTTCAGAGAAATATCAGGTACCTTTCTCAAAGTTAAATGCTCATATGAATGATTTACTGCATCGTTTTAAAAATTCTTATTTAAGAGACACCGTTACCCGCGTTGCACGTGATCCTATGAGAAAGCTTCAGCCTTCAGATCGTCTGATCGGCGCTGCAAGAAGCTGTGAAGCACTACATATTACCCCAATATATCTTTCATTTGCAATTGCTCTTGCACTTTCATTTATGGAAGGAGAAGATGCTTTAAATCTTATGGAAACAGTCTGTAAGATTAAAAAAGAAGAACCTCTTGCCGAACGCATTACTTATTTTTATAATAAGATTAAAAATAAAAATATTTCTCTGGATCAATTATATGCAATTATTGATAATCTTCAATCTGATATCCAGGGTGAAACTATTTAGAAAGAAAAGGTGAGTTATGCTTATCTCAGATCGTTCAAAAGAAATCATTGAAAATTTAATGAATGCAAATGGTCCGTTAACCGTATCGGCTCTCTCTAAGAAACTCGATGTCACTGAACGTACCATTTACCGTCAGATCCCTGAAGTTACCGAGATCATAGAATCGTACGATCTTACTTTAGATAATTCTTCTGGAAACGGTTTTATGATCTTTGGATCGCTCTATAATCTTAAACGATTAAATAGTGCTTTTGAAGAAGTCAAGACAGAACAAAATTATTCCAACAAAGAGCGTGTTGATATCATTCTTTTAACTTTATTAAACGAAGATGATTATATCAAAACTCAAGCTCTTGCAATTGATCTAAATACTTCTTCTCAGACAATTCGAAATGATTATCAGTCTATGAAAGAAAAACTTCAGGGACATAATGTTGAATTTGAAACAAAGAAAAGTGAAGGAGTCCGATTAACTGGCCATGAAATTCCAAAAAGGCATTTATTTGTAAATGTCTTACTTCAAAATATTGCTCCTGATAACTTTTTTGACTGGCTGAAAGACAACAATTATCGACCAAACCATTTTATTGATCTTCTAAAGAATTTTGACTACGAAGAACCTTTAAAAGTTCTTTATCAGAAAATGCAGAACGTTATTCGTAAAAGACATCTGAATATTTCAGATAAAGAACTTCAAGAGTTTCTTATCTTGATCGCTATTTTTATTAAACGACATTCCTATATAAATAATCAAGAGAATATCTTAAAACTAACGATTCAAGACTCAAATACAGACTACGAAGATCATTTTCGTCAAGATATCCTCAAAATCCTTGAAGTTGATTTTAAAATTCAACTATACGATAATGAGCTGGATTATTTCCATTGGATGATCCATCTATACGTTGGACGTTCACACTATGAATTGAATCAACAGATTTCTGCTTTTCAGAATCTTGATCATATCAGCAGCCTGATCAATGAAATTGAACAGAAATTTCATTTTCCATTTAGCGAAGACAAGAATCTTGCGGAAAATCTTCTATTACATATTAATATGGCAATGGAACGGATTCAAAGTGGTATTACCGTAACAAATCCAATGTTAGAAGATATTTATCAGTCTGATCCAAAACTTTATGAGATCGTAAAAGAAAGCTTTCGCAATATCTTCCAGCCTATGAAAATTCCTGAAGATGAAATTGGTTATATTGTTATTTATTTTATTGCATCTATGGATTATCTAAGTAAGAATTCAATTTCTGTTTTGGTCGTATGTTCTACCGGAATCGGTTCTTCCAAGATGCTGCGAAGCCGTCTGGAACGAGAATTTTCTGAAATTGATGTTAAAAAGATCATTTCTTTGCATAAATTGCATGATGAAAAACTGGATCAATATGATTTCATTATTTCCACCGTGCCCCTTGATCTTGATGAGAGTAAATATTTATGTGTTTCTCCTCTGCTCAATGAAGAAGAAAAAGCGAAAGTAAAAAAACAAATTGATATCCTAAATAAAAGATAAAGAAATAGTACACTAAATTTCTGTTGGGTGGAAATCTGGTGTACTATTTCTTTTTTTGTACCTAAGATTCTTACAAAAAGAAAAAGACCTTAGATATTCTCTAAAGTCTTTCTTAGTTGCGGGAGCCGGATTTGAACCAACGACCTTCGGGTTATGAGCCCGACGAGCTACCAGACTGCTCCATCCCGCGATATTAAATTACAAAAGAAACACTAAAACTAGTGCTTCTAAAAGGCGTCGACCAGATTTGAACTGGTGATCAGGGAGTTGCAGTCCCATGCCTTACCACTTGGCTACGACGCCATATTAAATTATATGCTCTTTCCGTAAAAAGATGACTCCAACGGGATTTGAACCCGTGTTACCGCCGTGAAAGGGCGGTGTCTTAACCACTTGACCATGGAGCCTTATTCTTATGACCGCTTCACGGTCTATGCAGTATCTTAAATACTACGAAACTCCCCGAGCCGGGCTCGAACCAGCGACAGCACGGTTAACAGCCGTGTGCTCTACCAACTGAGCTATCGAGGATTATTATAAGGTCTATTCTTATTATATCATATACCTTCAAAACAACATACAAGAACTATTCACATC